>MFFY01000024.1 GCA_001778055.1 Candidatus Falkowbacteria bacterium RIFCSPLOWO2_12_FULL_45_13
CCCGTAAATATTGTTTTTCAGCTGGACCAGCCATAAAGCCACGACTAAAACGGCAAAAACCGCCAAACCGGACATAGCCAATTTTTGGTTCTTGTTTAAGTCGGCTTTCGGCGACTGGGCGTCTGACGCTGAATTTAAGCCGTCAAAATCATTATTATTAAATTGAGGGTCGTTGGGCATGGGGAAGGGCGATATATTTAAAACCTTTGTCATTCCGGCCTCCGCCAGCGGGCGGAGAGTCCGCCCAAGGCGGACGAAGCCGGAATCCAGAAAGTCGGAGTATTGACAATGATTGTTAAATAATCACTGCGCGTACTGATTACTCCTGGATTCCCGCCCGCGCTACGCCGAAAACTCCGGTGGCACGTCGCCAAGGCTCTGGCCAACGGCGCGCGAGGCGAGCCTACGCGGGAATGACAAAATAATTTTAATTACTAACCTTGATTTACTGATTTTAATGACTATTGTACCTCTTTATTATACAATATTATTTATTTTATCACAAATGCTTTTCCCGGTCATGGTTTCCCGAGCGCGCCCGGCTTAAGCTCAATAAAAAAAACTCCAGCACCGACAGGCCGATGATTAACATGAACAAATTTAAAATGGTTAAAAGGCCGCGGGCCAGCAACCACAGCGAAATCACGATAAAGCCGGAAAATAAAAACGACTGGCGGAAAGCGATTTTAACTTTATTAGCCGCTAATTCATGGCGCAAAAAAACAAACCTGACGACAAAACCCGCTAAGCCGGCGCTGCCGGACAGGGCTAAAAATAAAGATGAATAAAACAAAAACCAGCCGGCGCCGTTAGTCGCTTCCGGATCTACTGTCCAGACAATGTAGCCGAACACCAGCCAGCAAAAGGCCGTCATGACCGACATGGTTAATAGATATAAGCGCAGGGACATATTCCTTTCTGCCATTGCGAGCGACCGTCTTTTTGTCATTCCGGCCTTTAAGCCGAAGGCGATCCGGAATCCAGATTTTGGAGCTAAGGAAAAGTTTCTGGATTGCGGGTCAAGCCCGCAATGACAATCGAAATATTACGCTCCTCGCAATGACAATCATAATTTATAATCCTATTTTACCATTTCAAGCCTCATTATTCAACTGAACTTATTCACTGAATTATCGGCCGAATCATTACTGACGGTATTCGCATATCCCCCTAAAATCGCACCAAGCGCAAATTTGACCGGGCTTGGGCGGAAACTCTCCGCGCCCGATGGCTTCAATGGCGGCGATTATTTTGGCTTTTATTTTTTCCAAATCGCGCGCCTGGCCGATAAATTCAATTTCACTGTTATTCTCCAGATAATAGAAAGCCAAACCGCTGACCGGCTGTTTGAACAGTTCGGCCGCGGCCAGCTGATAAATGAATAATTGCTCCTTGTCTTCAAAACTTAAAGTCTCTTTGGCCCGGCCGGTTTTATAGTCCACCAGCTTAAGGCCATCTGCCTGCTCCGCCTTAATCCCGAGCTCGTTCGACGGAGCGCTCACGACGAAGTCAGGCCGAGGGGAACTGGCCGAGCCAGCCGCCGGACCGATTTTATCAATCCGGTCAATCGTGCCGCGCATAATATAAAATTTTTCACCGTCAGCCCCCGGGCCAGGTTCGGGGCAGGCGATTTTCAAATTAAAACTTTTTTCCAAACATAAAACCTCCGGCCAGCGGCCGCGGTGCTTTTCATAAAAAACCTTTAAAATTTCCCGGCCCTGCTCTTTCCGCTCCTGTTTTTTCTGTTTGGATTCATACCAATCATCAATCCAGCTCTGCTCGTAGAGTTTTAAAATTTCCTCCAGGGTGATATTAACCCCCTCTTTTCCGCCCAAGTTTGTCGCGCCAGCCAGAGGCTGGTCCGCCTTGGGCGGAGATCCCTGCCTGCCGGCGGGCACAGCGCCTCTGGCGGAAATCTCCCCAGCTCCAGTTTTTAAACTGGGGCTGGGGAGAACGGTTCTGTCCCCCTCTTTACTAAGGAGGGGGTTAGGGGAGGTTACGGAGCCGAACAAGTCTCCCTGCCCCAAACCTTTTTTTTCATTAAGCAGCAGAAACAGTTTTTGCAAAGTGGCATGCAGGGTTTTACCGAAGGAAAATTGCTCCTTGCCCCTGACCGGAATTTTTAAAACATGGGCAAAGCGATACTGGTAAGGGCAATGGGAATAAGCCGCCAGATGGGAATAGGAAAAATGAGAAGGAATATTATTTAACTTGTCATCCTCGAGCTTGGCCCGGGGATCCAGAACTGCGACAGTTTTACCTAATGACGAAATTTCTGGATTCCCTGCCCGTCCGGCAGGCGGGCCGCCTGCGCGGAAATGACAAATATTCGCCTTCACCTTCTCCACCAGCCTCAATTCAACTAAAAACCTGGACGGCTTCTTCTCCCTCAAGCCGCCGTAATCGCGCGCCCAGGAAAAATACAAACTCTGCTTGGCGCGCGTCATGGCCACATAGAATAAACGCCGCTCCTCTTCCAGCTGGGCGTCGCCCGCCGGCAGAATTTCCCTGACCAGCGCGTCAGGCAAATTTATGGGTTCGCTTCTCGCCACGGCGGGAAAGCGCTTGTCCACCAAATTAGCGATGAAAACATATCTGAATTCCAATCCCTTAGCGCCGTGCACGGTCAATATTTTAATGGCTTCCGGGCCGGCCTCCAGGTCGGCGGCCAAACTGCCGGCCTCGCCGGCTTCCAGTTCCAGATTCAGCTCGGCTAAAAAGCTCTTAACGCTTTTATCGTCTGTCGAGCTTTCAAAGGACCGGATCCGCTTTAAAAATTGATTTAACAGGCTGATATTTTCCAAACTTTTTTGTTCAGCCGATTCCGCGCCTTTGTCGTTTTGGGCGGCCGCGGGGAGCGAAGAATCTATGATACGCCGTTCTAAGCGCTTACCGCTTATGATAGATCTTTCATCGCCTTGAGTATGGGGCTCCTCAAGATGACTGGCGTCAGATTGCTCGGCCAAATATTTCAGATAGCCGCTGTCATTCATGAAAGCCAAAAAAATTTCGCTGGCCGTCTTTTCCCGCGCCAGCGCCGTATGCCTGGCCACCATGGCCAAAAACGGCTTTATTTTTTCCTGAAGCTCGGCGCTGAATTTTAAAACAGCCGCCCGGTTCAATACCTCAAACAGCGACAGGGCCTTTTTTTCAGCCAGGTGATTAAAATTTACAAGCTCCGTATCGCTGAAATTATAAATGGGCAGATTCAGCATCCGCCAAACAGCCGCGCTTTCATGATAGTTGTCCAAAAGTTTAAAATAAGCGATCGCGTCCATGATGACGGGCTTTAAGTAAAGGCCGCGCGCGGCGCCGAAGATATAAGGCAAGCTGCGGCGCGCGAACTCCGCCATAAAGTCGCGCGCCGAGTCGTTGGCCCGGATTAAAATCGCGAAGTCGTTCCAGCTCGGATGGGCGCCGTCCGCCCCGGCTTTATTTTTTAATTCAATAATTTTATCCGCCGCTAATTTTACCTCCTCGGCCAAATCTTGGCCCTGGATTACTTCAATCACGCCCCGGCCCTTGTTTTCAGCGATTAATTTCTTATTCAACTTTTGACTTTTTCCGCCAGAGGCGGATCCGCCTTGGGCGGAGACTTTTGACTTTTGACTTTCTAATTGCCATTCCAGCCGGTTGGGATTATTCTGCTTGATAAAGTCATAAGACAAATCCAAAATATTCTGGCAAGAGCGGTAATTGGCGGTTAAAAATATTTTTTTCGTCCGGGGATAATCTTGAGTAAACTGCAAAATATTACTCATGGAGGCGCCGCGAAAACGAAAAATTGACTGGTCGTCGTCCCCCACCACCACTAAATTATTCCAAGGAGCGGCCAAAATTTTTATGAGCTCATACTGCGCCCAATTGGTATCCTGAAATTCATCCAAAAGAAGATATTTGAATTGCCCGCGGTATTTTTCCAAAATCGCCGGCCGCGAGCGAAAGAGCTTTAAGGCATAATTTATCAAATCTCCGAAGTCCAAAGCATTGTTGTCCAATAAGAGCTGCTGATAAACATGGTAAGCGTTGGCGACTTCATTAATTCGCGCCGTTTCCTGCTGATCTGTCATTGCGAGCCCCGCCTCAGCGGGGCGAAGCAATCTCTGGTTCGTAGTATCTAACCGGAGATTGCCGCGTCGCTCGTTGCGCTTCGCTTCACTCGCTCCTCGCAATGACAATCCAGAAGATCCCCCGAGCATCCCATCCAAATTCTGTTTCAGCCCGTCAGCGTACTCCAAGTATTGCTCCGGACTAAGATCTTCGTCTTTGGCGCGGGAAAAATGCTTTAACAGGGCATGGATAAACTTGGTCGGATTGCCCAAGGGCCGGTAATAATCCAGCTCAAATTTTTCCAAATTTTTTTTGACCAGCGCCCATTGCTCAAATTCATTAAGCAGTTTGAAATCAACCGGCAAGCCGATAGATAAACCGTGCTCTTTTAACAGGCGCTCGGCAAACCCATGAAAAGTGGAAATCCATAAATCAAAATAGCCGTAAGGCAATAGCGCCTCCACCCGGCCGGACATTTCACCCGCGGCTTTTTCCGTAAAAGTCAAAGCTAAAATTTCTTCCGGCGCGGCCAGCCGCCGTTCGATCAAATAGGCCAGGCGCCGGGTAATGACCGTGGTTTTGCCCGTGCCGGCCCCGGCCACGATTAAAAGCGGACCGTCTTGGTGTTTGACGGCCGCCAACTGTTCGGGGTTTAGATTATCTAGTAAAGACATGCCATAAAATGACAAATTTCCAATGACAAATGATAAATCAATGTCAAATTAATATTTTCTTTTAACTATACTTGAAAATATCAGCGTTAACTCATGAGCTTCCTGCCATAACTTACGGCACTTTTCTGTTTCATTGGATTCGGCAATGCCCAACATATGCAGCCAATGAGTAGTTTCTTTAGCTTCCTTTTTGCAGATGCCTATTTTATGATTAAAATCCTTTTTTGATTCAGCGCAATCGGCTTCCATATAATTCGCCCCGATACTGGTGACCGAACGAACTAATTGGTTAATAATTACCCGGTTAATATTATTTTCTTTTATTCCTTTCGCAAAAATGATTATCTCTGCCCCGAATTCAGCCGTTCGTTTTGCTAAATCATATTTATTATTGTTATTTGGATTTTGACATTGATTTGTCATTGGAAATTTGTCATTTGCCATCAAATTATAATTTCAACATCTTCTCAAACTCTTCTGCGCGCTTACACGGCCCGATGACGGCCAAGTTCAGATGCTGATTGATAAATATTTTTCTGGCCGCGCGGCTCAAATCGCGCGCGCTGACGGCCCCGATTTTAGCGTAATAATTTTCTGGCGTTAAAACCGGCCTGGGCCGGGATTGTTCTTTGGCCAAAATTATCTGCCGGCCGTACCAATCGGCGACCTGATCCGAGGCTTCAAGCCGCAGGGCCTGGCGGCCGATCAGGCATTGCTTGACCCGGTTTAATTCCTCCGCCTTGACCGGCTGATCGGCCAATTTTTTATATTCAGCTAAAATTATTCTGATAGCGTCCGCCAATTTGCCGATGGGCACGCCGGCCTGGGTAGTGAGGTAGCCGGAATCGGTGTACGGCTCATCATGGGTTCGGACGTAGTAAGCCAGGCCGCGGCGTTCGCGCAGTTCGGTAAATAATCTTGAACTCATAGTGCCGCCTAAGGTGATAGCCAGCAATTTGACGGTTAGCTCGTCCTGGTGGCCGGAAAAATAAGTTCTGACGCCCAGGCTA
The DNA here is from genome assembly GCA_001778055.1 of Candidatus Falkowbacteria bacterium RIFCSPLOWO2_12_FULL_45_13. Lineage (GTDB taxonomy): Bacteria > Patescibacteriota > Patescibacteriia > Patescibacteriales > GWC2-42-12 > GWC2-42-12. The sequence goes on from MFFY01000024.1 coordinate 5,735, forward strand.
AGATGAGCCTGATCAGTTTTTTTGTAATGAAACTTCAGCCGCGGGCCGGCTTGCCGGTCGTCGGTCGGCAACTTATCGCGATATTTTTTTTTCATTAGGGCGCCAAAATATTTATTGCCTAAGTCCGCCGCCGAGGACCCGAAACCGCCCGCCAAGACGACAATCATTTTATCAGCGCTATATTGAGCGTTAACATAATCCAAAAGACTCTGGCGGTTAAAACTTAAAATGGTTTTTTTCGTGCCGATGGTGTCCCGGCCGGCCGGCGTATTGCCGTAGAGGCAATTTTCAAACAGATCTTCAATTAAGACCAACGGATTATCCAGATACATATTAAGCTCCTCGATCACCACGCCTTTTTCGCGCTCGATCTCTTCGGCCGCGAATTTTGAATTTAACAGCATGTCGCTTAAGACGTCCAAAGCCAGCTCCAGCCAGCGCGCTTCAACTTTAACATAAAAACCGGTGTATTCTTTACCGGTAAAGGCGTTAAATTCGCCGCCCACCCGGTCAAGGTCCGATGAAATCGCCAGGGTGGTCGGGCGCTTAAACGTACCTTTAAAAAACAAATGCTCTAAAAAATGGGATAGGCCGCTGGTCTGCCGGTCTTCAAACCTTGAACCCGTGGCCGCCATAACTAAAACGGTAACGGTTTTAGCGCCAGCCAGGGGCGCGGTTACAATCTCCAGGCCATTAGAAAGTTTTTTTGATTTATACATGATAATAGTTTGATAAGCTAAAAATAAATTTTTGCCTATAATTAAATAAAATTAAACTTGATAATTTCTCAAAACCAGCCGACCAATTTACTGTCTATAAACTTAAAAACCTTTAATTTAAGCGGCTTTAATTAAAAATAGACCTAAAATTATGATAAGGCTAATGGTAATTTTTAGCTAATTATAAATTAAATACTAATTGACCTATTTTCAACTAATTTTGACTATTTTTTACTTATAATTCCCATTATCCCCTAACCCTGCCCGCTCGTGCTTCGCAGTGGCAGGCGGGCCCTCCGCCAAGGGCGGATAAATTTATCAAGGAGCATAAAAGCTACTTCTCATATCCTAAAATCGCTTGGAGAACTTTTGAATTGTCTTTTAAGGGCTCCATAAACAAAACTTGCGCCCGCACCACATTTATAGTGCCGTCCGGGCCGTGGGTTTCTTTGCCGCGCTTGACCAGGCGGAGATTGCCTGTTTCCTCAATCGTTTTGGCCGAATCTGCGGCCGAGCCGGCCCGCCTGGCCTGATCATAATCATAATATACGTTGGCTATGACCACGGGGTCAGCTTTAACATCGGCGATCTGGCCGTAAAAAATCTCGCCATCAGCCAATTTTACCGCGTACCAATTTTTCTGTTTAGGATCGGCGCTTTCGCCCGGCCAGCGGCTAAAAAATAAAAAATAAAACGAGGCGGCAATAACCAAAATCGCCAGGAAAAAAGTCAACCATCTATAACCCCCGCCCGACGGACGCGCCGTTTTAAGACGGCTGATTTTTTTCAGGTCGCTAGACGGCTCATCGGCCCCGGTTTGGCTGTAAATTTTTTCAATGGGCGTGGCCGGATTTTTCGCCGAACGGCGAGTCGCTTCGCGCCGCTTTTCCATTTGCTCGCGCAAGTCAACGGTTTGTTGGAAGTTATCGGGCATAAATATAAAATTTTTAATTTTATAATGGAATAGATTTCCCCGAGGCTTGCCTCGAGGGGCGAATATGTAAGCTACTTGGCTCCATAGTGGCGTTAGCCCTATGGAGCCTCAATGCATGGTTGGGACATCTTAATGCCATTCCGGCTCCATAGCCATTACGGGACTATGGAGCCAAACATTTTTTTAATTCGTTAATTTGTTAATTGAATTTTAATTTACTCCCCGGTTGGTTCAACCGTTGACGCCGGCGCAGTATCGGCTGACTGGTCAGGTGTCGGTTCGGCTGACGCCGGCTCGTCCACTGGCAACTCAATCACATCCACGCTCTCGGGTTCGGGTATGGCCGGCGAGTCATCCGGCGTGGCGGTGTCCTCGGGGGTTGATGAGGCGGTCGCATCAACCGAGTCTGGCGTGGATGAGGCAGTCGCTACCCCCCCCTCACCCCCCCTTGAAAGGGGGGCAGTATCAGGATCGGTATCGCAGACGTCGCCTATGCCATCCGCGTCCGAGTCCAGCTGATCGACGTTGCTTAAATCAGGACAATTATCAGCCGCGTCCAAAATTCCGTCCCCGTCTTTATCATGGGCCGCCAGGTAATCATTATATATTTGCGTTAAATTATCAACCCCGCTGGCGGCTTTGTTTAATCCCCCTTCATCCCTCTTTATCAGGGGAGAAACGTTCAAAATGGCGGCGGCCAAATCCGGTGACGGCAATTCAACTTTTTTCACCGGTTCATAGCCTGGAAAAATTTTGGCCGCCAAATCAAGCGTCCGGCCGATCAGCCCGCTATATTCGGTCACTTCCACCCGCTTTTGCCCGCCTTGCGACTGGGCCTGGCTTTTTTCCCGCTTCAACTCCCGCAATCTGGCTTCCTGGTGCTTGGCCAGAAATTTAGCCAAGTAAACACCAAGATCTTCTTTGATTTGCTTACCGACTTTCCGCGTCTGCTGGCGTAATTGATATTGCCAAACGTTGTCCGCCGCGGCTAAATCCAAAAAACCGTAAGTTACATAATAATATTTTTCATCTTGTTCTATCTTCTCAATATTAAAATCCAAATTAAACGTCTCCAAATCAACCGAGAGTAAAGCGGTATTATCGATGCCCTGAACTGATATTTGCTTTTGCCCGATGGCCTCGGGTCCGGCCGCGGCAGCGACGCCGCCCAAAATTAAAACTACCGCCAGAATGAT
>MFFY01000025.1 GCA_001778055.1 Candidatus Falkowbacteria bacterium RIFCSPLOWO2_12_FULL_45_13
GTATTAATGAATAAATTTTAGAAAAATATTTTGTTTTAAAGAGGTATTTTTCTACACCCTAATCATATATATTAAATCGCTTGATGAACGGTTTTCAATCCCTTGGCCGCCCTTAAGTCGTCAATGGTTTTCCCCAGGCCTTTTTCCAAAGTGATGACCGGCATCCAGTCTAATTCTTGGCGCGCCCTGGTTATGTCAGGCAGGCACAGTTCGGTAATAAATAAGTGCTTATCCGCGTATTTTATTTTTGACCTTGACTCCAGCGTCTTGATAATTATCTCACAAATTTTAGTCAAATTTATGTTAACGTCAGAGCCGATATTGACCGGCTCATTAAGGTCGCTGGCCATTAACTTCAAAACCGCGTCCAGACAATCATTAATATAGCAAAGCGAGGTGGAAAAACTGGCGTCGCCGGGGATAACTAAGTCGGCGTTGTCTAAAGCGTTATTGATAAAATCCGGAATCAGATTGCCGTCGTTTAATTTCAGGCGCGGCCCGTAGATCCGGAACAAACGGATAATTTTCGTATCCAGCGCGTAAACCTGGCGGTAATTTTCCACCATGGTTTCGGAAAATCTTTTACCCTCGTCATACGAACTTCTGGCCGATAAAATATCAACTTTGCCCAATTCGCTCTCGTTGATTTTGGCTAGATTTTTTTGCCTCGGCCCATAAACCACCGAAGAAGAAAAGTGCATAAATTTTGCCTGATAGCGCCTGGCCAAATCTAACATATTTCTTACGCCGTAAGAAGAAGCCAAAATGGTGGCAATTTTATTCTTATTAAAATCCATGGGCGAAGTCGGACAGGCTAAATTATAAATTTCCTGCAGGCCCTGAAATTCAATTTTAAATTTTTGTAATTCCGGCAAGGCTTCCAGGTCCAAGGGCTCGGTGATATCGTGTTTTATAAATTCAAAATTCGGATCGGCCAATAAATGGTCGATATTCCTTTCATCGCCGGTTGAAAAATTGTCCAGGCAGATAACTTTGCGATTTAAGATCAGGCGATCGCATAGATGCGAACCGATAAAGCCGGCGCCGCCGGTAACTAGAACATTGGGCTTGTCAAAAATCGCTCGTTGAGACATATAAATTTAGTTAAAAGTAAAAAGTCAAAAATCAAAAGCCTGTCTTACTTTTAACTTTTTACTTTTTACTTTATAACTTTAAGGCTGCCCGCGTTAACGCCGCCGCCAAAGCTCTCTTCATAAGCATAAAAGGAGCCGACGATCCGGCCGTTAGCCTTAAAGACCCGGACATGCGGCGCGCCGCCAGGCCCAGCCGCGGTTATTATTTCATCTAAACCATCATTATCGCTGTCCGCCTTGGCTATATTTACGCCGCTTCTCAAATTGCTGTTAAAAGCGAAAAAGTGGGATAATAAATTTCCTTTTTTATCAAAAAATTTAACGTGCGGCCCGCCGCCACCAGCCGGAGCGGTTATAAGCTGCGCGCGGTTTTTTTGCGTGCCCCCCCTGATATTGGCGATGGCGACTCTGATGCCGCCGCGAAAAGCCTTGGGATAGGCTAAAAATTGGCTTTGCATGACGCCAATAGCCTTAAAAACTCTGACTTCGGGAATCTTGCCCGCGCCCAAACCAATGGCGATTTCCATTTCGCCGTCGCCGTCAATGTCGCCGGTCGCCAAATTCAGACCGCCCCTGAATTTATTGTCATAAGCGTAGAAAGAGCCTAGCATCTGGCCTTTGGCATTAAAAATTTTAACTTCAGAATCGCCGTCAGCTCCCTGAACTGCTATAATTTCTTCGGCGCCGTCATGATTAACGTCGGCGCAGGCGACTTTTACTCCGCCGCGAAATGTCTCCTTAAAAGCAAACCATTGTCCCAATAACCTGCCGTTTAAATCAAAAATTTTTATATGCGGCCCGCCGCCAGCGCCGGCGGCGGTAACAATTTCCGGCTGACCATCGCCATTAACATCGCCGGAGGCCAAATTTACTCCGCCCTTGAATTTCTTATCATAAGCCAAAAATTCATTTTCAACTTTACCTTCTTGATTAGTAATTTTAATCAGGCTGGGGTAACCGGCCTGAGGAGCAACCAGTAATTTCTCTGATTTATTTTTTAAACCATCAAGAGCTTTATTAACCGCCGCCGCCAGGTTAACGCGGCCCTTGCCCAAATTATTTAAATAATTTGGATTCAAGCGGCTGATATCGTCTGCTGAATCAAATAATACTTTAATTATTTCATTCCTGGTTAAAGACGGATTGGCGCTTTCAATCAAGGCCAAACTGGCGCTGATCATGGGTACGGTTACCGAGGTGCCGGACCAATAACCATCATAATATTTATCAAAAGGCCGGTCCAGAATATAATTTTGCGGCGAATAAACCACAGTGCTAAAAATACTGACTCCCGGAGCCGCGATATCAATGCATTCGCCGCCGAAACCGGAAAAGGGAGCTTTCTGGTCAAGCGTATCAACGGCGACTACGCCGATCACCCGGTTTTCGCCATCAGAGCCGTCCAAACAAACCGGATACATTGGAGACGCGTCCAGATTATTGCCTTCTCCCTGCTTCAGCTCATTGCCGCCGGCCGCGGCTACCATTACGCCGGCGTCATAAGCGCGCTTGATCGCCTCATCCAAACTTTTGCTGTAACCGAAACCGACGAAGCTTAAATTTATTATATTAGCGCCGTTAGCCACCGCGTAGTCGATGGCTTTTATGACTTTAGATGAACCGCCTTCGCCTTTATCATCTAAAACTTTGAGCGGCATCAGCTGGGCTTTCCAGGTTACGCCGCTAATACCGGCGGCATTATTGCCTGAAGCGGCGGCGATGCCGGCGATAATCGTGCCATGCAAAATACCCTCTTCCGTAAAACCATCCTTAAACTTAGGCGCCGGGTCAGGCAGATTATTGATAAAATCCCAGCCATTAACGTCATCAATAAAACCGTTCTTATCGTCATCAATGCCGTTGCCGGCAATTTCCTTTTTATTGGTCCAGATATTATCCTTTAAATCCGGATGGTCAATTTGCACGCCCGAATCCAGAATGGCGATTACGGCCTCGGGACTTTCCCGCGTCTCATTCCAGGCCAAAGTGGCCTTAATTTTTTGCAAATACCATTGGTTATTGAAATAAGTGTCGGAAGGAATTATGGACGCCTGAAAAATATAATCAGGTTCGGCGTATTCAACCATGGGTAATTTTTGATAATAATTCAATGTTTTATTGTAATCTTCTCCCGGGTCGATCCTAATGCTGACGGCTTCAGAGCTGGCTTTATATTTCACTAATATCTCGTCGGTTTTGAACGTATCCGGCCAGTCGCTCGGCGATACCTCACTGGCTAAAAATAAAAAGGCTATAACTGATATTAGGACAAAAATAAAAATATTTAAAAATGATGCTATTTTCTTTCCCGCCCCGTTAGATTTTTCTAATAATTTTCGCATATAAATTTGAAAAATAAAAACCAAAACAATATTTATCCAATTTTAATAAAGATGATATCTAACGGGTAAATAACATCATTATTATAACATAGGCGGCTATTTATTTTCAACTCTCTCTAATTTTCTCGCTTCTTTTAGATCTGGCGCGGCCAGATAAATTAACTTAAATTACATTCTCTCTATCACCGCCAAAGTTTCTTTGGCGCATTTTGCCAGACTGAAATCTTTCACTCTGACCTTGCCACGATCAATTAAATCATCGGCCAGCTCTTTATCCAATAAAACTTCAGCCATTTTTTCAGCCATATCAGACGCCTCTTTGGGGTCAAAAAGCCAAGACGCTCGTCCGGCTATTTCCCGAATTGAGGCGATATCGGAAGCGGCAATCGGCACTCCCACGGCCATCGCCTGCACCAAGGGAATGCCAAAGCCTTCATAAAGCGAAGGAAAAACAAAAAGCGAAGCTCCATTATAGATATAAGGCATGTCTCGCTCCGGTACCCAGCCGGTGATAATAACATCATTATTTAAATCAAATTCTTCAATCATGTATTTAACTTCATCAAAACCCAGTCCGGCATTGCCGACTAAAACCAATTTATGATTAATCTTCCCGTATTTCTCTCTCATAATAGCCAAGGCGTAAATCAGCCGGGCGATGTTTTTTTTCTTTTCCAGACGGCCGACATAAAAAATATAAGGAGGCTTGATGCCGTATTTCCTCAACACTCGGCCGGTTTCATGCTTAGCTGCGATTGGTTTATAAAGATCGGCGTTAAAACCGTTATAAACTACTTCAATTTTAGCTTGCGAGGCGCCATAAACCTCCATCATTTCCCGCTTAGTAAATTCGGAAACGGCAATAATAACTCTGGCATGCTTAAGCGCGAATTTGGCTGACCAGCTGTGGTAATCAAGTATGTTGGAGCGATATTTCCCCCCGCTAAAAAATTTGGCTAAAAAGTCAAACCCTTTGCCGGAGAGGCCTTCGCCGGGCCCGATTTTATCCGAACTGTAAAGCTCTTTGGCGCGCTCAAAGCCGATATCATGGATGGTGACCAGAGATTTTTTCGGATGAATCGCCGGCAAAACATGAGACGGAATAAACAGCCTGTCCGGCGGATGAAAAAGCATTTCTAAAGACAGGCGAGCTTGCGTCCAAAGATAAAAAAAAGGCCAATTCAAAATCTTAGCTCTGAAATTGTTATGCGGGCTGTTTATTTTTTGACAGCCTTTAACCAAGTCAATTTTACCGTTAACTTCGCCGCCCTCATCGGTTAAATCGATTAACCCGCCGGTCAGCGGTTTATCGCTATACAAAACATATTGATTGGTTGAATCAATTTTGGCCAGTTGCCTGATTAAATAATAGGCGTACCATTCGGTGCCGCCTTTGTATTTCCGATTGGCGCGCGAAGCGTCAATGCCGATGAGCATAAATAAAATTAGGAATTAGGAATTTGCATTTTACCAATTACAAATTTCCAATTTCAAATTTCTTTTCTACTTCGTCGCGAAAATGCTCCTCTTATACGAATCCAAATTTTCCAGCGCTATACCTGTGCCCTTGGCCACGCAAAGTAAGGCCTCGTCGGCCACGTAGGCCGGCACGTCGGTGGTGCGCGAAAGCAGCTGGTCAATATTCCGCAGCAAAGCGCTGCCGCCGGACAAGACCATGCCTTTATCCATAATATCAGCGGCTAATTCCGGCGGCGTCTCCTGCAAAACCCGTTTGGCCGCGTTGATTACCGCCTCTAGCTCATTTTGGATAGCTTCGGTAACATCGTCCGAATTGACCATAATATTCCTGGGCAAGCCGGTGATCATGTCACGGCCCCGTATTTCCATGGTCAGCTTATCCTCCAGATATAAAGCGCTGCCAATTTTTATTTTGATTTCCTCGGAAGTCCTCTCGCCCACGGCCAGATTATACTTACGCCTGACAAACTCCTGGATGGCGTCATCAAATTTGTTGCCGCCTATCCTGACTGAAGTTGAAGTCACGATGCCACCCAATGAAATAACCGCCATTTCAGCCGTACCGCCGCCGATATCAATAATCATATGGCCGGAAGCCGAGCCGATGGGAATGTCCGCGCCGATGGCCGCGGCGATCGGTTCTTTGATGATATAGGCGGCTCTGGCTCCGGCGGCGATAGTGGCGTCAACTACGGCCCGCCGCTCGGTTGAGGTGATGCCGGCCGGCACTGCCACCATGACTTCGGGTCTAAGCAATCTTATGCCGCCCAAGGCTTTATTGATAAAATACCGGAGCATAGCCTCGGTGGTGCGATAATCGGCGATGACCCCGTCTTTTAACGGCTTAATCGCCACAATCGAATCCGGGGTTCTGCCCAGCATGTCTTTGGCTTCATTGCCCACGGCTAAAATCTTTTTATCAATCAAGGAAACCGCCACTACGCTGGGCTCATTAATAACAATGCCCCGTTTCGGGACATGGACTAAAGTATAAGTAGTGCCCAGATCAATGCCGATCCGTTTGATGAACATAGCAATAATTTTCAACTTTCAATTTACAAATTTTCAAATAATTTTCAATGATTTAATTCTTAAATTTTCAATCATGCTATTCATAATTTGAAAATTAATAAATTGAAAATTCATTGTCCACCAGAGGCGGATCTCCGCCCAAGGCGGACCAGCCTCTGGCTGGCGCGACAAACTTTGGCGGAAAAATTGAAAATTGTAAATTGAAAATTATTAAAAAACAATCTTAAAACTCCGATCCATATTCAGCTCCCCTTCCCACTTAAGTCTGGCCGGACTGACTTTCTGAATAGATAGACTGGCCGGGCTATATGATTTTATATCATTTAGAAAGTTTAGGTCAACTACCGCCTCTTCAATGTCTTTTCCCGACTGCTTTTGAATATAAAGCCCATAATTATCAGGAGACGAAACGGCGTCCGGAAGTTTATATTCAATTATAAAATTCTTAATTTCCCCGGGCTCAACTGTCAAATAAAAACCAAACCAAGTTTTTCCCAGCTCGCTGCCGCTGTCGACTTGCCCTGGCGCATAGCCGATGACTTTGATCAACCGGCTGCCCGGAGGAACATAAATTCTAGTATAGCTTTTATAAACGCTGGTTTTCCAATCGACTTGGCCATGGTGGGCATAGCCGATGGTTAATTTGGAAAATAAACCATTATTGCCCTGACTTACTTCGTATTTTAAATTGCGGTTCAGGCTGGCGTCAGTCTTTAAAGCGCCCAGATTAGCGTCTACCACCATTAAATAATCGCTGGCCACGGCTTTTACCTCCCCGCCCCAGCCGTTGTCTATGATGATATTTTCTAGTTGGCTGTCCCCTGAATAAAGCAGCAAATTTTTAGCGGTTAAATTATCCAATAGGGCATTAATGGCTTTAAACCAGCCGGCCGGCGGCAAGTCAAAAATTTTATTTTTTAATTCCTTGGCGATCTCGCCGATAACTTCTTTTCTCTGCCAGGACGAAACGCCTAAAACCAGATAGCCCTTTTCTACCCGGTATTCCAGCAGATCCTGAAAATTAGCCTGATTATAACTTTGCCCTTCAACCGTTACCGGCCCGGTTATATTTAAAATATCGGTAATTAATTTCGGCGTCAAAGCGATCGTGCCGTTAAATTCTGAAATTCTTTCCGCCGCCGGATTTAAACGGCTTTCCGTTTGATAAAACCAGTCGATTTTTCGCGCCGCCGTCGGCCAATCCGGCGACCAATTGGCGTCGCGCAAATACCATTTTGGCGCTAAATATTTTTTAATCGGTTCGGGCGGAATAACATTGATTTTATCTTTGACCGGCATGTCCAGATGGTAAATGTCATGGGTATTAAAATTAATTATTTCTCCGTTCCAGAGTTCTAAAATTCCGTAAGTTCCCAAAAACCCGCCTGTCGGCCTCAATTCGTCATTATTCTCGAGCATTACCAAATACTTGACTTTATTCGGATACCCGGTCAAAGCGGGTAGCAATTGCGACATGGACACGGCTTTTTCCAATATTAGCCTGATGTCCTGAATTTGATTTTCTATTTGTTTGACTTTTTCCTTAAAAGGAAAAAGTAGGCCCTCCAGGCTAACCCGTTCTAAGTTTAAGTAGGCCAAATCCAGATTAGCCTTGATGCCGTTTAATTCCGGCGCCGACTCGTAAATTTTGCTTAAAACCTTCCGCTTATTTTCCGGGCTGAATTTCGCAAAATTTAATTTTTTATCGCCGACCAGGAGATTTTCCAGGCTATAACCGAAACTGGCGCCGTTATAAACCGCTTTGCTTAAAAATTGAGCGGTAATTAATAAACTTTCAATATTATTAAGCTGGCTTAATAATAAATCAGACTTGTTAATAAAGTAATTGTCTTTAATCTCCTGCAGCCGGTAGATTGAAAGATGGAAATTGTTTTCCGCGGCCGAAGCCGCGGTCATGACCTGGCTCAATTTATTCTGCCGGCCGAGCGCGATCGCTTGTTCTAAATTAGTTTTGCCTAAAGCCGCCTGATAGTAAAGTTCAACCGCGTTTAAAATTTGGTTTGAAAATAAAATAAACCAGACCGAAAATAAAATAACCATCGACCAGCAAAAATATTTTAAAAGCTTATAAATCCGCCTGATTCTCCGCCGTTTTTTTATTTGAGGGATTCGATTGGCCAGCTCATCGGCCGCTTTCAGCAAATGAGCGAAGTTTAGGTGCTTTGATTTGGATAAGTGAAACATAAATGAAATATAAAACGCGAATCCCGTTCAGGACAAAGCCGCGATGAAGTCGCGGCGAAATCAAAATGGAAAATCACCAATTCGCGCGGACAGCTAAGCCGCGCGAATCATCGTCTCGTCTTCTACGGACCGAAACGGAGAGGCGGAGCGGGAGAGGCGGAGCGATGGTGATTTAAAATTTTATTTTTTCCCGGTTGCTGATAATTTTTTTAAACTTAGCCACAAACTCATCTATGGTAAAATCAGCCTTGACGAAATAAATGTCGGCGCCGAATTTCATCACCTGCTGGCGGCTATCATTATCGCTTAAATTAGTAAATACAAAAACCGGTATTTTAGACATTAATGGGCTGACTTTTATTTCTTTCAATAAATCATGGCCGCTAATTTTTGGCAGAATAATATCCAAAATAATATAATCTGGTTTAAGGCTGACGATTTTTTCAAAAATTTCAATTTTATCTAAACCTTCGTCGGTTATAATCTCAAAGCCTTCAATTCTGAATTTGGCTTGCAAGCTGTAAAGCAGGTTGGCGTCGTCTTCAATTAATAAAATTTTTTTAGTTCTTTCCGCCTCGTTGGATATTGCCATATATTTTTTCGGCCGCCGCTAAATGTTAAATTATTTAGCGGGGTTCATGGTTGAATTTTTTAATTATAACACTTGCCAATGTTATTATTTATTATACTATTTTTTTCTTTTTAATGCAATGAGATGACTGCAAAACTCCTTTTGGCTGTAATTAGCTATTTTTAGCTAAAACTTCGTCAAACCTGACCGCCGGCGGGCAGGCTGGCGTGAAATGATTTTCACCGTAATTCTATTACAACTCAATCATAAGGCTCGGCTTTCCTTGTCTTAGCTAAAAATATCTAAATTTCGCTTAAAAATTAGTTTTGTAACCATCTCAATAAAAACTTCCAACAAAAAAACACCTTTTTGAAAAAGTGTTTTTTTCTTAAATCAGTTCTTGGTTATGCTCTTCCTAAGATTCTGAACATTGAAGTGTTGCAAGCCGGGCATTTGCCTTTCATCGCCCTCCTTTTAACCCCGCCCTTGCCGTTCATTTCCACTTCGGTCGCGTCAACCATCTCTTGCTTGGCCTTGCATTTAACGCAATAAGCTTCCATAGGGTTTGTTGTTCGCTCAACTAGCGATGCGCGTCGCTTTACAAAAATTAACGACTGCGGCCAGATAAGCAATTAATTTATTAATTAGCTAAGATTAAACAAAAAATTCTAAATAGGCCAGATATTTAATGCTATTACGCTATTCTATTGAAATTTTAGCATACTCAAGCTAAAAAATAAAGCCTAGTTAATCCCGTAACTCATAACTCGTAGCTCACAACTATAATATAAATCAAAAAACTATGGGTCATCATGAGCTGTAAGTTTTGAGTTACGAGTTGCGAGTTACGGGTTATGAGTTACGGGATGCGCGTTATGGGCTATGAGTTACTAGCTCTCTCCGGCTTTGGCCGCGCCTTGTTCATCCGACCCAAAGTGGTGGGCAATTTCATGTCTGACCGTGGCAATTATCTCATTTTCCACGCCTCGGATACTTGATTGATGGTTTAAAATCGACCGTCTGAAGATGGTAATGCGATCCGGCAGCACCGGACCGAAATTTAGTTTTCTGCCCTGGGCATAACCCTCGAACAAACCGAACAGGCCGGAACCATCGCGCAATTTGATTTTTTTTAATTGTTCGGCCGTGGGTTCCTCGGCCACGAAAATCGCCACATTATTAAGTTTACTTTTAAATTTCTCCGGTAATGAATCAATCGCCAGGCTGACAACCCGCTCAAATTGTTCTCGGCTTATTTTTACCATACACAATAAACTTCGTTATGAAAATATTACTGTTTAACACCTCATAAATTTATTCCAATTATAATATTATAACGCAAATATTACAAATATTTAATAAATATTGGACCCGCGCGGTTGATTGGTCGGTCTACGAGAATTTGTAATATTCGCGTTATATATTAGAGCCTATCTCAAAAATAGGCTCTGGTTATTTGTACAATTGTAATAATACAGATTAAGCTAAACGCTTAATAGATATTTATTTTCGATACGATATAAAAAAAGACGACCGCTTCTAGGTGGGTCGTCACAGACTGTCCGATAATTGTCATTCCGACCCCCCGCTCGACGCGAGGGAGGAATCCCTTGGCCGTGTTTATGGCCAGCATAGGGGATTTCTCTCTTCGGTCGAAATGACAAAAGAATCATTTCTCGAATTCTCGAACAGTCTGAACCTGTCTGGAAATTTGCTAGCCCTACCCTTGAACAATTTGGTCCAAAGGTTGAACCAGAGAGGCTTGTTCTATTGATGATTGCCGCTTTAGTCCACAGTCGAACAAAACCTTTTTAACTGATTCATGCCCTCAATGCACTTAAGGACAGTCATTCGGACGGCTAGCTTTCCGAGTGCCTTATCATTATATGACACCGCGTAGAGAAGTCAAGACTTTTAAATTGTTAGGCGAACTTTCTTATCACTCCCCGAACCACGCCTTGAATCAGCGGATCAGCCGCGTAAATTGGCTTCATTTCTGAATTGGCCGGCTGCAATCTGATTCTTTTTCGCTCGCGGTAAAACTTTTTTAAGGTGGCGTAAGCGTTATTGAGGAGTGCCACCACGATATCGCCGTCCCGGGGCGACGGGTTTCTCTCCACGATGACATAGTCGCCGTCCAATATGCCATCCTCAATCATGGACTCACCCTTGACTTTTAAGACATAACTGTTGGCGCTGTCGGTGACGAAGTCAGCCGGCACGGCAATGGCCTCTTTTTCTTCAATGGCTTCAATGGGTTGGCCGGCCGTGATTAAACCCGCTAAGGGCAACTCTAAACTGGCCGTCCAATTCACGGAAGCTGGTATGATTTCAATTGACCGCGCTTCGTTATAAGAGCTCTTAATAAAGCCTTTTTGCTTAAGCGACTGAAGGTGGGCGTGGATCGTGGCCGGGCTGGATAAATTAAAATGCTCGCCGATTTCCCGCAATGAAGGCGCGTAGCCGTGATCGCCGGTAAATTCGGTGATGAAATCCAAAATTTGTCTTTGTCTCTTGGTTAAATTGTTTCCCATAAAATTACATGCCATTGCGAGTGACCGAGTATTTGCCCTCCTTTAAAAGGAGGGTTGGGGAGGTTAAATTTGCCAACATTTTTACCCCCTTAATCCCCCTTTTGAGGGGGGGGCAAAAATGCACCTCGCAATGACAATAAAAAAGATATAAAAGTTATCCACACGCCCATTTATTTAATTTCATTATACACGAACAAAATACGAAAGTCAAGAACTAATTCATCCCCATTGAT
>MFFY01000026.1:0-252 GCA_001778055.1 Candidatus Falkowbacteria bacterium RIFCSPLOWO2_12_FULL_45_13
AAGCGCGGCAATCAGAATTCACAGTCAGGATTTTCGTCAAAAAAAGTTCGGATTTTAACCAAAAGGTACCGCCAGTTGGGAAAGCAATAAAACATGAAATTTTTACTGTCAATAAATTATTTAATCTGGCTGGTTTTGTCCGGCATATTGTTCGCCGGCGGTGAATTTTTATCAAAAAAATTTGCCTTAAATCCAAAAATATCGCTGGTGGTTCTGATTTTGATAATCTACTCATTGGGAGTTTTAGCCTGG
>MFFY01000026.1:309-5988 GCA_001778055.1 Candidatus Falkowbacteria bacterium RIFCSPLOWO2_12_FULL_45_13
ACATGAAATTTTTACTGTCAATAAATTATTTAATCTGGCTGGTTTTGTAACCATCTTATTGGGAGTTTTAGCCTGGCTGCCGGCGATTATGCAGAAAAATCAACTGTCAATCGTGGGCGCCATCTGGTCGGTCATGAGCTTATTGGCCACGGTTTTAATCGGGCTGTTGATTTTCGGCGAAAAATTAAACGTCATCGGCATTATCGGTGTAGTCGCGGTCATGGTAGCTGTTGCTTTATTGTCGCTCAACTAGTTGAATAATAAAAACACTCCGGTTAAAAATCGAAGCGTTTTATTTTTAAATAAATTTTTCTATTTAAATATGGCCGATAAATCAACATACATCGCGTAGGCCATGGCCAAGCCGGAAAAAAGGAAGATCGCGATATAGTTCCATTTGGCCAGACTGGTTTCCAGGCTTTTTAAGACATAGAGCAGGGCGGCCTTGTCTTCGGGTTTAAAAGATTGGTTAGCCCCCATCTTTTTAATCAGCTCAAGTTTTTCAATCAGCTTATCCCGGCGGTTTTCCACGCGGTAGCGATGGGCAAAATACCAGATAAAGCCGATGGTGCCAATGTACCAGGCGACTTCTACCCAAAATTGGCTGTAATAATTTAAAACCACAACCAGCCGGTAAGCGATGGTGGCAATGACGCCGACAATAAAAACCCAAATTCTATAAACATGGCTGCTTAAGCGCGGCATAAATTGCTCATTAGTAAAGTTTTAACAGATTTATAATTAAAGCAAAATTCGCGGCTGATAATATTTTACCATAAAAAACAGGCTTTGACCTAATTTAATTTTTAAACTATGATAAAATAACTTATAGGGAAATAGATTAATTTTTTTATGAAGCTAACATTAGATGAAAATATTTTAGACCAGGCGCCGGAAAATCTGTTAAGGCAGGCCGGGTATAGTTATTTAATGGACAGAAATACCGGCCAGGAAAGCTACGTGCGCCGCTTGGCCAGAGGCTTTTATCCCAGATTTCACCTATATCTGGAACGCCGCGGCGGACAGGTTATTTTGAATTTGCATTTGGATCAAAAGCAGGCCAGCTATGCCGGCGCTCACGCGCATAACGCAGAGTATGAAGGCGAGCTGGTGGAGGCGGAGATGCAAAGGATAAAAAGCTACGCGCCGTCGTTTTTTACGGCCTGACAAAAAAATTTTCATTATGCCCAATCCTTCGGATGAAGTAAAATCAAAACTGGACATTGTGGAGGTCGTCCGCGAGTACGTTCCGCTTAAGGCCGCCGGTTATAATTTCCGCGCCAATTGTCCGTTTCACCGCGAGAAAACGCCGTCATTCATGGTCAGCCCGGAAAAGCAAATTTGGCATTGTTTCGGCTGTGGCAAAGGCGGCGATGTCTTTTCTTTCGTCATGGAAATCGAGGGCTTAAGTTTTGTTGAGGCTTTGCGGCTGCTGGCCAAAAAGGCCGGCGTGGTTTTAAAAAGGCAAGACCCGGCATTGGTTTCAAAAAGAAATGTTTTGTTGGATATCGTAGAGCTGGCGGCCAAATTTTATCATAAAATATTACTGGATAGCCCGGCGGCCGAAGCCGCGCGCGTTTATCTAAAAGAGCGGACTTTGACCGACGAAACTATCGCCGCCTGGCAGATCGGTTATAGCCCGGACGCCTGGGAAACGTTAAGCAACTTTTTAAAAAGCAAAGGTTTCGGCGAGAATGAAATTTTTTTAGCCGGCTTAAGCGTTAAAAAAGATCTTGCGAACGGTTCGACAGGTTCGCGGCAGGCCGGCTCGGGGCGAGCCAGGTTTTACGACCGTTTCCGGGGCCGGATTATGTTTCCTTTAAACGATATCAACGGCAATGTGGTCGGTTTTACCGCGCGCGTTCTGCCCGCGCGGGCAGGCGGCGGACCGGAGAGAGAAGCGGCGGAAAAAATGGGCAAGTATATCAATTCGCCGGCCACCATGATTTACGACAAATCAAAAATTTTATTCGGCCTGGATAAAGCCAAAATGGCGATTAAAGCCGGGGAGGCGGCGGTTTTAGTGGAGGGGCAGATGGACGCGATCACGGCGCGGCAGAGCAGTTTTATCAATGTCATCGCTTCTTCGGGCACGGCTTTGACCAGTCAGCAGGTAAGCCTAATCAAGCGCTACACCAATAATCTGTATTTATCCTTTGACATGGATAAAGCCGGCGATCTGGCTTCCGAACGCGGCATCGCGGTAGCCATGCAGGCGGAGATGAACATAAAAGTAATTGAGTTGCCGGCAGGAAAAGATCCGGATGAATTTATTAAAAATAATCCGGCCGGCTGGCCGCAGGCGGTTAAAACGGCTAAGCCCATGATGCGGTATTATTTTGACAAGACATTTTCCAAACTCAATAAAAACGAGTACGAAGGCCAACGGCAGATCATCAATATCTTGTTGCCGATCATGGCTAAGTTCGGCTCAAAAATTGAACAGGATTTTTGGCTTAAAAAGTTAGGCCAAGAAATTGATGTCAAGGAGAATTTTTTAAGGGAAAAATTGAACCAAATTATATCCTCCGGCCGGTTGGCGGCGGAGAAAAAGCGTAAACCGCCGCAATTAGGCGAGGGTCCAGGCGGGACGGGGACGGCTAAAATAAGCCAGCGGGAAAATCAGGCGGGACAAGAATTAAAGTTAAGCCGTGAGGTCAGGCTGTCCGAACTGCTTTTGGCCTTGGGGCTAAAGTTTCCGGCGCATTTGGAATATATTATTAATCACTTGTCGCCTGAAGAACTAGCCGGGGAAAACCACAAATCTCTTTACAAAAATTTAATAGTTTATTATAATAAGCTCATAGATTTCTGGACTCATGAAGGGGGAAGTTTTGATTTAGCAATAAATTATCAAGACTTGAAGGACTGGTTGAGCAATCCGGAGAATTTCGCGCAGACTAATCAAGCAAATAATGAAACCGGCGATCAAGCCGGCGCTTTCCAGTGTTCCAGCTTGTTGGACAAGCTGGTTCTTTTAGCTGATAGAGACTTTTGCGATTACACGGCGGAGCAGGCTAAGGCCGAAATGATCAACCTGGTGGCCGCCCTAAGGGTAAATAATTTGTGCCGGCGGCGCTACCACATTATTAAGCTGATAGCCGCGGCCGAAAAGGAAAGCCTGGAGCCGGCGGCGGAAAAAGCCGAGAAATTAAAGAGGCTGATGGAAGAATTTAAAGCCTTAACCGAGGAAATAAATATAATCAATCCTAAGCCCTGATTTATATTATGGCGAAGAAGAATAAAAAAATTAAAATAAAGACCAAACATAAAAAGCGCCAGCTGGCGCTAAAGTTCAAGGCCAAAAAAACGGATCAAGCCAAAAAGAAGAGCTTTGCTCGCTATGGAAAAATTAAATTTAAAAAATCAGACAAGAAGCCGGTTAAGGCGCTGGAGGAACATATCATAATCAAGCCGACCGGAGAACAGATAAAGAATTTCATTGTCAAAGGCCGGTTGCTCGGTTTTGTCACTGAAACCGAACTGCTTCATATTTTTCCCGAGGTTGAAGAATATATTTATGACTTTGAGCTGACTCTGGAGGAATTACAAAAAAACGGTGTCCAGATAATCGAAGATACGGGCGGATTTTTAGGCGCGGGCGACGAGCTGAAGAAAAAAACTTCGCAAATCAACGGTTTCAACGAAAAGAAAAAATTTGACATTTCCGGATTAAGCGCGGATTCCATTCAGATGTATCTTCGGGAAATCGGCAAGGTCCCGCTGCTCTCCAGCGCCGAGGAAATTGAACTGGCCAAGCGCAAGGAAAAGGGCGATAAAGAAGCGGAGAAAAAAATAATTGAAGCCAATTTGCGCCTGGTGGTCAGCATCGCCAAAAAATTTACCGGCTCCAAAGGTTTAAGCCTCCTGGATTTAATCCAGGAGGGCAACATCGGCCTGTTCCGCGCGGTGGAAAAATTTGAATACCGCAAAGGCTATAAATTTTCCACCTACGCCACCTGGTGGATCAGGCAGGCGATTACGCGGGCGCTGGCCGACCAGTCCCGGACCATCAGGATTCCGGTGCATATGGTGGAAACCATCAATAAGTTTCAGCAAGTCCAGCGCCAGCTGATCCAGGATTTGGGCCGCGAACCTTTACCCGAAGAAATCGCCGCCGAGATGGGCGAGGAGATTGATAAAGTTCGGCATGTCATAAAAATATCCCAGGACACGATTTCTTTGGAAACCTCCATCGGCGAAGACGATGAGGATTCAACCCTGGAAGATTTTATTGAAGATGTTAAGAACGTTACGCCTGATCGTTCAGCCGCTCTGCGGCTGTTAAAGGACTACGTTAAGGACGTTATCGCCGAATTAACGCCGCGGGAACAGAAAATTTTGGAGTTGCGCTTCGGCCTGGTTGACGGCGTGGCCCATACCCTGGAAGAAGTCGGCCGGGAGTTTGACGTCACCCGCGAGCGCATCAGGCAGATTGAAGCCAAGGCCATTGAGCGGATCCAGAAGCACGCCGGCATTAAGAAGCTGAAAGACTATTGACAGGAAATTAAAAAATTGGAAACCTGCCCGTCCGGACCGCCCGCCGGCGAGGCAGGCGGGCGGGTTAGAAATTAGGAAATAGTATGCGAGAAAATTTTAGAATAGGGGAAAAATTAAGTGAACACTTAAGAACCAGAGATGAGCAAGGCGACATGATTGGTTTTAACGAAGACTTAGTTTCCGGGATTTTAGCCAAGGGCGATCAGGGAGAATTGAAGGATTTGTTAATCTTTTGGCAAGAGAACGGCTGGCAAATAACGGATAAAGAAATAGAAATTTTTAGTTATTATCAAAAATTAAGACAGCAAGTTCATAAAGACCGCGAGGGTGCTTTTAAAAAAAGAAAGACTGACGCGCCAGAAAAAACAGAAGAAGAATTATTATTAGGTTGCTACCTGGAAGAGTTGGAGCCGCAAGTTAGGCAAGCTGTTTTAGGCTTAAACGTCAAGGGCTATAAGACGCAAGGCTCTGGCTTCGGGCCAGAAAATATACAAAAAATTTACTGCGCCGACGAGCAGTTCGCTGCCGTAAAGTTTTCTAATGATCTATTATCAGAATTAAAGGTGCAGAGCGTAGATTTAGAGGTTAAGCCAAAAAGCATAACTTTATGTTTAAATAAAAAATTAAGCTTGAATGAAGTGCGAAATATTTGGAAAAAAATCGAAGAACAGGTTAAACCGAAAAGTAAATTGTTGACTTAATATATAAAGTTTGTATAATGTCTACATCTGCTTTTTAGCAGTTTTTATTTGATGTTTAACAATAAATCTGAAATCGAAAATTTAAAATCGTAAATTTCCGTATTCCCGGGTAGCGCAGCGGTAGCGCAGCGCGCTGTTAACGCGTTGGTCGTCGGTTCGAATCCGACCCCGGGAGCATTGCTTAACGCAACGAACTTATTTTTAGTGTTTTCAGGCATTAATTCAGCCCTACCCCGCGCCACAAGCGCGGGGCTTTGAGTTTGGAGCGAATTAAAAAGGTTTTCCTCTAAAACAAAAGAAATTTTAATGCTTTCGGGCGAATAGGTTATTTTTTCAAGAAATCTTTTTGCTAAAAGATTTCTTTCGACTCCGGTCTTAGTTTTGAGGGCGGAAAGGAAAAATTTTAGAGTGTGAGCAATTTTCTTTGACGAAAATTGCGAAAATTTAGAGCATGCTGGTGTTAGTTCGTATTCGGCCT
>MFFY01000026.1:6022-6121 GCA_001778055.1 Candidatus Falkowbacteria bacterium RIFCSPLOWO2_12_FULL_45_13
AGGTTGATTATTTTGTAATTCATAGTTTAGCCGAAAAACAAAATTTTCAATATAATTGCTGTCAACGGAAATCCGCTCTAAATTTTCAATACAAAAATT
>MFFY01000027.1:0-2080 GCA_001778055.1 Candidatus Falkowbacteria bacterium RIFCSPLOWO2_12_FULL_45_13
TTAGTATTTACGCGCCTAAATAGCAACAAATAAGCTGTCCGTAAGATAAATTTTTGATTTGGCCAAAAAATTACCAACCATTTTTAAGTATTAAACCTAATTTTTTCATATTAATCTGCGGCCAGCCGCTGGGCAAAAGAATTAATCAACTTTATCCAGGTACATCTTAAACTCCACGCCGAAATTTTTAAAACCGATTTTTTCATAAAGGCGATGCACGTTTTCCCGGCCGTACCTTGAAGTGCCCACCAACTTATAGCAATGATTTTCTTTGGCGGTTTCAATTAACCGGCCCAATATTTTGGTCGCCAAACCTTGGCCGCGGCAATTTTCATCAACAAAAACATCTTCCATAAAACCGAACGGCTGCGCTTGCAGATCGTTTTTTAAAACATACAAATACGCCCGGGCGATTTCTTTGCCGTCTGCCTCGATAAAAAATTTTATGCCGCCGGCATTCACTTTTTTTTGTTGGATGTCCATAAATTTAGCCTAAAATGTAAAAATCAAAGTTAAACCTGCCTGCCGGCAGGCAGGAATGACAGTGCTAAATTTAAAATTAAGATACAATCACCAAGAGACAACAATCAAACAAAATCAATCACCAATAACCAAACGGCGAATAATGACAATTGGTAATTCGGAAATTTTAACTTATCTGGTTATTGTATCTTGTATCTTGGTTATTAAGTTATACTACATTTTACATTTTAAATTGTCATTTTGCATTTTGAGATTTACATTTTACATTTTTATCATTCCACGGTAACTGATTTCGCCAAATTCCGCGGCTTATCAACATCGCGACCGTTTAAAACCGCCATATGATAGGCAAACAGCTGAAGCGGCACCACGGCCAAAATAGGCGTGAGCATTTCCAGTGTCTTGGGAATATAGATAACGTCATCGGCCGCTTCTTTCATTTTATCATTACCCTGGGTAGTAACCGCGATAATTTTCCCGCCGCGCGCCTTAATCTCCTGCAGATTGGAAAAATTCTTTTCATAAACGCTGTCTTGAGGCGCGATTATTAAAGTCGGGAAGTTTTTATCTATCAGGGCGATCGGGCCATGCTTCATCTCGCCTGAAGCGAAACCCTCGGCATGAACATAAGATATTTCTTTTAACTTAATGGCCCCTTCAAAGGCCACGGGGTAATTATACTTTCGGCCTAAAAAGGCAAAGTTTCTAAATTGATAATATTTTTTAGCGATCTGCCTGATGCTATCATTTAAAGTCAAAATTTGCCTGATTTTTTCCGGTAAAACCGCAAGCTCGCCGATTATTCTCTGTCCGATGGCCAAAGACATCTGCCTTTGCCGGCCAAACATCAGAGTTAGTAATGCCAAAATCGCCAGCTGTGAAGTAAACGCCTTGGTCGAGGCTACGGCGATTTCCGGCCCGCTGTGAGAATAAACCCCGGCCTCGGTTTCTCGCGCGACGGATGAACCTACCACATTGACTACGCCTAAAGTTAAACAGCCTTTTTCTTTGGCTTCTTTAACCGCGGCTAAAGTATCCGCGGTTTCCCCGGACTGGCTGACGGCGATTAAAGCGGTCTGCTCATCTAAAATAGATTTTCGATAGCGAAACTCGTGGGCGTAATCCGCTTCACAGGGCATGCCGGCGTATTCTTCCATCATATATTTGCCCACCGTGCCCGCTAATTTTGCCGTGCCGCAAGCCACGATGATTATTTTTTCGATTTTTCTTATTCTTTCGGCCGCGGCTTCCAACCCGCCTAATTTTACCCGGCCGGCCTCGGCTACCAGACGGCCCCTCAGGCTATTGGCTATCGACTCGGGTTGTTCAAAGATTTCCTTTAGCATAAAATGTGCATAACCGCCTTTTTCCGCGGCTTCAGCGTCCCATTCAATCTGATCAATGTTTTTATCAATCTGATTGTTATAAGCGTCAAAAATCTTAAACCCCCGGTCGCTCAACTCGGCGATCTCGCCGTCATTCAAATAAATAACCTGCCTGGTGTGGCGGATTATGGCGGTGACATCGGAAGCGATGATCGTTTCTCCGTCGGCTAGACCGATGACTAAGGGCGAGCCGCATTTGGCGGCCAGTAATT
>MFFY01000027.1:2112-5703 GCA_001778055.1 Candidatus Falkowbacteria bacterium RIFCSPLOWO2_12_FULL_45_13
CCGTAAGTGCCCTTTAAAATTTTTAACGCCTTGATTAAAGCGGCGGTTAAATCGCCATTGTATAAATCTTCTAAAAGGTGGGCGATGGCTTCCGTATCAGTCTGGGAAATAAATTTATGGCCTTTGGCCAGCAAATGGTCTTTTAATTCCTGATAATTTTCTATAATGCCATTATGGGCCAGCCAAATCTTGCCCTGACAATCCGAGTGCGGATGCGCGTTGGCTTCCGCGGGCGCGCCATGAGTGGCCCAGCGGGTATGGGCGATGCCGATATGCGCCTCCGGCGGCACGGCGCCGGCGTTGATCTTATTTTCCAGGGCCGCGATCTTGCCCACCGCTTTGACGGCAAAAACGCCGGTCCGAGTCCGCATGGCCACCCCGGCCGAGTCATAGCCGCGATACTCCAGCCGTTTTATGCCATCCAACAAAATCGGCAGAGCCTGATTTTTTCCAATGTAACCGACGATACCGCACATAAATTATTATGATAATATGTTTTTGTTTCAATAAATTTCGCGAGCGAAAGCGAGCTAATTTCTAAATTTCAGAAATTTATAGAAACTTGCTCCTACCGCTTCGCTTCAGTCGCGAAATTAATAGAAATTTTTCGATTTATGTTATTATATCAGTTTCCACATCTCTCTAAACAATGTTCTCTGCGTTTCATAAATCATCTTATTTTCAATAATCACCCCGACCGGATTATTTCGGCTATCGCGAGAAATAAAGGCGCATTTGTCCGCGTAAATCAAAATATAAGTCATGTCCACCTTTTCCGAACCCGCCTGCCGCGAGCCGGCCGAACCGGCCGAGAAAGTCTTCAGCCATTTTCTCTCATCCAGGCCATAAGTGCCGCCGCCAACAGACAGCGAAATGGTATTAGCCTTTATCTTGCGCTTAATTCTTTTTTTATTGAAATCCGGATAGGCTTCGTAGACGTCCTGCCGCACCCCGGCCGCCGAGTAAACATAATACTCGCGCCGATTGGCTGCTTTGAGCGAACATAAAATATCATCTAAAATAAATTTTACGCCCGACTTGCCTTCATAAAATTTGGTTACCGGCTGGTCGCCGCCTTTCTCCTGCAGCGACTTCAATTCCGGTATCAGCTCTTTTATTTTCCCCGCCGCTTTTTTTAGTTCCTCTTCGCGGCCAGAGAGCAGTTTCAATATTTTCTCCGGATCCTCGGCCACGAAATGCTGTCTGGTATTTTTATGAAAAAAGCTGACCAGCCCCTCGGCCTGCAGTTTTTTTAAAATATCATAGGTCGTGCCGCGATTCAAATTCGCCGCTCTCGCCAGCTCGCGCACGGAAACGGCGCCATGCTCAAGTAAAGACAAATAAACGGCCGTCTCTTTGTCGCTCAAGCCCAATTTTTTAAAAATTGTTAAATCCATAGAGAATAATTATCAATATATCATGATAGTATTCTTTGTCAACTATTTTTCTACAATATTATTTTAAAAACAAAAAAATAGCTTATTTTAGCTATTTAATTATATAAAATCTGTCAATAACGCAATATACAACAATAAAGTTATCCACAGTTTTATAATTTTACAACATTCTTTACCTTGGTTTCAAGATAGCTTTTTATATTACCCGCGGTCACTTCCATAATTCTTTCAATCGCTTCTTGACTGTAAAAGGCGATATGAGGCGTAAAAATAACATTGTCTCGGGAAAATAAAATATGATCCTTGGCTAAAGTCAGCATTTCTTCGGCGGTCTTTTTGTTAAAAGCCAGCTGTTTTTCTTCCATCACCAGGTTTTCCCCTTCCAGCACGTCCAGACCGGCGCCGGCTAAAATCTTTTTGTCCAGCGCCTCGATCAAGGCTTCAGTTTCCACCACCCCGCCGCGCGCGGTATTAATCAAAATCGCGCCCCTTTTAATTAGCATAATATTATTTTTATTGATCAAATGATGCGTGGCCGGATTATCCGGCACATGCAGACTGATGACATCGGAATTTTTTAAAAGCTCTTCCAAGCTGACGTATTTAAAACCTAAAACATCAGCCTGAAAATCGTTGGGGTTCAAATCATAGGCTAATACTTTCATGTCAAAACCCCGGCCCATTTTTACCAGATGCAGGCCGATATGGCCGGCGCCCACTACGCCCAAAGTCTTGCCGCGCAAATCAAAACCCTTAAGGCCTTCTATCGTGTAATCGCCGCGCGTGGTACGCAAATAAGATTTATGGATATTGCGCGACAAAGTTAAAATTAAGGCGAAAGCATGTTCGGCTACGGTGTTCTCCCCATAAAAAGGCACGTTGCAGACTACGATATTTTTATTTTTACAGGCAGCTAGATCAACATGATCAAAACCGGTAGAACGGGTGGCAATCAATCGCAGATTAGGCAGCTGGCCGATGACGTCGGCGGTCATTTTAGAGGCGATAAAAGTGGAAATCACCAGGCAATCTTTCACCGCGGCCAGGTTGCCCGGACCGATTGGTTCTTTAAAATACTTAAGCTCAAATCCTCTCAAAGCCTTATTAAAAAACTTCTTTTCCCAAGGCTTGGTCTCCAATAGGGCGATTTTCACTTTAGTTTTAGCGGAAAGTTTGATTTTATTGGTTGGCACAGAAATTAATTTTATATAAAAAAACTGCGGATATAGCTACCAGAATATGATACCACTTATTTCGAAATAATTATAGCCCGATTTAAAAAATAACCGCCCCCTTGACAAAATAAATTGATTTAAATTTTTATATGATATAGCATCTAACTGCCAATTTACTGTCCAAAGAATGGGGGGAGGTTAAATCTTTAGCCTTTGTTTTGCCTCTTTGGTTATCATACGAGTTTGCTTATATGCATACTCGTACAGTCTACCAAAACCACGGCAATTATGGTATTTAACCCTATTTGCATACATTTTGTCCGCCTTGGGCGTCCAATATGTATCTGAACTTATTCAGCGCCATGCCTGCCCGCCTTGGGCGGGGTTCCGGCGCTGACCTACTCTCGGGAGGGCTAATGCCCAAATACCATCGGCGCGAGCGGGCTTTCCGCCCTGGGCGGACGGGATGGGATCATTTTTTGAGGACTAAAAAAGCGCCATGGTTCCGGCGCTGACCTACTCTCCCAGGGCTAATGCCCAAGTACCATCGGCGCGAGCGGGCTTAACTTCTGAGTTCGGGATGGGATCAGGTGTGGCCCCGCCGCAAGTAGCACCAGAACCATGGCGCTTTTTTTATATGCATTCTCTTAAATAATAAACTTACGTTTAGTTGCTGCGGGTACTTATAAACTTCGTTGAGGAAGCAAATTTTTTTCGCTCCAAAAATTTAGAGGTGGCGGAGCCGGCTGGATTTGAACCAACAGTAATCTGCGCTTACGGCAATTTACTCGAGTTACATTGCTGTACTTGCAACACTTAGCCCCCTTCGAGCCGCGGCTCCACACCAAAACCTCAACGAAATTTATAAGTATTCCCTTAGTATTCTGGATTCCGGCTCAAGGCCGGAATGACAACTTATCTTTTCAAAACAAAAATGTGGGAAAATCATACGGCTTATTAGTACCCCTCGGCTGAAATCCTTGCGGACCTTACACCTAAGGCCTATCAACCCAATAGTC
>MFFY01000028.1 GCA_001778055.1 Candidatus Falkowbacteria bacterium RIFCSPLOWO2_12_FULL_45_13
AGGAATCCCTTGGCCGCGTTTATGGCCAGTATAAGAGATTTCTCCCTTCGGTCGAAATGACAAAAAGAGTCGTTTTTTGAATTCTCGGACAGTCTGGCTTCGCTCGCGCATTAAAGCAAAGTTTTTAAATTCAGCATTAAAATCAGCCAAAATTTTTCACTCCTCATTTTTTAAATTGCGCTTTTGAATTTTACCCCTTTTCGGGCTAAAATTAAATCAGGATTAAAATCCATATTAAAATCATGATTTTTTATAGAAGTCAAAATTTTAACGGGCGATAATTAATTTATTTTAACACAAACTTATATGCAAACTTTCAACGGGGCAGGCGATACCAGTGGGGCGGCCAGGCCCAAGCCGCAATTTTATTTTTTATTGATTTTAATGGCCATAACTTTTGTTTTGTCTTTTTACATCCTCCGGCCATTCCTGTTCGCCTTTACTCTGGCCATAGTTTTCGCCGTTTTATCCCAGCCGCTTTATCGCAAAATATTGAAATATAGTTTCCGGCGCGAAACTTTGGCGGCCTTTTTAACCACCGTCATCATCCTGATTTTAATCGTTACGCCGCTAGTCGCCCTGGTGGCGCAGATATTTAAGGAGGCTAAAAATTTGTATATTACTTTGGCCATGGGTGGCGGCAAAGACGTAATATTAAATTCGTTAAACAGCTTGGTCGCTCAATTTTACGAGCGTTTTCCCGGTTTGCCGGAGTTTTCGCTTAATTTTGACCAATATCTTAAACAAAGCTTAAGCTGGCTGGTAAATCATCTGGGCGTGGTTTTTTCCAACGTCGCCAGCCTGATGGCCACGGCGTTTCTGTTTTTGATTTCACTTTTTTATCTCCTGAAAGACGGGTCGCGTTTGAGAAAGAAAATTATCAGCTTGAGCCCCTTGAACGATCGGGAGGATGAAATAATTTTTAAAAAATTGGAGCAGGCCATGAGTTCGGTGATTAAGGGCAATTTTTTAATCGCCATCATTCAGGGGACATTGACCGCCGTCGGTTTTGCCATCTTCGGCGTGCCGAATTTTATTCTCTGGGGCACGGCCGCGGGCATCGCCTCATTAATTCCCAGCGTCGGCACCTCGCTGGTATTTATTCCGACGATTATTTTACTCTTGGTCGGCGGGCAAACATTCGCCGCTATCGGCTTGCTGTTTTGGGGAGTTTTGGCGGTCGGGCTGATTGATAATCTGCTCGGGCCCAAGCTGATCGGGCGCGGCACCGGGCTGCATCCCTTGTTGATTCTTTTGTCCGTTTTGGGCGGCCTGGCTTTTTTCGGCCCGATCGGCTTTATCTTGGGCCCGATTATCTTAAGCCTGCTATTTGCCTTATTGGATACTTATTATTATCTGGTTAATAAAAAATTTGAAAATAATAGTTAGTATGGCTTACACATTCTCTGATGTTGGCTAAAATTGTTAAAGCGCGCAAGTACCGTAATTAAGACATTGCGAGCATGCCGAAACTTAATTTTAAAAAATTAAATATAATTGACGCCGGCAAGATCCAAAAATTAATGACAGCTCAAACCAGTCCGGAGGAAATAAAAGATATTTTAGCCAAAGGAGAAGGGATGAAGGGGCTGGATTTAAGCGATTGCGCCAAGCTGCTTGCCATCGAGGATCAAGAGTTGTTGGCCAGGCTTTGGCAAAGCGCTAAAAAAGTAAAATTAGCCATCTATGGCCCGCGGCTGGTTTTATTCGCTCCTCTGTATTGCAGCAATTTTTGCATTAATGATTGCGAGTATTGCGCTTTTCACGTCCGCAATCCGGCCCGGCGCAAAAAATTATCTTTAGCCGAAATAAAAGAACAAGTGGAAATTTTAGAAGCCATGGGGCATAAGCGCTTGCTGTTGGAATTCGGCGAGCATCCGAAAGAAAACACGATTGATTACGCGATTGAGGTGATTAAGACTATTTACGCGACAAAAAATGGCCGGGGCGAAATCAGGCGGGTGAATGTGAATTTGGCGGCCACGACGGTGGAAAATTATCGGCGCTTGAAAGAAGCCGGCATCGGCACCTATCAATTATTCCAGGAAACCTACCACCGGCCGACCTATAAAAAGATGCACCATGGGCCGAAGGCGGATTATGAACGGCAGCTCAAGGCCGTTTTTAACGCTTTCACGGCTGGCATTGACGATTTGGGCATCGGCGCTTTATTCGGTTTATATGACTATCGCTTTGAGGTTTTGTCTTTAGTCCGGCACGCTAAGTTCATGGATAAAGTTTTGGGCGTGGGGCCGCATACCATATCAGTGCCGCGCTTTCAATCGGCCCATAGCGTCAATTTGGCTTTAAAATATCGTGTCAGCGATCGGGATTTTTTAAAATTGATCGCGGTCTTGCGGCTGGCCGTGCCTTATACCGGTATGATTATTTCAACTCGCGAAAGGCCTGATATCCGCCGCCAAGCTTTTGCCATCGGCGTCTCGCAGGCCAGCGCGGCTTCTAAAACAGAGCCTGGAGGGTATAAAAAGGCCGGCCGGCAGGCGGTCGAGGCGCAATTTAATCTCAACGATCATCGCAGTCTGGATGAAGTTGTCCGTGACATCTGCCGGCTTGGCTATTTGCCGAGCTTCTGTACGGCCTGCTACCGCCTGGGGCGCACCGGAGATCGTTTCATGCGGTTGGCCAAATCGGGTAAAATACAAGAAACCTGCCAGCCCAATGCTTTAGTGACTTTTAAAGAATATTTAGAAGATTACGCCAGCGCGGAAACCAGGCGAATCGGCGAAAAAATTATTTCAGATCATGCGACTAAAATAGAAAATTTAAAAATCAGGCAAAAGCTCGAGAGCGATCTAAAAAAAGTGGAACAAGGAAAAAGAGATTTGTATATTTAATAATTAGCGGCGGCCAATGGATGAGCTTAAGAAAAAAATACAAAATTTTGACCAAAAAACTTTGCTTAAGTGTCTTAAAGCGCGGGGCTGGGAGCAAACAGAGCTGTTTAGGCTGTCCAGGCAAGTTAAAGAAAAAGTTTTTGGCCAACGGATTTGGTATCGCGGCATCATAGAATTTTCCAATCTTTGCCGGAATAATTGTTTTTACTGCGGCTTGAGAATTGGCAATAAAAAAGTTTATCGTTATAAAATGAGCCTGCCGGAAATTGCCGCGGCCATGGATTTCATCAGGCGGGCGAACTATGGTTCGGTGGTTTTTCAGTCGGGTGAAATTCGCGGTCAGCGCTGGGAGAAATATCTGCTGGCGATTGTCCGGTTGACCAAAAAAAAATATCCCGGCCTGGCGATTACGGTTTCCTGCGGGGAACAAGACAGGGGCTTTTATAAAAGATTGCGACAGGCCGGCGCTGACAGATATTTATTAAGGATAGAAACTTCCAGCCAAAAGCTGTACGAAAAATTGCATCCCAAATTAATGTCGTGGTCGCGGCGTTATCAATGTTTAAAGTGGCTTAAAGAACTGGGCTACCAGGTTGGCACGGGCGTGATGGTAGGTTTGCCAGGCCAGACGCCGGCGGATTTAATCGGTGATTTAAGGTTTTTTAAAGACAGTCAATTTCATATGTTCGGACTGGGTCCTTACGTTATTCATAAAGATACGCCGTTAGCCGCGGTTAATGCGCGAAAGCAGTGGCGGGAAGACAAGGCAAAAATTTACCATTTAACTCTCAACTTTTTAGCCTTATTAAGAATTATCAGGCCAACGGCCAACATAGCCGCGGCCACCGCTCTTGACGTTTTTAATCCATCGGGCAGGATTATGGCTTTGCAAGTGGCGGCTAACGTTATTATGCCGTCGGTTACTCCCAGAAAATACCGCGAACATTATGTACTTTATCAAAATAAGCCCTGTCTGGACGAGGAGGCGAAACAATGCCTGGGATGCCTGACCGCCAAAATCAAGTCCGCCGGGCTGGAATCAGGCTTAGGAGAAGCGGGAACATCGCCCTTGTATCTAAAAATGGCCAGGAAATAGTTTTATTTATGTCCAAAAAAGTTGAATTTACCATTATCGCGATAACCGGCCGGATGAATGCCGGCAAATCGTCTTTGTTTAACCTATTGAGCGGACAGAAAAATTTCGCGATCGTCGATCTCCGGCCGGGCACGACGGCTGATACGGTTGCGACCAGGATGGAAATACATGATTTCGGTCCGGTCAAGCTTTTGGATACCGCCGGCATAGATGAGGGCTCTATTTTGGGCGAAAAAAAAAGAAAAAAAACTTATGAAGCCATTGAGGAAGCCGACTTGACTTTAATCGTGGTTGATTTATTGAAATACGGGCAAAAAAATGATTTTTTCCCGGAGCGGGCGGTAGCTCGCAGAGCCAAGCATTATGGCAAGCAGGCTTTGATGGTTTATAATATTTTTAAGGCCGGCGGAATTAAGCCGGCGGACTTGGCCGCGCTGGAAAAGTCAGCCAATCAAAAATTAAATTTAGGCCTGAAAAGCCTTTGTCTTCAGGCGACTGATTTCAGGGAGCAAAAAAAGCTGGTTGATTTTATTAAACTAAATTTTCAGAGAAAAACGGCTGACGTCAATTTATTGCCGCTGGCTTACGATCGCGGTTATGTGCTTTTAAATATTCCCATGGATGAAGAAACGCCTTCATTAAGACTCTTGCGCCCGCAAGACATGGCCGTTGAAAGGCTGCTGCGACAGTATCTTATCCCGGTGCTGTATCGGCCGGATTTAAAAAAAGCCAGAGCCGGCGAGGCGGCGGAAAAACAGCGGTTTTTGGGAACGATTAAGCTTTTACAGGAATCTAAAGA
Organism: Candidatus Falkowbacteria bacterium RIFCSPLOWO2_12_FULL_45_13; assembly: GCA_001778055.1. Lineage (GTDB taxonomy): Bacteria > Patescibacteriota > Patescibacteriia > Patescibacteriales > GWC2-42-12 > GWC2-42-12. The sequence continues at coordinate 4,751 of MFFY01000028.1, forward strand.
AGGGCTGAAGCTAGTTATTACCGATAGCCAGGCGGTGGATATTTTGGACCGTTGGCTGCCTAAAGATATAAGCCTGACCACTTTTTCCGTCATGATGACGAATTATATGAGCGGCGGAAATTTAAAATTGTTTAGCCGCGGGCTGGGCGCGTTGGCGAAACTAAAAAATGGTGATAGAATTGTAATTATGGAAAGCTGTAATCATGATCGGAAATGCGATGATATCGGCACTAAGCAAATTCCCGGTTTGATTAGGGTTAAACTGGGGTTAGAATTGAAGATAGATTTTTCTTTCGGCCGGCCGTTGCCTGACGACTTAAAGAAGTATAAATTAATCGTTCATTGCGGCGGCTGCATGATTGACCGCCAAAAATATCAGCGGCGGATAGTTAAAATAAAAGAAGCCGGCGTGCCGATAACCAACTATGGATTATTTTTAGCTTGGGTTCATAATCATGCAGCGGTCGCCAGGGTGGTGAAAATTTTTAAGTAATTTTATTTTATGTCTAAACTGAAAAAAATGATTTTGCCGGGCGTGGTTTTTTTGACCGGCGGTTCGGTTTTGGTCTTAGAAGTCGCGGCTACCCGGATTTTATCGCCTTATTTCGGCAATACGATTTATACGGTTTCCAGCATTATCGGCGTTATCCTGATGGCTCTAAGTTTAGGCTATTATTTCGGCGGCCGGCTGGCGGATCAGCGCGCGTCTTTAGGCTGGTTCTACGGCATAATTCTAGTTAGCGGTCTGACCGTTATCATTTTGGAAGCGATGATTATTTTAGTTTTACCTTTCTTAGGCCATTGGCTGTCATTAATTTACGGTCCTTTGATTGCCTCGTTTATTTTATTTTTTATACCAGCTCTGCTATTGGGCATGCTTTCGCCCTATGCCATTAAACTGCAACATCAGGCGTTTCCGGTCCTGGGCATCGGGCGAGTGAGCGGAACTATATTTTTTTGGTCGACGCTGGGCAGTATCGCTGGTAGCCTATTGACCGGTTTTGTGTTCATCCCCAATTTCGGTGTTGATAAAATTATTATCGGCGTCGGCCTGTTACTGGTAACGATTGGTCTTCTCCCGTTGCTAAAAAATGGCATTAAAATAAAATATTTCTTTCTAATTTTTTTAATAGGAATTTTTTTGGCCATAGAGTTTGTGGTTTTGCAGTTTAATGCCGGCGGCTCGGTATACGCCCGCGACGGCGTTTACGAAAAATTATTGATTTTTGACGGGCAATATAATGGCCGGCCGGCCAGATTTTTTCAACAGGATAGGAGTCATGCCGCCGCCAGGTACTTAGATGGCGAGGAATTAGTTTATGATTATACGAAATATTACGTCTGGTATAAAGTCTTAAAGCCTCTAGCGAAAACAGCTTTAGTTATCGGCGGCGGCGCTTATTCTATCCCCAAGGCTTTACTAGAAGATCCGGCGCTTGAAACCGTGGAGGTGGCCGAGATTGAGCCGTCGCTTTTTGAACTGGGCAAAAAGTATTTTCGCGTGCCATCGGACGATCGGCTTAAAAATCGCGTGGTTGACGGCCGACGCCTTTTGTTTGATAGTCCGAATAAATTCGATTTAATCTTCAGTGATGTTTATTATTCCCTCTATTCGGTGCCGGTTCATTTTACCACTGAAGAATTTTTTACTTTGGCCAAAAGCAAATTAAATCTCAGCGGCATTTTCATGGCCAACCTGATCGGTAAGCTGGATAGCCGGCCGCCATCGCTGATTTTTTCTGAAATGAAAACTTTTAGGGCGGTTTTTCCCAACAGCTATTTCTTCGCGGTGCAAACGCCTGAATCAAAACAGGCGCAAAATATTATTTTCCTGGGCTATAACCGCGACCAAGCCATTGATTTTTCCGCCGCCGCGGTGGTTAATCATCCTGATCCGATCATAAGACAGGCGGTCTCGAAATTAATTGATTTGACTAAAATTGATTTTAGTTTATACGCGAAATTAACGGATAATTACGCGCCGGTAGAATATTTAACCGCTAAAGTTTTAAATTAATAAACAGTACTTACGCGTTTTAACAATTTTTATTAACCTCAGATAAGATTAGAGAGTATGTAAATAAATAATTTATGTTTGGCGTGGCCATAACTTTTGTTTCCTCTTTTTTGGACGAAATAGTCATTTCCTTGAGCAAGGTCAAATTAAACCAAGGGCAGATAAGCGTTTATAGCCTAGGTTTGATAAATACCTTGGCCGCGACAGTTTTTTTTCTTTTGATAAATATTGTTAAATGGGAATTCCATTTTTCTTTGGCTTCATTGCCGACTTTGAGCGTTAGGGCTGGTTTGGAGATCATCTTAATCGCCCTGTCTTTAAACGCCACCGCCTTGGCTGATCGCAGCACTTATGGTTTCGTCAGAGTCGTAACCATACCCTTGCTTTTAATCGTTGACTTTTTAATCGGTTATAAAATAAGCGGCTGGCAGCTGATTGGCATTGGTATTATAATGCTTTCTTTATTTTTACTTTTTTCTTACCAAGGCGTGAAAAAACAAGGCGTCTGGCTGTCTTTGGTTACGGCCGTGATGGCGGTGGCGACAATTTCCTTATATAAATACGATATCACCCACTTTAATTCGGTGGCGGCGGAACAAACTATTATACTAGCAATTTTGTTTATTTTTTTAACCGGCCTGGCTTTTTTTAAAGCCAAAGAAAACCCTTTTATTTTTTTAAAACAGAAAATTTATGTCTGCCAAACATTCGTCAACGCCATTTCGGCTTTATTAAGCGGTTACGCCTATATTTTCGCGCCGGCTTCGGTGATTTTATCAGCTTACCGTTCCTCGTCCGTGTTTTGGTCAGTCATCTCGGGCAAGTTTTATTTTCATGAAAAGCATTTTTTAATTAAAATAATCTGTCTGGTCCTGCTGGCGGGCGGCATAGTATTGTTGGCGGTATAATAAATTTTATCGGCTTTGTTGCACAAATATTATTTAAAGGCGCGAAGCGCCTGTGAACATTAAAATTTACGCTGCCGCGTAGCTATCCGGCATTCCCAGAGCC
>MFFY01000029.1 GCA_001778055.1 Candidatus Falkowbacteria bacterium RIFCSPLOWO2_12_FULL_45_13
GCCGTCTGGTGTTTACTGAAATGCTCGCGCGCATTAAAAAAGGCGAAGCGCAAGGGATTGTCTGTTGGAAACTTGACCGCCTTGCCCGTAATCCCATAGACGGCGGACAGATAAGCTGGTTTTTACAAAAAGGGACTATCCAACATATCCAAACTCACGATAGGAGCTATCGCCCCACGGATAATATTTTAATGATGAGCGTTGAGTTTGGTATGGCTAATCAGTTTATTATTGACTTGAGCGCGAACACCAAACGCGGGCTACACGAGAAAGTGAAGCGCGGCGAATATCCCTCGCTCGCTCCTATCGGCTACTTTAACAACCGAATAAATAAAACTATCGTCGTTGATAAGAAAATTGCGAAGATCGTGCGCGCCGCATTTGAACTCTACGCCGAGGGCAATTCCCGTTTGGAGGATATAGCCGCTTTTTTTGCGAAGCACGGCATTTTGGCGGAATGCGGCAAACCTATGACGCGCGACAGGGCACCCTATATTTTATCCAATCCTTTTTACTACGGACATTTTCGCTATGCCGGAGAACTCCACGAAGGCAAACATGAGCCGATTGTTGCAAAGAAACTTTTTGACCGCGCGCAGGAGGTTTTAAAAAATCGCGGCTGGCAGAGCAAAGAGAAAAATGATCCACGACCCCTTTGCGGCCTTCTGCGGTGCGCCGAGTGCGGCTGTAGCATTACCGGCGAAGCAAAGGTGAAACGGCAAAAGAACGGCAATATCCACCACTATACCTACTATCACTGCACCAAGAAAAAAGGCCATTGCTCCCAGCCCTGTATCCGCGAGGAAGTCCTTGCTGGTCAGTTGTCCGAAGCCGTCAAACCCTTTGCCTTGCCTTCAAATTGGGCCACGGAGCTCTCCAAGATGGCAGACAAGGACGAACGGGAATACCTCCTAACATCCGCCACCGCGAGCCAAGCGATGCGGGATGAGATAGAGGCCATTTCTCAAAAACTCCAACGCCTTCTTTCGGCATATCTTGACCAAGATATTGAGCGGGAAATCTACCGCTCCGAGAAGGCAAACCTTCTCTCCCGCAAGAAGTCGCTGGAGGAGAAAATGGCCGAGTTATCGGCAGGGGTGATCTCTTGGCTCGAACCCCTGCGGGGTTGGATAAAAGACGCAAAAAATGCGGGCGAAACCATAGTTTCGCCCTCTCTCCACCTCAAAAAATCCTTCGCTCAAAAAATCTTCGGCTCTAACCTGTATTTAAGAAACAAAGAAATTGAATTCACCCCCCTGAAACCTTACGCGGAGCTTTGCTCCGCGTTAAAAAATTTTTCTGAAAATGCTTCTTGTTTGAATTTGGAGCGGGATACGAGAATCGGACTCGCGTTTCCTGCTTGGGAAGCAGACGTACTACCATTGTACTAATCCCGCCCATTATAAAATTCCAAACTCCAAATCTTCCGCCTCGACTCGCACGCTCGTCGGGCGAGGCGGGCAAATTCCAAACAAATTCTAATGGCCAATATAATAAATTCAAAACGAATAGCAATAATGCTTTTGTTTGGAATATTGGTCCGCCAGCTGGTGGATGTGATTTGTTTGTGATTTTGGATTTGGTTATTGGGATTTGTTTTAGCTTTTATGCTATAATTATATTTGTATGATTCGACAAAGTCAACTGGGAATAAAGATAATGATTTTTTTTCTAATGTTACTGCTGGCACAAATTGCCGGTGGTTTTATTAAAGCCGCCGGAAACGAACCGCCGCTTGCCGGCCCATATTATTTAAACATCAGTAAAGAAACCGCCGCCAAGGGCTACGCGGTAAAAGCCTTTAACGGTACGATCAATTTAATTCTGCCCAAAGGAATTTTAAAAGACGCTACCGGCGTGGAGATAAAAAAAATTGACGAGGACATGGATTTACCCTGGCAATTGGAGAAATTAAGCGGCATTTTTCAGTATGAAATTTTAAATAAAGCGGCATATGACAGGGGAAAACCGCTGTTAGTGGAAATAAAGCATAATCAAGATTCTGATTATTACAAACAGATATATTTTTTTGATAAAAATTTTTCATCATGGCGGCCGCTTGCCTGCAAAGAGATAGCGGTTAAAAAAACGGTCAGGTGCGAGCTAACTTTTAATTTTGCCAATTTGGCGATTTTTGCCAATCCCAATGTTTTGGTTAAGGGCAGGGCCAGCTGGTATAGCTATAAGAAAGGCGATTACGCGGCTTCACCCGACTTTCCCAAAGGCTCAATTTTAAGAGTCTATAATTTAGAAAATAATAAGCATGTGGACGTGGAAATAAACGACTTTGGGCCGGAAAGAAAATTATATCCTGATCGGGCGGTTGATTTGGAAAAAACCGTTTTTAAAAAAATTGCCAGTCTTAAGCAGGGAACAATTAACATAAGAATAGAGCCTTTAAAGATTAAAAATGGAACCGAAAGGTTATTTGGCATAAGCCCGGCGGGCGCAAAATATGAACCAACCGTTACCGCTAAAGCCGCTGTGCTATTAGATGAACAAAGCGGCGAAATTTTATGGCAAAAAAATTCTACTAGCACTTTGCCTTTGGCCAGCCTGACTAAATTAGCGGCCATAAAGGTTTTTTTAGATACCAGGCCGAGCCTGAATCAAGCTGTGGTTTATAGCGTTAAAGACGAGGAATATAATTATGAGTACGTTAATAAATGGGAATCAGCCAGGTTAAAATTAACGGACGGAGAAACCTTGACCCAGGAAGATTTGCTATACGCGGCCTTGGTCGGTTCAGCCAATAACGCGATTGAGACTTTGGTGCGTTCCAGCGGTTTGGCTCGCGCTGATTTTATCAAAAGTATGAATGAAACGGTGGCTAATTGGGGCGCTTCGTCAACGCGTTTTATCGAACCGACCGGACTGGCGCCGGAGAATGTGAGTTCAGCGCTTGATTATGCTATAATAAGCAAAGAGGTTTATACTAATCCGATCATTCAAAAGGCCAGCATCATGCCGCGCTATAAGTTTTCATCTATGAATAGCAAAAAGAAATATAGCATAACTAATAGCGACCAGCTTTTGCATATCAGCAGTTTGAATATTACCGGCTCAAAGACCGGCTACCTGGATGAAGCCGGCTATTGCTTAATGGTCAGAGCGGCGGACAAAAAGGGCAGGCAGGTGATCGCGGTTACTCTGGGGGCGTCGAGCCGCGAGAGGAGCTTCGCCGAAACCGAAGAGCTTTTAAAATACGGACTTAAAATAATCAAACAATAAAGCTAGAGCAACCCAAACGAATCAACGAATTATACAACAAATACAACGAAATATATTTGTGATATTCGTTGTGAAATTCGTTGATTCGCCGGGAGATGAATATGATCAAACTTGAAAATATTACCAAAATTTATCCCCCTGATATTAAGGCTCTATACCGGGTAAATTTACATATCAAACCGGGGGAATTTGTCTCCTTGGTTGGCCAGTCGGGCACGGGCAAAACCACCCTGGTGAAGATATTAATCGGCGAGGAAAGGCCCAGCCAAGGCAGGATAGTGGTTGGCGGCTGGGATATCACCGATATCGGCCAGGCCGAGGTACCGGTTTTAAGGCGGCAGATTGGCGTAGTTTTTCAAGACTTTAAACTGCTTCATCGCAAAACCTTGTTTGAGAACGTTTGTTTTGCTCTGCAGGTCTGCGGCGAGCCGTCGAGTAAAATTAACAATATCGTGCCGCAGGTTCTAAAAATTGTCGGTCTGGAAAATAAAATGCGTCGTTACCCTTTAGAGGTGTCCGGCGGCGAACAGCAACGCACCGTTATCGCCCGCGCCTTGGTGCATCGGCCGAAAATTCTTTTAGCCGATGAGCCGACTGGAAATTTGGATTCAATCAACGCCGATGAAATTATTGAGATTTTACAAAAGATTAATAAATTCGGCACGACCGTACTGCTGGTCACCCATAATCGGGAGGTGGTAAATAAGTTAAGAAAAAGAGTCATCACGATTGAAAATGGGATGATTGTCGGCGATCAAGCGGTGGGAAAGTATATCTTGTGAAAACTCAAATGTCAAAAGGTAAATTGTTTAACTTATGGCAATAAATTTCAATGAATTTCTAATAATTTCGCGAGCGCCAGCGAGCAAATTTCAATGAAATTTGGTATAAATTTGCTCCTTCCGCTCCGCTTCAGTCGCGAAATTTATAGAAATTTATTGTCTTATTTTTGAGATTATGTTTTTACTTTCAATTTTAAGAGTAATAAAATTTAGCCTGCAGGATTTTTGGCGCAATATTTGGCTGTCAGTGGTGACAATTTTAATTTTAGTCCTGGCGCTCTTATCCGTGAATTTGCTCTTGGTAGTTAAAGTTTTGGGTTCAACCGCTATTGACGCGGTTAAGGAAAAGGTAGACATCAGTTTATACCTGAGGTCAGAAGCTCCGGAGAACCGTATTTTTACCCTGAAAGATCGGATCAGCGGGCTTGATTCCGTCAAAGAGGTCAATTATATCTCTAAACAAACCGCGATAGAAAATTTTAGGGATAAGCATAAAAATAATCAGGACATGATGCTGGCTTTATCGGAATTAGGCAATAATCCGCTGTCGCCGAGCCTGGTGATTAAGCCGAAAGAGGTGGATAATTATGACGAGCTGATTGTCAGTTTGAATACCATTGACGACCAAATAATCGAGTCACGAAATTTTGATGACCACAAAGCTATGCTGGCAAAAATTAATAATATTACCGATAAAGCCAGCCGAGCCGGCTTAATAATAAGCTTGTTTTTTGTTTTAATAACCGTCTTGGTAGTTTATAACACGGTCCGGGTGGCTATCTATACGCACAAAAGGGAAATCGGCATTATGAAGCTGGTGGGCGCTTCGACCTGGTTTATCCGCGCGCCCTACCTCATTTCCGGCATAGTCTACGCTCTGCTCGGCGTTTCGGCCGTAATTATCATTCTCTACCCCTTATTAAGTTTAATTCAGCCCTATTTGGCAAATTTTTTCTCCGGTTTTGAAATAAACATTCTAACTTATTACAATAATAGTTTCATTAAAATATTCGGCTTGGAGATTTTAGCCGTGATTTTAATCAATTTTTTGGCCAGTTTAGTGGCAGTCGGCAAGTATTCCAAGGTTTAGATGTATATGAATAAGTTGTGTCGACGATAATAATGGCATTGAGCTAAATTATTATCTAGCCGGCCGCATATAAAAAACAGGGTTTTTAGGCCTTGTTTTTTTATTGGTTTATATTAACGTGAGTTTATTCAATTTTATATGCTTTATCAACATATTTTTTAATCAGCCAATAAACAGTGGCGGCGATAACGCCCAGGCTAAACATTATTATGGCCGTATAATCAAAATATTTGTTAATACTAACATAAGCCTGGCCGAAATAGTAGCCGATTAATAATAAAATCGCTGATTTAGGCAAGGTGGCCAGCAAATTAAAAATCACAAAATCTTTAAATTTAATTTTGGAAATACCGGCCGAAACCAAAATAAAGGCGCCGAAAACATGGGAAATTTTTCCCCAGATTAAAAGCAACCGGCCGCGTTTTTTAAACTGGCGCTCCATTTTTTTAATCCGTTCTATGTCCAGGCCGAGGTATTTGCCGCAGCGGCAGATGAATTTTTCCCTACCCCAGTAGCCAACGCTGTAGTAAACGATGTCACCGACGATATCGCCCAGCACAACGGTGATGAAAGCGGCCAGCAGTTCTAGTGCCCCTAATGAAGACAAGAAGCCGGCGATGACCGTTATGATCGGTCCTTCGATAATGGTAATTGGGAACAAAATTAAATATTTGTAGTTTATCAGCCAGCCAAAAATTTGCGCGAAACTAAAAAACATAAAATAAACAAATCTACAAATCAATTCACGAATTCACAAATACCAGAACAGACGTTTGCATTTGTATATTTGTGAAAGGATTTGTCATCGCTACGTCAGATCTGGCGTAGCCATGCTTGATTTGTAAAAAATTACAAATTTTATATCTCTTCATATTTTGTCAGCCCGGGAACCATTTTACTTGGCGATATTTTTTATGACGGTTTGTTGGTTTTTAATCCGATTAATTTGTAAATTTTATACCAGGCAATACTGGCCAGGCCAAGAATGAAAGCAATGCCAAAATCAGCCAATTTTAAGGGTGAAAATTTAAAAAGATTATTAAGCGGCGCCAGAAAATTAATGAATAGCAGCATAACCATGGTGCTGGCATTTTATAAATTAGCTCGAACTGAATTCAAAAAAAGGTTTTAAACTATTTTTTAAAAGCGCCCGCCCACGCTTTTAAAAGCAATAATTCATTAACGGGCAAAGCCCGACTTTAGGCGATTTCAAGTTTTTCTGCGGGCGAATGTCCGCTCCGCCCCGTAGGTGCAGGGCGGTTTGGCGGCAAATTCTTTAATTAAAAATTTTCCTTGCATCTTTAGGTGTTAATTTGTCCGTGCTTTTCATTAGTCTTCCGATTAAGATTTTTATTTCACCATTAAAATTATTATCATCTAAATATGGCGTATCGCAACCAATCATTTCATAATGATCTCCAATCATTGCCAGCCTGTTGGCCAAATAAAACCCGGCCTGGCCGCTAGTGTCGCTTTATATTCCATAACCCGATATTCCTTATTATCGCGCAAATTTTTCAACAGCATATTATGCCCCATGTTGACTTCCAAAATTTTAAAAAAGCTGTAAAAATTATCCTGTAAATACTCATAAATTTTAAGAGTATGCCTGGGCAGTTTGCTGGGATTATCATAATAATATTTCTCGGGCATGGTCTTACCGTCCTTAAATATAAAATCATAGCTAAACCATTCGTTAAACAGCACCCCGTCAAATTCTCCCATTTCTAACTTAGCTCCTGGTTTTAAATCCGGCCGGTCAAAAAAATCTTTCAT
>MFFY01000030.1 GCA_001778055.1 Candidatus Falkowbacteria bacterium RIFCSPLOWO2_12_FULL_45_13
TTATATAAACCGGCTCCGTATAAAAAAATATGACCGTCAACATGATAGATGTCCGTTTGCTCTTCGTATTTTTTTAAAATAACCTTTATGCTTTTATGAAAATGGAAAAAATTATCATAATTAATATTTTCTTCCAATATCTTATACGACGGTTTAGCGATAAACTTGTTACGATCGGAAAAAACCGTAATTATTTTAACCTCGCAACCATGGTTTTGCAAAAAAACGGATTTATTGTGCCGGCAAAAATTTGAGCCCCCGCCGTTGACGAAATTTAGTTTTGAGGTTAGAAAAGTTACTCTCATATAGGCATATAAATCTTAACAAAGATAGCCAGAGATGGCAAACCTTAGAATGTTATAGGACTTACGCGGTTGACTGCCTAAAACGGAGGTTTTTCCAAACGCGCAAGTCCTAAACTTATTGAATATGAAAATTTTATTGACCGGCGCTAATGGCGCTATTGGTTCAAGTCTTAAAAAATTGTTGCCATTCAATGTCGCGGCGCGCTCCCATCATGAACTAGATATTACGGATAAAGATTCCATCGCTAAGGCGGTCGATGAGGTCAGGCCGGATTTAATCATCAATAGCGCCGTTATAAAAAATCCACTGAGCGAGGAAAAAAAGGAATTAGCCTGCCAAGTTAACGTCATCGGTGTTAAGAATTTGTGCGAAACCGGTATAAAATTATTGCAGATTTCATCGGTGGTGGTCTTGCGTCCGAAAGACTGGTATAGCGTGACTAAATTAGCTGCCGAGAATTTAATCGACGCCAATAAACATCTTATCATACGTTTGTCCTTCCCTCATAACGATGTTCTGCTGGCTAAGGCGGTTGTCAATTTAATTGATAAAACGGGTGTCTATAATTTATGGGAGTTACAATGCCCCTACCTAAAAAATCGAATAATTATTTTCTTGCGGAAAGTATTATTAAAATTACAAACCGAACCGGGCAGCATATCACGACTGGGGTTTGGTTTTATTAAAAGAAAAGTCTTGCCTATATTAAAAGCAAATAAACAAAAGTAGAATGGACTAAGCCATGACTATTTATTGATAAAACTGATAGTTTGATTTTTAAGTCTTTAAAGCCGGTAAAGGTAAATATTATTGAAGGAAGTAATTTCTTTCAGCCGATCGCCGAAAAAAGATAAATCCCATTCCGGATCTAAATTTTTATCCCAGACGATATAGCTAACGCCGTATTTTTCCAGTAACCCGTCAATACCATCATTTTTAATGACCGCGTCATTATATTCCTGGCTTAACTGATCGGCCAGAGCCTGCGGGCCTTGATACGAGGTTTTATTATCGGCCGCTTTATTCGCGTACTCGTAATAGCTGGCCAAATCGCGGTAAAGCGCCCGATAAAAAGATGAGCCAACCCCATCATCCCCCGCCCGGGTAAAGTATTCTGTAAAATTATTTCTGGCTTCTTTGTTTAAAAAAGCGTAGACAAACAAAGCGTCTTTAAATCTTTGTATTGGCAGATAGCTTAAGGCGGCGGCGTTAAGCCAAAATAAATCATGCGGCGTATAAATGGTAAACAAATAGCTATTCTCCTGGCCGGCCAAAATCGCGGCCGGCGCCAGATCGCGGTTCAAAGAATCAATAATCGGCTGGAAATTTTGTTCATAAATTTTTGCCTCATAGGAAGAAAAAAACGAGAGGTACTGGCCGCCGGCGGTATTTATAAACACTGCAGCGATAAGAACTATAAATAATATTTTTTTTAATTTCTCGCTTGCCAGCAGCCGCCAAACCATATAAAAACTCACAACAATAGACAAAGGCACGATAAAATACCAGTAATAATGGCCGTATTGGAGCATTTTGCCGGTGATGGTTTGCTGATTTAAGGCTGCCCAGCCGCTTAAAATTACGGCCAGAATTAGAGGCAGATATTGATCTTGCCTGCGCCTCTGCCAAAAAAGAGCGAATAATATCAAAGTGATAAAACCAACTTTGCTGAAAACCGGGGTGTGGCCTAAAGACAGGTGCATAAAATAAGACAGTTGCGCTCCGATGCCGCCGCCCAGGGCCGAAAAAAGCTTGATTAAATTATAAGCGCCGAGCGCCAAGCCCAGGGCGCTAATCAGGCAGACAGTTTTTGCCGGCAAAAAATCTTTTTTAAAAATAAAAATTAGCAATAAGCAGGCGTTAAAAGCCAAAACAAACGACCAGGCGTAAAAATAAATATAAAATAACAAGCCAAAAGCCAGACCAGCAAATATTTTATATCTTAATTCAGCCGACTTCAGACATTTCACCAATAAATTCAAATAGGTAAATAAAACCAACGAACTCAAATAAGGGTATAACACCCGCGCGTAAGCGTTAAAATCATGATAAAAAAAAATTTTAAAATAAATAATGGAATACCCACCGATAACGAATAAGGCGGCGGTTAGGGATAATAATTTATCGCCTGATAATTGTAAAACAAAAAAATAAATTAAGATGATGAGCACGAAAACGCCGATGAAATTGTAAAAATTATAAATAGTTACGATGTTGAATTTTTTTTCCAGGCCCGATAATTTCACCGGGGCGAGCAACAGATAATCGCTGTAAGAAAGATAGACGTCAGGATCGTTCTTGCCTTCGCGCAATAGAGGACTGCCCAAACTATTGCCGGACAAAACTTCATTACCGCGCGTTAAATAAAAGTGAGCGTCATTACCGAAGTGATTGATATTAATACCCTGATACAAACTGCCGGCTGCCCAGGGAAAAGCCAATAGCGGGGCAAAAATTAAAACCGCCAATAAAAATGAAAAAATAATAACCCAGCCATGCGCCTTAAGCGCGCTGATTATTTTCTGACAATTTTTATTTATCATGGCGATGATTTCTGGTCGCATGTAAATTGAGATGGTTACAAAACTATTTCGTAGCGAAATAATTTTGTAACCATCTCATTGAACTTTAAATAAAAATAAACGTAACTTAATCTCCACTCTCCAGTCTCTGTTCTCCAGTCTCTAATCTCCCCTCACTTCCCTCCCATGCCCCCATAGTCTTTCTCGCTCACCCCCAGCCCCAGATAGCGCATCAGGTTAAAAGCGTCCGCGGGGCGGGAGAGAAAGTACCTTTTCTGGTCAACCGGATAGACATACCAGGCCTGACCTCGGTTCTGGACTTGCAGGAGGATGCGGCCCAAGAATTTCTTAGCCAGGGTTTTGTCAAATATCAGCTTCTTATTTTTTTCTTTGGGTGAATTATTAGTAGTGAGCTCCAGGTAATCGTTAAAACCGTCCGCGTCCGTGTCTGGCTGGGTAGGGCTGGTGCCCAGGGCCTGTTCCAGGGCGTCCGGCAGGCCGTCCTGGTCCGTGTCCAGTCCCGCCGACGCCCCCGCCTGCGCCAAGGTTTCGGCGGACAAGCCAGCTAGGGCTTTTAAGCCCAGAGGCAGTTTATTGAGATTAGCGTCGGTAAAACCCAGGACCTGACTGCGCATAACGCTAAAGGCGTCAGCCGGGCGGCCCAGATAGTACATGATCTTTTCCTTGGGGCTCAAATAATAGGCCTGGCCTTTATCCTCCACGCGCAGGATGATGCGGCCTTTTAGTCTGGCATACAGGGCGTTGTTGGTGATGGGGTAGCTGACCAGAGTCATAGGCGCGGAAGTAGCGCTGGGTGTTTGCGCCACGGCCGGGGTAGAGGTGGCTAGCGCCGGAGTGGAGCTACTGGTAGCGGCGAGCGCCGGCGTGAAAGTAGCCAGAGGAATTTGCTCCACGGTGGGGGTAAAAGCGCCCAGGTTAACCGAGGGGCCGGCAGACGAACCTCCTCCAGATGAAGAACCCCCGCTCGAAGGAGAGCCGCTGGCCGGGCTAGCGCCGCCGCCAGTGGATGGAGCCGGATCAGACACAGTCAGGCTAATGGTAGAGGTAGCGTAGTTATCAGACGAGTCCCGGGCCACGGCCGAGAGCGTGTGATTGCCTATAGTGGCACCCCAAGTTACCTGGTAAGGGCTGGAGGTGATTTCCTGGCTGATTATGGCGTTATCCACCCAGAAACTCACACCACTAACCTGCTGATTATCCTGGGCCGTGGCGCTAATGGTCAGGCTACCCGAGGTGACAGAAGAATTATTGAGCGGACTGGTGATAGAGACCGTGGGAGGGGTGGTGTCGGCCGGCGGCTGGTTAATTATGGTATAGGTGGAAAAGCCGGGGACGCTCACTACATAGCTGCCGTTTAAATAGGAGATTTGGTTGCAGGCCAGGCAAAGAGCGCCGTCCCGGAGAATGGCCGGACTCTCAAAACTGATATTATGGAAAGTCAGCCTGGCCTGGCGGTTGAGTTCGGGCAGGCGCGAGCCGTCCAGGCTGATGGTGGAGGCCGAAATAGTAACACCCGAGTCAATATCCAGTTCGGCCTGGCCGCCCGAGGCTACCAGCGTGTAGGGGCCGCTGGACTCGCTGAAGGCAATCTGGCCGTAGCTGTTGCCCAGCTCAAAAGAAGAGACCGCGTTCAGGTCCACGCTAGTGAGATCTGTCTGCAGGCTGAAATTGGTCATTTTGGGCCTGGGGCAGCCCCGGGTGTTAACCCGAGATTTTAAGGAAAGAGACGTACCCGGGCACTTGTCCAGAGAGTCAGGCACGCAGTCCTGGTCAGTGTCAGTGATAATCACGGGCGCGGAGTTAACCGTAATCACCAGATCGTCGGTTGAAGTAATAGAGCCGTCCGAAACCGACAGGCGGATGGTGTAGTCGCCGGACGCGGGAAAACTCACCGCGGTCACGGCCGAGCCGGGCGCGACAAAAGTAACCGTGCCAGGGCCGGAAACCCTGGACCAGGCGTAGACCAGGCTCTGCCCGTCCGGGTCCGAGGCTGAACCAGCGAGGGTAGCCGAGTTAGGCAGAGTAATGATCTGGTCATTGCCGGCGTTTACCAGGGGCGGGCGGTTGGTGTTAGTCACCGTAATGGCAATGGTTTCCGAGTCAGTTCCGCCCTGGCCGTCCGAGACGGTAAATGTCACTGTATATGAGCCTGACTGGGTGTAGGAGGGGGTCCAGGAGAAAATCCGGCTGACTGGGTTAAACGCGGCGCCCGCGGGTAGGTTGCTTGACGAATAGGTTAGGTTATCGCCGTTGGGGTCGGTGGCGGCGAGAGTGATAGTGAGCAGGCTATTTTCACTAACTGACTTGGGGCCGATGGACGAGAGCGCGGGCGGCAGATTAATGGGATTAGCTACCGTGACCAGGACCGGGCCGGAGGCCGCGGTGTTACCGGCCGCGTCCCGGGCCGTGGCGGTCAGGGTGTGCGAACCATTGGCCACAGCCAGAGTGTTCCAGCTACCCGAGTAGGGCGCGGTGGTCAGTTCCGGGCCTAGATTGGCGCCGTCCAGTTTAAACTGCACACCCACTAATCCAGAGGTGGTTTGTCCGGCCGGACTGGTTGGGTCGGCGGCATTGGCCGAGATGGTAACACTGCCGCTAACCTGACCGGCCGGCGGCGCGGTCAGGGTGATAATGGGCGCCGTGGTGTCGG
>MFFY01000031.1:0-23052 GCA_001778055.1 Candidatus Falkowbacteria bacterium RIFCSPLOWO2_12_FULL_45_13
CGCGCAAAAATTTATAAAAGACATGTTGAAATCCGAAGAGTTATTTAATTTAGCGGAAGGCTCAATCTCTACTAAGTTAGAACACAGAAAAAATGAGTTTACCGAAGAAAGTAAAACCAAAGCGGCGCGCAAGGCTGATATTGTTATTTATATCAACCCCGAAATCGTGATACCGGTGGAAGTTGAAAAATACGACAACATTGAGGCCGGCTTTAATCAGTTAATGCAATATCAATCCGATTTAGATAAAAAATACGGCATATTAACCGATGGTTTTAGTTGGCGGTTTTACAATAACGCCTATCTGCTCAAAGAGTTTACTATTGATGAGATTTTTTCTAACGCGAAATTATTTTTGGATTTTTGGCAAGAATATATAAAGCCGGAATTTTATTATCTGTCATTTTTTGAAGATCGCGGACAATTAAAATTTTTGCCGGAAGATTTATCAGTTGAGAGAAAGCGGCAGGATTTTTTTCGCGACATCACCACCTTAATTCGCGGTCTTAAAAATAAATTGGATATTGAGGGGTATTTTAAGGGGCTAGAGAAAAAAGAAAAGGAGAAAAGGGCGGTGGAAACAACTTACGCCTACATTATTCAGTTTATTTTATACAAGACTTTGGTGGACAACAAATACGACGATTACGAGAAAGAATACAAGAAACGGTATCAAGAAATTTATGAGTGTCTGCAGGCCAATAATTACGGCAAAATTTTAGGCATCATCGGCGGCATCTCGCAAAATATCTCGCAAAACATTTACCGTCCGTTTAAAAAAGAGCAGGATTACATTAGCCATACTCTGCTTAAACTTTTTCATGAGCCGAAAAATTATCTTCATGACGTCTCGCCCTGGCTGGATATTTTTATTTTTATCAAGAAATACGATTTTGCCAACGTTAAAAATGAAATTTTCGGTTACATCTATGAAAATTATTTGAAAGAACTGTACGAAGACACTAAAAAGGGACAATATTTTACCGACCCGGCCGTGGTGAATTTTATGCTGGATCAGGTCGGCTATACGGCCATGAATGTAAGGCATACTATGTATTATGACCGTTACGGCGAAAGGGATTTTAAATGCAATATTTCTATTATTGACCCATCTTGCGGTTGCGGCACTTTTTTATACAGCGCCGTGGATCGCATCATGGCGGTCAGCGGTTATGCCGGCGATAAAGCGCCGGGCTGGATTGGACGGCTAATTAACGAGAGCGTTTTTGGCCTGGACATAGAAGAATTTCCGCTTTATTTAGCCGAGATGAACATTTTAATGAGAATGTTGCCGATAATTTTATTTAACGAGCGCATTTATCCGGTGCCGGACAAATTGAAGGTTTTTAAAACCAATGACAGTTTGGCCGAATTTTTAGACACGGCCATAAAAAATACCGTCAACGATATGGATGTAGCTTATCATAAAAGCAACGGCCAGATGTCATTGTTCGCGCAAAAATTAAATTTAGGCTATGCCAGTTATGTGCGCGACGAGGATGGTTTGGCGGAGATGAAAAAAAGTTTGGAAAATAATAAAATTCCCCGGCGCCGCTTTGATTTCGTGGTGGGCAATCCGCCTTACATATCGTTTAAGGAATGTTCAAAACAGAAAACACTGTTTTTTGAGCTGATGAAACAGAAAAAAATAAAATTAAGCGATGTCTACGGCGTGAATTTACATAGCACTCCCGACAATAAAAAAAAGTATGCCCCAAATCCTAATCTCTACGCTTTCTTTATCGCCCTGGGTTTAGCTTTACTGAAAGACGGCGCGAAACTCTGCTACATTGTGCCGCAAACGCTTTTAACCGCCGGCGATTTGGATGTTTTGCGCTATCATTTAGCGAAATTCACTACCATTGAAAAAATTATCACTTTTAGCGGTAAAATGTTTATCGGCCGGGGCCTAAAGCAAAATAAGCCGGTGGCCACCTCCAGCCTGGTTTTTGTAGTCCGCCGCCAAGCGTCGGAACCCGCGCATAAGGTAGAAGTAATTCACTATAAAAATCCTAATGATGACATTGAAAAATGTTTAGCCAACATTTTGGCTTATAACCATAAAAAAATCCTTTTCCAATGGGTTTTGCAAAATAAATTATTTCAGAACGCCAGCAACTGGAATTTTATCAAGCAGGATAAAAAGTTTTTAGATTTTTACGAGGCATATAAAAATAATACTGAAGATATCTCAATCTATTATAATCATTCTGCGGCAGAGTATAATTTTAAGAGCAGATTCTATTTTGATAGAGGTTTAAAATACCCAAAAAATAAAATTAAAAAGCTCTCTTTTAACGGAGAGAGTGGTTATTATATTGCCAATAGCAATAAAAACAAATTTATTGCAAATGCTAGCGAAAATTTTATTAGTAGCAATTTGTTAGATTTTCCTTTCGGAAGCCAGGGCGAGGTAGTTTATAAACAGAAATATAAAATAATTTGGAGATACATAAATTATGATTGTTTTCGGTTTTCTTCCGAAAAAATAATGATTGATTATAATAATGTTTTAATTTCTTCTGATAATAAAAACGAGTTATTATATTTACTCGCCATTTTTAATTCTTCAATAGTGTCAAAAGTTTTTGATGCTTTGCTAAAAAACGAAAACGAAAAGGATATTTTAATCGGTATAAAAACTATTAAGGAATTCGTCCGCGTGCCAAAAATTACGGAAGACAATCAGTTTATTAAAGACGAAATTATCAAGAAAACGGGAGAGATGTTGAAGTTGGAAGATATTATTTTGTCTGATTTAGCGGACTTTTCCGGTTTAACGCTTCAAAAATTTGATAATGTTGAAATTGAAGGCGATAATTTAGTTTTAGCCGGCGAAGGCAAAAAATACAAATGTAAAATTTTTAAAGACAAATATTTAGCGGAAAAGACGATTAGAGAAAAATTATCAAACAAAAAATTATTTGGCGAAAAAATTAATTTAGCCGATTTAAAATATTTGCCGGCCGTTGACTTTGACGGACAGAAGAAAATTAAAGATTACATTGACGATTTAGTTTTTGCTTTGTATTTTAACGCGTTGGTTAAGGAGGTTGGTTTGGACAGAGCCGGCGAAATCAGAAAAAAGTGCGAGCAGAATAAATTTTATAAAATGACGGAGAAAGAAAGCAAATAAAAAAACCGACAAACAAATTGACCAAAAAGTTTATGAACCGTATGGCCTGACCGAGGAAGAGTCAAGGGCGGTTGAAGATAGGCGGGCGCCGCGGTCCCCAGCCGGCTATTCTTCCACTTCCTTGGCTTTGGCTTCGCTCAAAATGCGTTTTCGGAGTTCCTTCATTAATTTTTTATCGGCGCGTAAAAATCGTTTGGCGTTTTCCCGGCCGACGCCGAGTTTAATCTCGCCGTAGCTATAGGAGTTGCCTGATTTGTTGATGACGTTGAGATTGGCGCCGAGATCCAACAGGTCGCCGGCGATGGATATGCCCTCGTTATACATGATGTCAAATTCGCAGGAGCGGAAAGGCGCGGCTACTTTATTTTTAACCACTTTGCATTTTACCCGGTTGCCGATTATTTTATCGCCCTGCTTGATTTGCGCCGCCCTTCTCACCTCAATTCTGACTGAGGAATAAAATTTTAAGGCCGTGCCGCCGGTGGTGGTTTCCGGGTTGCCGAAAAAGACGCCGATTTTCATTCTGATTTGGTTGATAAAAATAACCACGGTTTTAGTCTTGGAAATTATGCCGGTCAGCTTGCGCAAGGCCTGGCTCATCAGCCGGGCCTGCAAGCCCATATGCGAGTCGCCCATATCGCCTTCAATTTCTTTTTGCGGCACCAGCGCGGCCACGGAATCAACCACGGCCACGTCAACCGCGTTGGAGCGAACCAGGGTTTCTAAGATTTCCAAGGCCTGCTCGCCCGTATCCGGCTGGCTGATTAAAAGTTCTTTGATGTTGATGCCGATTTTAGAGGCATACTCTGGATCAAGCGCGTGTTCAGCGTCAATAAAAGCCGCGATGCCGCCCAGTTTTTGCACTTCGGCTATGATATGCTGGGCCAAAGTAGTTTTGCCCGAAGCTTCCGGCCCAAAAATTTCGATAATTCGTCCGCGGGGCACGCCGTTGATCCCCAAAGCGATATCTAAGGACAGGCAGCCGGTCGGCACGGCGTCAACATCGGATTTAGTGGTTTCGCCGAATTTCATTATCGCTCCGTCGCCGAACTTGGTTTTGATTTGTTCCACAGCCGACATGACCGCCTGGCTTTTTTCGCTAGTTTCGTTTTTTTTCTGGTCGTTTATAGTTTTATTATCCATATAAAGTCTAATCCCAGTGAATTAAAAAGGGGTTTATTAAAACCCCCTTAACTATTTATATGATAAACTATTTTTAAGGCGTTGGCAATAACGGCTTTATTTATTCACTAAAATTTGCCTGATGATAGTATGGCGCCGGCTGTATTTTTTTCTGGCGGTAACGGTGATCAGGTTGAGGCCGTTCTTCAGGTTTATAAGTTGAAAAAAATCGCCATTTTTATCGCTTAAAACACTCTCGCCGTTAATGGTTAAATTAGCTTCAGTTTCAGTCTTGCCCGTGACCAAAATGGAGGTCTGGTCGGTGATGATGTCCAGGCCGGGGTTGTTAACCAGTAAAAGCGGCGACGAAATTATTTTGTTGATGCGATAGCCCAGATAAATAAAACAGATCACGATGACCAGGAAGATTATAATATTTTTGAGGATTTTTGGCAGGGCCAGAAAGTAGCGCCTTTTTATAATCTGTTTGGAGAATATTTCTTTTCGCCGCTTAGGCTCCAAGACGCTTATTTCGGCTTCGTAGTCTTTCGCCAAGCGGCCGTAATCCAAACCTAAAAAAAGCGCGTATTCGCGCAGAAAGTTTTTCCCGTAAACCCCATGAGGTAGCTGACCGTATTCGCCCTTTTCCAGATTGTTCAGATATTTTTCACTGATGTTTAATTTTTTAGCTGCTTCTTTAAGTTTGAAGTTTTTGGCTTGGCGGCGGGAGCGGAGCCGCTCGGCTACGGTTTCGGAGTCTAAATATATTTTATTGGATCTAAAAAAATTCATGAATTTGAGAACTAAGTGTCCAAAAGATAAACATGAACCCAACTATTTGCTCGGCCCGGGAGAATTATTTTTCCTGTTTAGACGAAATTTGGGGGATTTTCTCTGAAAAAATGTTTGCTAGTTGACGTATATTAATGAAATTTTTCAGGGAAAATCTCTACAATTTCGTATGTGCAATAAAAATAATTTTCCCGATCCAGGCAAAGCGAATTTAAGCTAATTATCTATTTAAACCAATTAGATATAGCCCATTTTCCGCCTTCGGCCGCGGTTATGCCCAAAGCACTGAAGACTAATTGGATTATCATGAAACTGGTAAAAACTATGGCTAGGCCGATAACCGCGCCGATTATAGCACGCTTGCCTGTCATTACTTTTTCAGCATCGCCAGCTGAAAGCAGCCACATTATGCCGCCATAAATAAAAGCGAATAATGACAAGGAGCCGACCAGGGCCAGAATAATATTAGAAACATTAACGGCGACTAACATGAAGTCATTTAATTGGCAATCGCCAGTTTTTATGCAGGCCGTATTTTCATTCAAATTAGTGGTACTGTCTTTGTCGTTAATCAGCGAGCCTGCGCTAGCCGTTAAAACAAAAACCAAAAGGGCATTAAAAATTAGCAGGCAGATGATTGACAATTTAATAAGTTTTAACATTCATTGAAAATTGAAAATTGTCCGCCGGAGGCGGATCTCCGCCCAAGGCGGACCAGCCTCTGGCTGGCGCGACAAACTTGGACGGAAAAATTGAAAATTTTAATTTCAATGTCAAAATTCAAATATATTACTTTATATAAGATTAGTTTTCTATCAGTTGCCGCTGACTTTGATTGTCTGTGCGACTTTGCTGGCCGCTAAATTAATAATGGCGTCCAACTTGTCTTGGCCCAGAACCGCGGCCTCAATCATTTCGGCAAAAATTTTCTCCATGGCCGCCGAATCAGCGCCTTTATACCAGCTTTTGGCGGTTAGCACCTGCCCAGCAAAAACGCCGATATCATTATCGTTAATCTGTTCGTTGACCAGCGCCCGCAGAGCCGTCGGCCTCTTGGCTTTAGCCAAATAGGTCTTTGCCTCTTCGGCCTTGGTCTCAAACTGAATAAAATCCCAAGCTTCGCTCAAATTTTTGCTTTTAGCGGAAACCGTTTCCACCCAATAATTGGCAAAATTAACCGGTGTGTTGCCCTCGATTTGCGGCAATTTGGCGACAGCGAAATTTAATTTAGGCGCTTGCGCCTTGATGGCGGCCAAATGATATGAATAGCCAAGCATAATCGCCAGCCGGCCTTGGATAAATAAAGTCAGGGAATTTTCCTGATTTTTATTCCAAGAGTAAACCTCTTTGGACGGATTGGCGAAATCGGTATAAAAACGAAGCGCTTCCAGGCCGGGGTTATATTTTTGATCCTTGAAAGTCGGCGGGATGCTGGCAAATAAGACTCCGCCCTCGTCCGTCATGGCTGACCCGTTCTGCATCATTAAGACCGACAAGATATCGCTATAGCGATCAATATTGCTTGAGCCGCCCAGGGCCGCGCCTGATTGAATAATTTCCCCCCGGCCGTCTTGTTTAGTGGTTCTTCTCACGTCCTGTTGAAATTCACTGTTCCAATAGATCGGCGGCAGGGCGATGCCGGCGTTGTTGAACAGATCTTTATTATAATATATGGCCAAAGTATCAACAAATAAAGGTAGGCCGTAAATTTTTTCTTCGTATTTTTTGGTTTTTTCATCAAAAGCCAAGATAACCGCGTCGCTGAAAACCGCGTCAACAAAATTATTTTTTAATTCATTCAGACTTAAACTTTTGGTCGTCCTTAATTCGGGAATAACTTCTTTTTTTAGCGTGCCGCGGGTGATAGGGTAGGCCATGGTTATACTCGGCGGCAGGGGTGCGATTTTACTTTCATATTTTTTCATCCAGGTGTTATGGACAGAAAAGATATCAGGTCCGCGGTCTTCAGCCAGGGCGTTCAAGAGTTCGCTTTCATATTCTTCATAGCGGAATTTGCGGTAATTAATGGTGATAAAAGGGTGAAGTTTTTTATAAGCCTGAAAAATTTCATCAAAAGCATCTGGTCCGTCCCAAACTCGCCAGTAATTCAAGGTGATCGGCTTCATGGCTTCTTGGGTTTGTTTATTTACTAATTTACAGCCGAAGCCTGAAGTTAATATAAAGGCTAATATTAGCAATAAAATTATAATTTTTCTTTTTATGTTTTTCATAGATTTTTTGTTAAAAGTTCAAAATGTAAAAATCAAAATGTAAAATGACAATGCAAAATTAAAAATTTTTAATTTTACATTTTAAATTGTCATTTTTAACTTTGAACTCTAAATTTTAAATTAGTGTTATTAGTTAATAATATTATACCATAATTAACTAATAAGAAAAATAAACAATTTTACTCAACGCGTGGCCGATACTGCAGGGCTTCGGCGATATGAGGGGTTAAGATTTTTTGTTCACCCGCCAGATCGGCAATGGTTCTCGATACTTTGAGCACGCGGAAATACCCCCTGGCCGATAAATGCAATTGATCAACGGCTCGATGGAGTAAATTGGTTGAAGCACTATCAACCTGGCAAAAATGTTTGACCGCCGCGGATGACATTTCCGAGTTGGTTATAAAATCAGTGTTTTTAAAACGTTCGGTTTGTTCAAGCCTGGCGCTTTCCACTCGGGCTTTGATGTTAGCCGAATTCTCGCCGTCGATGTCTGAAGCCAGTTTATCGAATTTTATTCTGGGCACTTCGATGTGCAAATCAATCCGATCTAAAATCGGCCCGGAAATTTTCTTTTTGTAGTTGATTATTTGTGCGCTGGAGCAAACGCAGTTTTTTTCCTGATCCCCCAGATAACCGCAGGGGCAGGGATTGGTGGCGGCGATTAAGACGAATTTAGCCGGAAAACTTAAATTACTGGCGGCCCGGCTGACATGGATTATCCCGTCTTCCAGCGGCTGTCTTAAATTTTCCAGCACCTGGCGGCTGAATTCGGCAAATTCATCTAGAAATAAAACGCCGCGGTGAGCCAAGGAAATTTCTCCGGGCCGAGGCCAGGCGCCGCCGCCAACCAAGGCCACGCCGGAAGCGGTATGATGCGGCGATCTGAACGGTCGGGAGGTCATGAGCGGCGTCTGGGGCGGTAGTTCGCCGGCCACGCTGTAAATTTTGGTAATTTCCAAAGCTTCTTTCAAAGACAGGTTAGGCAGAATTGAGGGCAGGGTGCGGGCAATTAAAGTTTTTCCCGATCCGGGCGGGCCGCTCATCAGCAAATTATGCGCGCCGGCGGCCGCGATTTCCATGGCGCGCTTGACATGCTCTTGGCCCCTGATGTGAGCCATGTCAAAATTAATTTTAATGTTGGAGAAATTAAATTCGGTGTAAGGTGCGCACGGAATAGTTTTAACGCCTTCCAGATGGCCGACCAGTTCCGATAGGCTATTTATCGGTATGACCTCGATATCTTTAACCAGCTTGGCTTCAGCCGCGTTGGCGGCCGGCACGAAGATAGTCGTTAAACCGCTAGCCCTGGCTTTAAGCGCCATGGGCAATAGTCCGTTAACCGGTCTAAGTTCCCCGTTCAAAGCCAGTTCGCCGACAAATAAAAAATTATCAAAGTTGGCGCAATTAATTTTTTTGGTCGCGGCCAAGATGCAAACGGCGATGGGCAAATCATAGCTTGGGCCCTGTTTTCTTAGATCAGCCGGCGCCAGATTAACCGTGACTTTTCTTTTGGGGAAATTAAAGCCGGAATTTTTTATGGCGCTTCTGACCCGCTCTCTGGCTTCGGAAACGGCCGCATCAGGCAAACCAACGATAATAAAAGCGCCCAGGGGAGCGTTTAAAATGTCGGCTTCCACTTCAACCAGCTCGGCATCCAGGCCGACCACGGCGGCGGAGAAAATTTTTGAGGACATAAGTTATAATGTCATTGCGAGGAGCGTCAGCGACGAAGCAATCTCACGAACGCGAATTTAGTAAATGGAAAATTTTATCGCTATTCATCGTGCCTGAGATTGCTTCCCCCGGGTCAAGCTCGGGGCTAAAGGCGGTCGCTCGCAATGACAAAAAGCAGTTAATTTTTCACCGCCTCTTTGGCTTCGTCCAACTTAAGGCTTAATAGCTTTGAAACGCCGCTTTCTTCCATGGTGACGCCATAAATAATGTTGGCGCGGCGCATGGAAGCGCGGTTATGAGTGATAATAATGAATTGGGTTTTATGGGATAAATCATCAAGAATTTTAGCCAGTCTTTCTGAATTGGCTTCGTCCAGCGAAGCATCTACTTCGTCTAAGACTACGAATGGCGCCGGGTTACAGCTAATGATAGCGCAAATTAAACCAATGGCGGTTAGGGCCCGCTCACCGCCGGAAAGCAAGGCAATTGATTTTATTTTTTTACCTGGCGGCGTGGCCAAGATTTCAATGCCGGCCAGGCCGGTAGCGCTATATTTTTGTAAATATTTTATTCTTTTTAAGTTACTGGTGCATTTATTCTCAACCGTTTGGCTGTCAACGGCCGGTTCAATGATTTTAATTTCGGCCGGCGCCTCATTATTGCCGTCGACTTTATCGTCGGCCGGCTCTTCGTTCATCACTTTAATTATTTTAGCCTGTCCGCCGTTGAAGAGGATTTTAAAATATTCTTCGAACTTGGCGGAAATATTTTTAAATTCCTTATCGAATTGCTCTTTAATAATCAGGTCCAGCTCTTTAATTATTTTTTCCAAAGAGCGGATGGCGCTATTTAAATCATGGGTCTGGCCGCTCAGGTAATCAAAACGTTCTTTGGTTTCTTGGTATTCTTTTTCTATTTCCGGGTCTAATTGGCCGATTTGGTCGATTTGGCGCTTGAGTGAACTGATTTTTTCCAAGGCTGATTCGGGATCAAAAGTTCCCTCCGCTTTTGTGTCCATAATCTCATTTAATTTAATAAGATTATTCCTGATCTCAATTTCTAAATCTTCCAGTCTGGTCTCATGGCGGGTGGAATTAATTTTTAATTCGTTTAACTGATTTGTCAGGCCGTTAATCTCATTTTGCAGGGATTGTAAATTTTTTTGCAGGGAAAAGAGCCTGGCTTTTTGTTCGCCTTCCCTGGCATTGAATGAACTTAATTTTTCTTTTAAACCGCTGATTTTTAGGTCAAGCTCGGCCAAGCTGTTTTTAATGACAGCCTGGCTCTTTTTATTGCCGGCCGAGTCAATTTCCGTTTGGCTATGCTTTAATTTATCTTTTATGCCTCGGGATTCTTTGGCCAGTTGAGCCCATTTTTCTTTTATGAGTTTAACTCTTTCCGATCTGGCGGAGATTCTAAAATTACTCTCGTTGATTTTTACCATGATCATTTCTTTTTCCTCTAACAGCGACATTAGATTTTTCTGCGTCTGTTCCAGATTTTCACGCTCTAAAGCGGCGGCTGAAAGATCTAGAATCTGTTTTACTTTTTGGCAAATTTTCGTTATTGTCATTTTAACCTTGATCAAATTATCTGTATCGGCGGAACTTTCAAGCAGCCGATACAAAGCTTTTAATTCCTGGTTGATTTTACCCATACCTTGTTCCCTTAAATCCGCGTCAGGCTTAAGCAGTTCATTATTAAGTTGGCTTATTTTTAAATTTATTTCATTTTTATCTTTTTCCAAATCAACCAAAAATTTTTTTTCCTGGACGATATTTTTTTCTAGTCCCATCGCTTCTTCGGCAATGGCCTTAAGCTCCATTTCAATTTCGTTGTTTTTGCCGTGGAGCCAAGATAAGTCGAATTTGCCGCTGGCTTCTAATTTTATTTCTAATTCAGCTTCCAGTTTGGCCAATTGCCTGGTTAGCGCCTCTTTTTGGCTTTGCAGTTCATTTAATTCTTTCTGCCAGGCGTTAAATTTATCACTGGTTTGATGCTGTTTCTCCAGCAGGTTTAGCTCTCTGTTTAAGCCGGCGCTTTTTCTCTCTTTTTCCATTTTTATCTTTTCCATCTCCAGGAATTTTTTATTGTAATTTTTGAATTGGCCGTTAATTTCGCGCCACAGCCTACCGTAGTAATTTTTCTGCAGTTCTTTCAGCTCTTTTTCGGTTTCATCCCGTTTTTTTAATTTATTAACTTGTCTGGTCAAACTTTTTAAGCGCGGCTCAATTTCCGACAAAAGCATTAAAGCTTGATTTAAATTTTCATAGCAGTGGATTAGTTTGCTTAGGCTATCGTCTCGTTTAATTTGAAATTGTTTAACGCCGGTAGCCTCGTCAAAGAACTCTTTTCTTTCGGCCAGATTGATATTTAAAAAGCCTTCCACCATGCCTTGGCCGATGACGCTATAGGTTTTTTGGCCGAAATTTGATTTGGCCAGCATAATTTGGACGTCGCTTAAGCGCACCCGGGCCTGATTAATGGCATATTCGCTTTCTCCGTCGCGGTAAAGCCGGCGGGTTAAGACCACGTGCGAATAATCCAGGCCAGCTTGATGGTCTTCATTGTTCAAAAAAAGCGACACTTCAGCCATGCCGCCTCGCCCCTTTTTATCTGAACCGGAAAAAATGATGTCTTCACTCTTTTTTCCCCTTAAGGTCTTCAGGCTTTGCTCGCCTAAAGCCCAGCGCACCGCGTCGGCAATGTTAGATTTGCCCGAACCGTTGGGTCCGACAATTGAGGTCATGCCATGGAGATCTTTCCCCAGCAAACCGGGGAAAGTTAAGACATTTTTATTAGCGAAAGATTTAAAACCCTGGATTTCCAGCTTCTCTAAGTACATAAATTAAAAATTGTAAGTTGAAAATTAACTTTATATATTATACAACATTTTTAACCAAAACAAAAACACCGCTTGGTTGAGTCCCGCGATGTCTTTGTTGTCTCCATGCTTGCCTTACCACGCTTAATGATAAAGCCAGAAGGGGAGCTGTGCTAATCAGGAAATTTTTTGATTTTTTTTGCTTTCTGTTTCTAACCAGCACAGCTTCTTCATCTGTTTTTTATGGCAGATGTGTTTAACCCTCCTGTTAGCGTTGTTAAAGAACGAAGTTCGCGGTCAGTTTTATTTTATGCCGCGGTTTATATAAATTTATATTTTTTGATTAAAATTACCCAAGGAATTTATACAGTTGGCCGCTGGCGACTGAATGATTAACAAAGTTTAGGGCCAAAGCGCTGATGATAACAACAAAAAAAGCAATGGACAGGCTAATTAAGAGTCCAGGCCAGCTGAACTCCTGTTCCACTGCTTTTTTTCTTATTGAATTGTAATATCTCTCGCCCGCCTGTCCGGCAGACAGGCCAGTTTGCTCTAAATTAAAGCAATCGGCTTGATTTTTTATTAATGACATTTTATTTTTGGTTTTTGTTTTTAAGAAATAAAAGAGTTTTGTATTATCTAATATAATTTTAGCAAAAATTTTGGAATTTGTCAATGATCCTAATTAGTTTTTGGCGTTCGGCGCCTGGTTTTGCTTAATAATTTTTTATAGAGCTTTAAATATTCTTTGGCCGATTTTTTCCAGGAAAAATCCTGTTTCAGGCCGTTAAGCTGAAGTTGCCGCCAGACTTTCGGTTGATGGTAATAAATTTCCAGAGCCGTCTCCAGAGTTTTGTAAAATTCGTCAGAATTAAAGTTTTCAAAAGTTAAGCCGGTAGCTTTAACCCTTCTGGCCCCTTCGCCAGAGGCGGATAAATTTATCAAGAGGGAATCACTCCATGAGATGACCGTGTCTTTCAGGCCGCCGGTGGCGCGCACTACCGGAATACTGCCATAACGCATGGCAATCATCTGGGTCAAGCCGCAAGGCTCAAAGCGCGACGGCACCAGAAAAATATCCGAGCCAGCGTAGATTTCGTGCGCCAATCGTTCGTCAAATTTAATTAGGACTTTGAATTTGGCTGGATATTTATGGGCTAACTTTAATAAAGCCTGCTCGCAAGATTTTTCGCCGGTGCCTAAAAAAGCAAACTGGCAATTTAACTTGGCAAATTTTTTAGTAATTAATTCAACGCCCTTTTGCCAGACAAACCGAGTGACTAGGCCGACTAGAGCGATATCTTTATCCGGCGGCAGTCCTAGTCTGCCTTGCAAGGCCGTTTTATTGACGATTTTTTTTTCTAAAGTTTTGCCCGAATAATTTTGTTTGATAAATTGATCGGTCTCCGGGTTGAAAAAGTCAGTATCAATGCCGTTCAGGATGCCGTAAAGACGTTTTTTTCTTTTAGCCAAGATTTTTTCCAGCCCGGCGCCGTATTCTTTAGTTAAAATTTCTTCAGCATAAGCCGGGCTGACCGTATTAACCAGGTCAGCATTCAGAATCCCTTCGGCCATGTAATTATTTTGTCCGGCCGGCCCCTGGTTGGCTAGGTTGTGGATGGTATAGAGAGTTTTTATTTGTTTAAAATACTGGTCGTTTTGATAATCAGTTTTAAGCAGTCCGGCCGCGGCCGCGGTGTGCCAATCGTTTAAGTGAACAACGTCGGGCCTAAAGTTAATGGCTTTAAGCCCTGCCAAAATCGCGTTTGAAAAGAACAGATATTTATTAATATCACTAGCATCGTCGGCCAGAGCATTAGAGTAAATTTCTCGGCCGTTAAAAAGACCGTGTTCAATTAGATAAACCGGCACGGCCGAATCAGGCAGAGTGGTTTGCCAAAGATCGATTGAGTCGTCACCGACTTTTATATTTTTTCCGGTTAATTCTATTTTATATTTATTTTTGTCAATGGCGCCGTAAAACGGGATAATCACCCGCGCGTCTAAATTAAGCTTCTTCAGAGCCTTGGGTAAGGCGCCAATGACATCGCCCAAACCGCCGACCTTGGCGATCGGCGTAACTTCAGCCGCGGCGATTAAGATTTTTAATTTATGATTTTCCATGTTTTTCAAATATCAGCAAGTTTTTTGTCAGCCACCAGACCACTTTTCGGTTGATCATCTCTTGCCTGATTTTTTCCGTTAAGGCTTGATTGATTAAATATTTCCGTTGTTGAAACAACTCGATCCAGTAGGCGAAGGGCTGTTCGTTAATGTGGCCGATGTTTTTCGGCCCTTGTCCGGGCGTGGCGGCGGTAAAGATTATGGTTTGGGACAGTCTGGCCAAAGTTTCAACTAAAACTCCGGCGCAGCTTTTCGGCAGATGTTCCGCCACCTCAAAGCAAAGGCATAAGTCAAATTGACGGTTTAACTTCAGCGGTTGGCACAAGTCATGTAGTTTGATGTCTTTAACCAGGGAGTCGGCAATCGCCGCCGGCGAGCCGTCGAAACCGGATATTTCAATTTTGAATTTTTTAAATTCGGCCAAATAAACGCCCACGCCGCAGCCGATATCAATGACCGTTTGGGGTGCGAAGTATTTAATCAATATTTTAACCATGGCTCGAGCCGAAGCGCGTTCTAATTTAACCGTGTTATTAAAAAAACGATCATCATAAATTTTGCTATCGATTGGCATGTAAATTGGGCTGGCGGCAATATAGCAATGCCGCCGGCTGGTTAGCCGATAATTTTATTTACGCCGACTAAATATTTCGGCTCAATTCTAAAATAAGAATAAACATTTTTTATGGCGGCCGCCTCGGCTTGGTCCAGATGATAATTCGAGCCGCCGGTCATAATCAATTTATATTGCTTGGCCAAGCGCTGCAATCGCATAACCGCGCCGATATTGTGATGCGGTGAAATTACTTCAATGCCATCAAGGCCTAATTTAATAAGTTGGGAGATTAAGCTTTCATTGATTCGGCCGGTTTTCCCCGGATGGTTTAAAACAAGTTGGCCGCCGATTTTTTCCTTGAGTTTTAAAATATGGCTAAAGCCAACATAACATTCTTCCAGCCGGTTGACTTTTTTATCTTTAAAAAAATGTTTTATAATTTTTTCATCCAGCGGGTTTTTGGCGTCCAGACGTTTAGAAATTTTTTTACGGTTATCGGCTAATTGCCGGATATCTCTCATCAGGCGGCTTAAAGAAATATAATGACGGTATTTATCTAAAATTTTGTTTTCATTCATTTCCAACCCCAGCCTTTTTAATTTTAGCAGTGCCCGCTTTATTTGTTTCCGCCTTCTGGCCTGTGTTGACTGTAAAAATTTATGCAGTTCAGGATCTTTATCATCAAAATTATACCACAGCAGATTAAATTTTTTATTATTTAATTTTACGTAAATTTCAATCCCCGCGATCGCCTTGATCCTATTTTTTTTACAGGCCAGCCTGAATTCATCCAGGCCGCCGACGGTATTGTGATCGGTTAAAGAGGCAATTTTAACCCGATGCTTTAATAAAAAATCTGCCAATTTGGTTGGTGTCAGACTGCCGTCGGAATAGGTGGAATGAAGCTGCAAGTCAATTAGCATGGATTTTAGACGTTTATGCTTATTTTAAGATCTCGGCAAATTTTTACGATTAACCCGTGCGATCGCCATGGCTCCGGCCTTTCTTTCAACATAAAAAAGGTGGCGGTGCGCAGAGCCGTCCAGTTATAGTAATTGTTGATTCTTTCTTTGGCGTAGTCGTTCAGCTTGATTCTAGAGTTTTGCAGGTAATTTTCCAAAAATATTCTTTTAACCTTTTCCAGATAGGCCGGATCATTGATTTTTTTTGAAGCCATAAACTCAAGCTGTTGCATAAATGAACCGAGGTCTCTGGTAAAGTCGGCCAAGCAGGTGTCGGTAAAATCTATAATCGCAATTTTGTCTCGGCTCATTTTAATAACATTTTTAGGGTGGGCATCGCCGTGGATCAGGCACTGCCTGCCGTTGTTGCCGAAATATTTTTTTTCTTTCTCGTTGATTATTTGATAAATTATTTTACAAGGTTCGAAATATTTTTGATAAGCGTGATTAATTTTTTGCAGCACATTCATTAAGCCGGGCACAACTGTTTCAATCCGGCTATTCTCCGGGTTAAAATTTTTCGCTCTAGCTATCGGCGTCCGATGGAGCTTGGCAAACCAGGCGGCGGCTTTAGCGACGACGTCTTCTATAATTTGGTAATTTTTCTTCTGGATATAATAATAAAGGGTTTGACCCCGGACACCGCGATAAAAAAAGCCGTTAAAATTATCGGAAAAAAACAAGGGGTGCGGGATAGCCAAATCGCCGCGGCCGAAACCCGCTTGCCATAAAAACGAGAGCGCGTCAAAGGAGTTGATTCTCGGCTCGCTGGAATGGGCCGTGCAATAAATCGGCAAGTCGACCGTCTGGCCATCATGAGTCAAAAAAGAAGTGGCGAATTTTACCACTACATGATAAGTGGTTTTCCAGACGCTTTTTTTTACCGGAATAATTTTAATTTTTTTTATCATCTTGAATTCAGGATAAAGCGGCAGAACTTTTTGGTTGAACAAATCTAAAACGGAGGTTTCGTCAAAAAGACTAAGAATTTTATTCATATATTAGAAAGGCTAAATAAACGAATCAAAAACGAAATATTTTCCGGATTAATTGCATGATTCGTGTTTTTCGTTCCAGCTTGGTTTTTTAGTGTCTATTTTTTTAACCAATAATAATGCCAATGTTTATGCCAAATTAATCGTTTTATTTTTAGGTAAAGCCTTTCGCCGGCGATTTTGTCCGTCCGAGTGCTTAGCTGGGCCAAAGAGCGGAGGCTTTTGATTAGCTCGTTAGCGCCGCGCTCGATTTCATCGGGGTTCCAGGAAATAGAGCCGAATAATTTAAAATCCCGAGCCGAAGCCCACCAAAAAGTGCAACTTGATAAGCCTTTATTTAAATGAAGCCTGGCCCAGGAATAATTGGCGTCGTTTTGATGCCGGTTAACCGTGGCGATGGCTAAATTGGCTAATTGCCAAAGCAGTTTTTGAATTTTATTTTTGTCATTAAGCCAAAGCGTAAAAGGCGCGTCTCGCTTAAGCTCGCCGGTCGATGACTCCCACGAGGAGGCGAGCGGCCTGATTTCAACTTTCTCTTTTAAGCCGGCCAGAAATTCACTGACGGTTAAAGTTATTAATGTCGGCTGTCCCAATAATTTTTCGAGGACGCGGTCGTTATCGTTATGCCTTAAACCGTAAAGTTCGGCGTCGGTGGCGGTCGCGGCCAAACCGCCATAATTCAGGGTTATTAAATCTAAAATTGTTTTGGGCACATAGCTTTTTGACAATAATCTGCTGCGGAAGAAAATTTTTAGGCCGCTATTTTTGTCCAAATATAGTTTACTAAAATCAATTATATTTAATTTGCCGTTGGCCGCGATTTCGTCTAAGATAATCCACCGGTAGCCGAAGCCAGCTATTATTTCGGCGGTTTTAGCGGCATAGGCAAGTTCCGGCAGGAAAAAACCTTGAGCGGAAAAATTTTTACCGAAATATTTTTTCAATATTTCTTGGTTGGCTTCCATATTTTTTATAATTTCTCCCTCGGGTATGAGCGGTAGGATCGGGTGGAAGGCCGCGGTGCCGGTAAGCTCGATTTGTTTTTTATCCTTAAGAATTTTTATGTCCGCGATTAAACTCCGGTAGCCGAGTTGGTTTAGTTTTTCCAGGAGGCAGCCAGCCAGATTTATGGTAAATTTGATCCGAGGGTTTTTTTTAAGGGCGTCGATAATTAGCCGATAACTTTTTTCCGCGGCTTCAATAACCGTCTCGTTGGAGGCGGTAGGCGGCTGATAAAAATGTAGCAGGTTGACCCAGGTTAATTTATCCGCCGCCTCGGCCCCGTCAAGCGATTTTTTTTTGGCGGGACGAAGATTTTTATTTTTAAGAATTTTCATAAAAAATTATTATTGGCTTTCATGGCTTTTCGATATAGCGCCACATATTTTTTCGCCGGTATTTCCCAGCTGTTTGATTCTTTCATCACTCTGACGATTAATTTATGCCAGCTCGTTTCATAACGATAATTTTCTAAAGATCTGACGATGGTGGCAAACAAGGAGTAGTGGTTGAAGGCAGAAAAATTGAAGCCATTGCCTCGATTGGTTCTGGGGTTGTAGTTGGTCACCGTATCCTGGAGTCCGCCGACGCGGCGCACCACCGGGACGCAACCATAGCGCATGGCGATTAATTGATTGATGCCGCAAGGCTCATGGTGCGATGGCAATAATAAAATGTCCGAGCCGGCGTAAAGCAAAGTTTCCGACTTTTGGTTTTCTTTAAAAGGCAGCCAAGCGATTTTTTTAGGATGCCGCTTGGCGAATTTTTTAATTTCATTTATATATTTTTTATCGCCATCCCCCATCATAATCAGCTCCAAGTCAAGGTGGAGCAGGGGCTCTAAGATACGCAAAACCAATTCAAAGCCTTTTTGAAAAGTCACCCGCGAGGTCAGGGCGATAACCGGCAATTCCTTGTCAACCTTTAATTTTAACAATTTCTGTAAATATTCTTTGTTCAATTTTTTATTGTTGATTTTATGATAATCGTAATTTTTAAACAAACCCGGGTCATTTTGCGGATTATAGGTCGCGTAATCGATGCCGTTGATAATGCCGAATAACTTGTCTTCGCGGTTTCTTAAAATCCGGTGCAAATCCTGGCCGAACCCAGTGGTCATAATTTCTTCGCGGTATTGTTCGCTGACCGTGTTGATAATATCAGCGTTTTTTATGGCGCGTTTGGCAAAATTAATAGTTTCAATGTCCGGATCCGTGATGTGCGGGATTTTATTATTGCCATAATCCTTTTTTTTCAGCGGCACCTCCCACCAGTTATGGCCCAACTGAAAAGCCAAATTGTGGATGGTGAAAATAGTTTTGGCATGACGCAGGGTTTCCGAGTATTTAAAATCGGTTTTCAAATAATAAGGGATCAAGCCGGTGTGCCAGTCGTGGCAATGAACGATGTCGGCTTCGTATTTTAAGAGTGAGATTAGTTTTAAGGCGGCCACGTTGAAAATTAAAAAACGCACGTTTTCTTTGGTCGAACCATATAGATTTTTTTGAGCGGAAAAATATTTTTTATTTTCTATGAAGTAAATCGGCAGATTATTAGTCAAATACCCCCGCCAATAATTAATTTGCGTTTTATCCGCGGAATTTAAATAAATTTCCACATTTTCGCAGATCAATTTTAGATTGTGTTTTTTAATATCAATGACATGACCGTAAAGCGGGGTGATAACGATAACTTCATGCCCCAGTTTTTTTATGGCCTTGGGCAGGCTGCCGGTCACATCAGCCAAGCCGCCGGTTTTGGAAAACGGGGCGACTTCAGCCGCGATGGAAACTATTTTTAATTTTTTAGTCATAAAATATTTAAGTTCTAAATCCGAAATTCTAAATTATAAACAAATTCTAATGAATCAAATAGCAAACAAAAAATAATAATTTGTGATTTGTAGTTTAATATTTGTTTAGAATTTAGGATTTACTATGCTATTGGCGGCGCAGACGGCAATGGCCAAGGCATCGGCCGCATCGTCGGGCCTGGGCAGCTCCTTGAGATTCAAAATCAGCTTAATCATTCTTTGCACTTGGTTTTTGCTCGCGTGGCCGTAAGTTGAAACCGCTTGTTTGACCTCGTAAGGAGTGAATTCCAGATTTTTGATTTTATTTAATTTAGCCGTCAACACGGCTACGCCTCTGGCTTGGCCGACGATTAAGGCGGTTTTGGCGTTATTGCAGAAAAACAGCTCTTCAATAGCGATTAAACTCGGCTGATATTTTTTAATCAGTTCGGTAATTTCCAGGTAAATAATTTCCAGCCGGTCTCCCAATTTTAATTTAGCCGAGGTTTTGATCGAGCCGTAAGCCAGGCAGGCCAATTTACCATTTTGGCTTTTGATTACGCCATAGCCGGTGTCGGCGATGCCCGGGTCAATGCCCAGAATTATGGAAGTAATTTTTTTTTGCATTTATATATCGACGTTGGTATAATAGTCCGTGACGTATTCGTTGTTATCAAGATTTTCTATGAATTTTTGAACTTTGGCTTTTTCCTCGTCCGCCGGCCGGCTCCGGTCTTTAGCCACGTATTCAATTTCGGCCGATTCGGTTTTTATATTTTTTGTTTCTAGAAATTGTTTGACTTTTTGCAGATCTTCCGGTTTAGTTAAAATAGTCGCTCCGGCGTCGTCTTTTATAAAATCTTGAGCGCCGGCGTCGATTAATTTCAGTTCAAAGCCATCGTTATTAATTAAATTTTTATTTTTTAATTCTTCGGCGGCGATTAAAATTACGCCTTTTTGCTCAAAGTTCCATAATACCGAGCCCAAAGAGCCGTCGCCGTCGGCAAACAGGTGCCTGATTTCTGCTGCCGTCCGATTTTTGTTATCGGTTAAGCATTTGACGATAAATTGAGACTTGACCGGGCCGAAGCCTTCGTAAATTAATTCCTCGATTTGCGCGCCGTCCAGTTCGCCCGCGCCTCGCTTGATGGCGCGTTCGATATTTTTTTTAGGCATGTTGGCGTCTCGGGCTTTTTCAATGGCCATGCGCAAACTGAAGTTAGTTGCCGGGTCGCCGCCCTTACGCGCCGCAACAGTAATTAAATTGCCGTACTTAGTGAAAATAGTTCCTCTTTTAGCGTCAACCACGGCTTTTTGTCTCTTAGTTGTCGCCCACTTTGAATGTCCGGACATAGAAAAAATGTCAAATCTCAAATATCTCCGCCGGAGACGGATCTCCGCCCAAGGCGGACCAGCCTCTGGCTGGCGCGACAAACTTTGGCGGAAAATGTCAAAACTTATAATTTTAAAAAATTTTAAATTTTGAACTAAGATTTTGAGATTTGAGCTTTGACCTTTACGGTTAATTATATGGTTAGAATAACATGAATGACGATAAAAAATCAAGCTTTAAAACCGTGAATCCATAAATTAATTTTTAGCTAATGATAAATATAATTTGTCATTGCTAGGAGCTCGTACTCGAGCGACGCGGCAACCTTAGAAACATTGAGCAGCGATAAAACTTGCCATTATTTGAATTCGCGTTCGTGAGATTACCGCGTCACCTGATTGCAGGCTCCTCGCAATGACAGAAAAATTGCTTACTTTAAATAAAATTTTAATTAATGGATTCACGGTTAAAATTGATGATAAATACCGGCAAAGTCAGACGAAAAAATATAAATTTTACTTGGCTGTTCATTTATAAAAATTTTAATTATCAAAGCGATTTAAATAATCAACCAGGGCAGAGAACAGGACATGAAACAGCTTAGGCTGTTTGAATTTTGAATTTAACGCCCTGCGCTCCCTTGGCGCAGGGTAATTTACAATTAATTCACAAAGATATGCTATAATTGAAGTATAAATTAACTCAACTACAATCCCCCGAACACTCCCCCCCCAGCCCGACAGAGTCGTTCTGGCGGGGTCGTTCAGGCGGGTATCAAGTGGGAATAAAATATGCATAATTTAGATGATCAAAAGGTCTATAAAAAATTGGACTTAAGCCAAGTCGCCAAGTCCATTGAATCTTTGGCCGCGCAGATGAGGCAGGTTTTAGATCAGGCGGCTTCCATCAAAGTGCCCGACGATTACGGCCGAGCCAGGCAGGTAGTGGTTAACGGCATGGGCGGTTCAAATATCGGCGTTAGCCTGGTGAGCGCGGCTTTAAGCGATAAAATAAAAGCGCCGATAACGGTTATTTCCGGCTACCAGGTGCCGGCCATGGTCGATAAACATACCTTATATTTACTGTCGTCTTATTCAGGCAATACGGAAGAAGTTTTGAGCGTCTACGCGGAAGTGAAAAAGCGCGGGGCTAAAATAATGGCGATTTCTATGGCCGGAGATAATCAGCTGGCGCGGCTGATGCTTAAAGACAATATCCCCGGCTATAGTTTTGTTCCAGAGCATAATCCTTGCGGCCAGCCCAGGCTGGGCTTGGGCTATTCAGTCTTGGGCGTAGCCGTCTTGCTCTCTAAGGCCGGCCTGCTTGAGCTTAAGGAAAAAGAGGTAGAAGGTTTGATCGCCAATTTGGAGCTTAGTGATCTGAAGTTAAGGCCGGCTGAACCGACGAACATCAACCAGGCCAAGCAACTGGCGTTTAAATGTTACGGCAAAATACCGATAATCGTGGGCGCGGAATTTTTGTCCGGTAATTTAACGATTTTAAGAAATCAATTCAATGAAACCAGCAAAAACTTCGCCAGTTTCCTGGCCTTGCCGGACTTAAACCATTACGCCCTGGAAAGTCTGGCTAACCCTAAAAGTAATAAAGATAATTTAATCTTTTTTTTCATTGATTCGGCGCTTTATCATCCGCGCGTGCAAAAACGGTCGGCCTTGACCAAGCAAGTAGTCAAGAAAAATGGAATAAAATATATTGAACATAAATTGACCGGCGCCACAAAGTTAGAACAAGCTTTTTCCATGCTGCAGTTCGGCGGCTGGCTGACTTATTACTCGGCCATGCTAAATAATGTCAATCCGGTCAAGATTCCCTGGGTAGATTGGTTTAAAAAGGAACTTAGGAGCTAGAGCTTTTGAAAATTTATCATCGAAAGATCATTCAGCGACAGTTCCTATATTTACGGCCCCAAACATCGGGCCGAACGGATTCATTTTAAAGCCCAAAAGATAAATGAAATTAGTTCCTCTTTCCCAGCGCTTTCAATATTTTCAGATACATGGTTTCGACAATTTTTCTTTGAGCCGGGCCGGTCGTCACATAATGGTCAAGCCCTGGAGTTGCGTTGATTTCAATAATATAATAATCACATTTTATAGGGTCAAGCGTAATATCTCCCTTTCTAATCATGATATCTACGCCGGCTATACGTAGTCCCATCTCGCGCGTAAGTTTGGCGGCGATTTTATGAAAGCCGGGGTGGATCGCGCCCGTTACATCCAAGGCTTCGCCGCCGGTTGATAAATTGGCGTTAACCAATAAAAATATTTTTTGATTTTTTAAGAGAAGGCGGTTAAAAGAATAACCCTGTCGTTTTAATTTCTTTATTATTCTCCGGTCATGGAAATTTATTTTCGTATCCCGGCCCTGCTTGATAAAATTTTTTTGTTTTTGTTTTAAGAGCCAGAGGATTGAATGTTGGCCGTCGCCAGTAACTGAAAGCGGCAGACGTTCATAGGCGGAAATAATTTTTCCGTCTAGAACCACGATT
>MFFY01000031.1:23073-26997 GCA_001778055.1 Candidatus Falkowbacteria bacterium RIFCSPLOWO2_12_FULL_45_13
TATCGTTCAATTAAGGCCACCCGGTCGCTTCTGAAGATTTCCAGCAAGGCACCGCGCAATTCTTTAGCGCTCCAAACCAGCTGCACGCCGGAGCCCTGGCTCTGGCTGTTTGGCTTGGCGATCACCGGGTAGCCTAGCTTGTTCGCGTAATTTAAAGCGTAAGCCATATTACGCTGACTGTTTACTGTTTTTGCCCAATTTTTTTCAAAAACAGTCTGCCCTTCGGCCACGGGGTAGTCTCTTTTTTTTATGAAAAATTTCGCGTAACCTTTATCGCGGGCAATGTCCGCGGAAGCGATATGATTTAGATCGAGCGAATACAGACGCAGCGATCTGACCAAGCCGTTAGGATAAATTATCTGTCCGGCAACGCCCCATTCGGGCTCGATGATGGTTTTGGCGCCAACTTTGGGCGCGAGTTTTACCACCAGGTCAGTCAAATACGGCCTGACCAATTTCCGATTTCTTTTATTGTTTTTTGGCATCCAGGTTTTTTATTAGCGGGGAAAAAATGTCTTCCGCCGGATTAATTATCGTTTCTTTTTTATTTATTTTTTCTTTAAATCTAACCGGTGCCTCGGTAATCAGTGCCAGCGGTTGCCGTTCTTTGCCTTCGCCCATGCAGAGAACCGCGGCCGCGGCCAAACCATCAGCCAGGTTAACTCGGGAATATTTAAAGGGACGATGGAAAATATCCAGACAGCGACGATAATCCCTCAAGCCTTGAAAACCCGCATAGCCCAAAGCCGCGCCGGTAATACCGGCTCGCAGAGGCAAACAGCGGCTATCAGTTATAAGAACGGCGAAATTTTTTAGTTTATGTTTTTTCTTAAAGTGATTTCTGATTTTTGCCGCCGCTTTAAAGCTGTTTTTAGGCAGTAAAATCAGCCAACCGTTAGCGTTACTTTCATCTATCCCGGAGTTAGCCATAAACTGCCCGTCTTTAATCGTCAGGTAAACACGCTTAGTTGGCATAACCAGGCGGCTTTCCCGCTTGATAATTTTAAGCTTAGTTGTTTCGTTGTTTTTTTGGACAAAACGCCCTTCAGCCAGGGCCACGATTTTTGAGGTGACGACTAATATGGTTTTTTCCTTGATTCCGGGCAAGTAATTTTCAATAAAGGCCAGCAGATCTTCTTTGGGTTTAAAAACTTTGGTTTTTATGGCTTGAATTTTCATGTTGGAGCAAATAAATACCTAAATAAGATAACGGAGTATATAACAGTCCCATGGCGACTTTATATAACCACCAGGGCAGGCTAATTAGCAGGATGGTTTTGACCGAGTAGATGCCCAAGAAGGCGACAAACATGAAAATTAAGGTATCAATGAGCTGAGACCAGAGGTTTGATAAATTAGATTGCAGCCAAAAAACCTTATTATTAAGCTTCTTTTTGAAGAAAAAAAATGAGAAAACATCCTGATATTCAGCGATTAGGTAAGCCAAGAGAGAGGCGATGGACATGCGAAAGGAGACGCCAAAAACCGTGTTGAACGACTCCTTAGCCCATAAGCTTTCTTTTGCCCAGGGGGCGGCCAAGGCGATTAGCGAATATATCAGAAATAAAAGAATGGCAATAAAGCCGGCCCGAACGAAATTTTTGGCCATTGATTTGCCGTAGACCTGGCCGATAACATCGGTCATTAAAAAAACAAAGGGGAAGAAAAAAACTGCCACCGATAGATGAGTACCGAACAGGAAAGGCATGAGTTTAAGACCAAGAGTATTGGAGGCGAACAAGGAGGCTAAGTAGAGGGTTAGAGCAATAATAATTTTTAAATCAATTTTTTCATTAAGCATAAAATTAACTAAATTAAAGATTTATACATGGAAACGAGCTTGAGCCGCGGGCCAGTTGCTTATAAAACATAAAACGCCTCAAAGGAGGCGTTTTAAACAAACACCGGCCCTTGGCAATTAAAGTCAGAGGACATGGGCAATAAAACTTGACCAGGTTTTTTAGGCTTTTATTTATTAGCATGGCAATTATATTATAAGCCAGTTGAATGAATAATTCAATAAGTAGAAATTTTTTGTAGAAATTTTTATTAAAAAATTTGGACTAAGTCTAGCCCAGGCTTTTTTTAATTTTTCCGGTTTGAGCGATTAACTGGCTTAGAGCCGCCGGTTGTTTTTTCAGGCGCCAGACCTTGTCGGTAAGATTTTTATATTTACGATCGGCCGCGGTTTTAGGGCCAAGCTTTACGCCCAAAATATTGCCGGCCGAGATTACGTCATCCAAGATATTTTTCCAATCAGGGTTTATTCTGCTTAAGCACAGCAGATTATCAAAATTAATATACCGGCCCGCTCCGGTTAAATCATTTTTTAAATTTATGTAATATTTACCGATTAAATCCAGGTCTTTGTCTTTTAAGGATTTTAAAAAACGGCGGGAAGCTGAAAGCGCCTTTCATACGGAGGTCCAAAAATTGCTTGAAAGAAGCGGTGTGGACCTGCAAATTGTTATGAAAGACGGGGAGCAATCTCACAACATAGGTGTTTCTCTCTGGCATGTAAGCTTTTTAGCCAGAGGAGAGGAGGCTGTCTTTCAGCTCCACAAGGAAGAGGAACTGAAAAATCACTATGATAAAAGTGAGCCCTTTGAGCCGTGGCACACCTGCTTCACTCCGCTTGAGAAAGTGGAACTCTTTCTGAAAGAGGAAGTGCAACTCGTCGAACCGCGGAAGTTGTTTGCCAACAGGATCAATCGGCTCGTGGAAATGAGCCATGCTGTTGGACAGCAGACGCTTGGTGAGGACGGCTGGGATCGCCCGCGGGTTGAGCTGTTCCTGTACGACGACTACAGCCGGACCAACGACTGGGGATTCTTCGGTCGCCGTTGCAAGAGCGTTTTCTCGGCTCACAGGATCATGTACCGAAAAAAGCTCCACGAGCTGACCGAGAAAGACATCGATCGCCTCGAGAGCGAGGTCGACAGTCGGGCAGAACAGGCGACGGCGCGACAGGAGATGCTCAAGAAGTTGTTTTTCGAGCGTCTTGGCGTATTCACCTACGAAGCCCGAACTTACGAGCCGTCCGAAGTACGCCATTCATTCGTGGATGGCAAAGTAATAGACGACTCGTGGACCGAGCGGCACTACTTCCTCGGACAGGTGGAGGTCACGCGTGAGGAATACGGGTGGCTGAATACTTTTCTGGGCGAGGTGAAGGTGCCGGACGGGTTTGTTCGGATCACCAACGACACGCACGATCTTCTGCGTATTTTCCCTATCCCCGGACAGAATGATATCCTGGTGGTAGTGGGAAAGACAGGAAGCCGTCGGGGCGTTTGGAGTTACGGCGAGTGGTTCCGCGGCCATCCGTCAAAGTGCCAGATTTCCTTCTGGCACAAAGGAACAGCCCGAAAAATCAAGAGTGTCACCCTGAATGGACAGTTGCAAGAGTCCAACGTGGTGTGCGTTTATATGTGGACGAATTCTGTTGAGCTCGCCAAGCGAGCGCTTCGGGAAGCTGGCATGAATGAATCGCCGGCGTACGCGGAGGCCCTGGCAAAGGTCTATGAGGCCAATCCGCTTCCTTCGCTGGACGAGTCGGCGATTATCCAAAAGTCGCCAGACAACACGACAACCGACAAGCCGGTAGCGGAGAAATCCGACGCCGCCGGTTTCGGAACCAATCTCGGAGATCTTCTGTCCGGGATTGACATTAAGTGAAGAAGGCGCGTTCCGCATGGCGCGAATAGTTCTTTGGTTAACCGGCACGAGATGCGGCTCGTTGCCAAAACAATTTCCAGCACCTGGTCGTGGTTGACTCGGTGCTGGACTTTATTGAGCCCATAATATTTGAGGGTGTGGATTCATAGAGATAGGGTGTAGAAAAATACCTCTTTAAAACAAAATATTTTTCTAAAATTTATTCATTAATACCGGCAGGGCGGCAAAACGCGTTTTACCGCCCTG
>MFFY01000032.1:0-20691 GCA_001778055.1 Candidatus Falkowbacteria bacterium RIFCSPLOWO2_12_FULL_45_13
AGCCTGGCCGAAAAATAGCAAATTGCAGCAAAAATAGTTTTGTAACCATCTCAATATAAAATTAGACTAATTCTAAAATAAGTTGTAGATTATAAATATGGATAGAAAAATCGATTTATTAAATTCAGAATTTGACCGGGTCAAAGCCCGGCCGGAGGCGATTAAGCGGCCAGAGTGGCGGCTAAAAGCCAAATCATTTAAAATCGCGGCTTTCATTTTAATTTTTCTATTGATCGCTTCGGTAATTTTTTCTTTTAATCAAAAACCGACTGAAAAATCAACCTCCTGGTTTTATAACCTGCCCATCATCAGCCAAATCAGGCACCTGGTTGAAAGCGC
This sequence comes from Candidatus Falkowbacteria bacterium RIFCSPLOWO2_12_FULL_45_13, assembly GCA_001778055.1. Lineage (GTDB taxonomy): Bacteria > Patescibacteriota > Patescibacteriia > Patescibacteriales > GWC2-42-12 > GWC2-42-12. Next base: position 340 of record MFFY01000032.1, read on the forward strand.
GGATACTAAATTAAAAGGCGAGGACAAGGATCGGATAAATATCCTGCTCTTGGGCATCGGCGGCAAGAATCATGACGGCGGCCTCTTAACCGATACGATAATTTTAGCCAGCTTAAAGCCCAGCCAGAAAAAAGTCGCCCTGGTGTCATTCCCCCGCGATTTAGCGGTGCCGATAGAAAACATGGGCTGGCAAAGAATTAACAGCGTCAACGCTTATGCCGAGATGAAAACTCCCGGCTCCGGCGGCCTGGCCTTAAGCCAGACAATAAGCGATATCTTAGAGACTCCGATTGACTATTATCTGACCGTGGATTTCACCGGCTTTGAAAAAATTATTGACCACTTGGGCGGAGTTAAAATAAACGTGGAAAATACGCTTGACGACTACAAATATCCGATTCTGGGCAATGAAGACGCGCCCTGGGACCGAAGATGGGAGTATTTGCATATTGCCAAAGGTGAACAGACAATGGACGGCGGCTTAGCCTTAAAGTATGTCCGCTCCAGGCACGCTTTCGGAACGGAGGGCTCTGATTTCGCCCGCGCCCGGCGGCAACAAAAAGTTTTAGAAGCGATTAAGGAAAAGGTGATGTCGATCAATACCTTGTTCAAGCCCGCCATGATATCTAAAATTATCGGCGAAATTAATAACAACCACAGCACCAACCTGAAGATTTGGGAAATAATTAAATTATGGAGCTTAAGCATTGATATAAACAGCGAAAATATCTATAATCGCGTGCTCGATGATAGCCCTGGCGGACTACTGGTAGCGACCACTGGCGAAGACGGCGCTTTTCTGTTAGCGCCAAAAAGCGGCGATTTTTCGGAAATAAAATATTTAGTTAAAAATATTTTTACCGACGCGCCGCTGACCGACCGAAAAAAAATCAAACAAGAAAAAGCCGCGGTTGAAGTCAGAAACGGCACCTGGATAAACGGCTTAGCCAGCCAGGTGGCTCTGGATCTGGAAAAATACGGCTTTACCGTTGTCCGCATCGGCAATTCCAATCAACAAAATTTTCAAAAATCAGTCATTTATGATTTAACCTATGGCGCGAAAATTCAGGCCTTAACCATTCTAAAAGATAAAACCAACGCCAACGTTTCCTTGGGCATGCCCGAGTGGCTGCAAAATGATCTGAGCAAAGAGTTAACCGGCGAAACCAAGCCGGTCCAGCCGGATTTTATCATCATTCTGGGTCAGAACGCGGATACGACTCGATCAGGCGCGGAAAACACGGAAGAGTAACAAAAAATTTTCAATTTACAATTCTCAATTTTCAATGAATTTTCAATTGATAATAAAACATTGAATAATTGTTTAAAAATTGAGAATTGAAAATTAAACTAATTTACTGCTGTAAATTATTCTCATGGATAAAATACCACTAGAGAAAAACTCCCTTCCTCTGGTCGTCATCTTCGGCCGGACCAATGTCGGCAAATCCGCCTTATTCAATTGTCTGGCTGAAAAAAAGCAAGCCCTGGTTTCCGCTATGACCGAAACCACCCGAGACAGCAACCTGGGCGAAATCTCCTGGCGCGGCCGTAACTTCGTTCTGGTTGATACGGGCGGTCTGATCGATTTAAAACATTTAACCCGCCCAATCAACCCACTTCGCCATGGCCCTCGCCTCGCCGGAGCTTTCGGCGTAGCGCGGGCCGGCGAGGCGAGCGGACAAACCGGCCAAACTAAACTGACTGATGATATCGGAGCGCAGGTGCAAAGACAAGCTTTTACATATTTAAAGCAAGCCGATTTAGTTTTATTTCTGCTGGACAATAAATCAGGCCTGTTGCCCCAAGATAAAGCCCTGGCGCTTTTAATTAAAAAGAACATTGACGCCGATAAAGTTATCTTAACAGTCAACAAGGTCGACGCGCCCAAAGACCGGCTAAAAATTTCCGAATTCTATAAATTATCTTTTGGCGAACCCTGCCCGGTTTCAGCCGCTAACGGTTCAGGCACCGGCGATTTGCTGGATATTATAGTTGAAAAACTTAATTCTCGTATCTCGCAACTCGTAACTCGTAATTCAAATACCGGGAATAATAGCAGTAATAATGATGGCGCAGAGGGTTTGCAAGATACGAGTTGCGAGATACGAGTGTGCATCATCGGCCAGCCCAATGTGGGCAAATCAAGCTTGCTTAACGCTTTGCTGGGCTATGAACGAGTGATTGTCAGCCCCGCGCCGCATACCACCCGCGAGCCCCAGCATACCAAAATAATTTACCAGGACCAGCCCCTGCTGTTAATCGATACCGCCGGCATCAGCCATAAAGGCGCGAAAATCCAGGGCTGGCAAAAATTTGGCATCGCCAAATCTTTGTCCGCTCTGGCCAAGAGCGATCTGGCCTTGCTGGTTCTGGATATTAGCCAGCCCCTCACCCACCAGGACGCCAGATTGGTTGAAGAAATCGTTAAGCGAAAAAAAAGTTTTATTTTTATCGCCAATAAATGGGATCGGATCGCCAAACGCGACACTAAAAAATACTCCGATTACATTTACGATAAAATGCCATTCGCCCGCTTCGCGCCCAGCCAATTCATTTCCGCCAAAACCGGGGAAAAAGTAAAAAAAATTTTTGATTTGATATTAAAAATTGACCGGCAAAGAAAGCTAGAATTAAGCGACTCCCAGTTATCCCATTTTCTTTCACGTATCGTCAAAGTGCACCGTCCGGCCAAAGGCAAGGGCGTCAGACATCCGCGGGTCCGCGGTTTCACGCAGCTTGAGACTAATCCGCCAAAATTTGAAATCAAAATCGGACCTAAAGAGGATCTGCATTTTTCCTATATCCGTTTTATTGAAAACCGCTTAAGGGAAACCTACGGCTTCTTGGGCACGCCCTTGTCGATCATCGTGGCCAAGAGCCGGACGGCGCACGGACTGCACCGAGATTAACTTTCTGTCATTGCGAGGAGCCCGCTTGAGCGCGCCAGCGCCTCAAGCGGGCGACGTGGCAATCTCTGGTTAGAAACACTTTACCAGTTTAAACAAAATTATCTAAGCAAAATTTAATTTGTTAATCTGGATAATTTTCTTTTAATTTATTTTTCTTTCTTGCCAGAGATTGCCCGCCCGAACGACGCAGTCGATCAGGCTTCGTCCCGCCAAGCGGGACTCGCAATGACATCTATAACTATATGCGTATTATAGTCGGCCTGGGCAACCCTGGGCCAGAATATGAAAACACCCACCATAATATCGGCTTTATGGCGCTTGACGCTTTGGCTAAAGAGTTGGGACTTAAATGGGAAAACAGTAAAAAATTTAAAGCTGAAATTGCTAAGAGCCCTGAATATATTTTAGTCAAACCACAAAACTTCATGAACAACTCCGGCGAGTGCGTGGCCGCGGTTTTGTCATATTACCTAAAACGCCCCCTTAAGCAACCCCCCCTTGATAAAGGCCCGCTTCGCCCGCAAAGCGAGGCGAGGGGTTGGGGGGATATTTTGGCCGACATTCTTACCGTCATCCACGACGACCTGGACATAGAGCTGGGGAAATTAAAAATTTCAGTGGATTCCCGCAGCGCCGGACACAAAGGCGTGGAATCCATTATCAGCCAGCTTAAAACCAAAAATTTTAAACGCATAAGAATCGGCGTCCGGACACCAACTTTAAAAAAAATTCCGGCGGATAAATTTGTTTTGCAGAAATTTAATGATAAAGAAAAAATCATTTTTCAAAATCAAATTTTGAGTATTATAAAAACAATCTAAAAAAAATTTTACTATAACAAAACTTCGCCATAAAATAGCGAAGCCTTATAACATCCACAATTCTGCCTAGAAGCCCGGAATAAACCCGATTTAAGGCTCGGACTAAACCAGGAGGGAGGTTTAGCCTCTGCTGCTCCTAGGCAAAATTCTAAATGCTACTCTCTCTGTTCAAAATATGTTATCATTAGATTTAAATAATTTTAATGTTTATAGTATATTATCATAACCAGCTTCAGGTGTCAAGGGGCCATCGCCGGCCATCACGCGTCAAAAATTAGTAAATAACAGATTAAACTAAAAAATTCTTCAGCCCTTCAATGTTTTTACCAACGGATGCGGCAAAGGCAATATTTTTAACTGCCTTGCCCATAATTCATGATTTCCGCCAGAGGCGGACATTCATAATTCATCTCTTATGGAGGATTTAAAATATTGGCTGGCGCTAAGCCAATTTTGTAAGTTTGGCCCGGTTAAATTAAAAAAAATAAAAAAATATTTTCCCAACATGGAAGCGGCTTACAAAGCGCCGCTTAAAGAATATCTGATGGCCGGCATCGATGCCAAGACGGCCGAAGAATTTTCAATTTTTAAGCATCAGGTTGAGCCGGACCGGCTGCTCTGCAATCTAAATAAAGAAAAAATTAAAACTCTGACGATTGATGACGAAGCTTATCCTAAACTCCTGAAACAAATTTATGATCCGCCTTTATTAATCTACTACCGCGGCCGATTGGAAGCGGCCAGTGAATTCTCGCTGGCCATTGTCGGCACCAGGAAATTCACCGGCTATGGCCAGCGGGTGACGGAAAAAATCGTCAAAGAGCTGGTGGCCAACAATCTAACTATTGTGAGCGGCCTGGCCTTGGGCATAGACACGCTGGCGCACCAGGCGGCCGTGGACGCGGGCGGAAAAACGGTCGCCGTCCTGGGTTCGGGGCTGGACCAGCAAAGCATTTACCCTTCGCAAAACCGCTATCTATCCGACAAAATTCAGGCCCAGGGCGGGCTGATTTTGACTGAATATCCACTCGGCACCATGCCGCTTAAGCACCATTTTCCCCAACGAAATCGCCTGATTTCCGGGCTGTCTCTGGGCACCCTGGTGATTGAAGCCGGAGAGAAGTCGGGCGCCATCATCACGGCCATGCACGCCCTGGAACAGAATCGCGATGTATTCGCCATCCCCGGCAGTATTTATTCCGCCTGCTCGGCCGGCACCAACAGTCTGATAAAAATGGGAGCCAAACTCATCGCCGGCGCTAAAGATATAATTGAATCGCTTGATTTGGCGGAGGCGGTGGCCTACACCGAAAGCAAAAAAATAATCCCGGAATCGGCTGAAGAAGCCATAATTTTGGCCAGGTTAAATTACGAACCGATTCATGTGGACGAGCTGATTCGTTTGACAAATCTTGACACTTCGGTTATAAATAGTACACTAACTATCATGGAAATGAAAGGCATGATAAAAAATTTAGGCAATATGCAGTATGTCCTGTCCAGATAAAATTAACGAATTGCCAATTAACGAATTAAGAAATTAATTTTTTAATTCGTTAATCCATTAATCAGTAATATTCTTATGAAGCTAGTCATCGTCGAATCCCCCACCAAAGCCAAAACCATTGCCAAATTCCTTGGTGATGATTTTTTAATTGAATCTTCTTTCGGCCATGTCCGCGATCTGCCCCAAAGCAATCTGGGCGTTGAAATTGAACATGATTTTGAGCCCAAATATGTGGTGCCCGTAAAGGCCAAAAAAAATTTAAAAAAACTTCAACAGTTGGCTAAAAAATCTGAAAAAATAATACTGGCGACCGACGAAGACCGGGAAGGAGAAGCTATCGCCTGGCACTTGACCAAGGCTCTAAAAATTGACGATCGTCTGGCTGATCGCATCGTTTTCCATGAAATTACCAAACAGGCGGTAGAGCAAGCTTTGGCCAACCCGAAAAAAATCAATATGAAACTGGTTGACGCCCAGCAGGCCAGAAGAATCCTGGACCGCCTGGTCGGCTACGAACTCTCCCCTTTTCTCTGGAAAAAAGTCGCTAAAGGCCTGTCTGCCGGCCGCGTGCAATCGGTGACGGTGCGCTTGATTATTGAGCGGGAACGAGAAATTAAAAAATTTCAAACCCAAGAATATTGGACAGTAACGGCCAACCTACAAAACGGACAAAAGCTGCCGTTTTCAGCCAAACTCAATAAAATCACTGGCCGGACTATTGATAAACTGCAAATTAAAAATGAGGCGCAGGCAGCTAAAATTTTGGCCGAGCTTGATGACGCCGCTTACTTGGTCGCAGGCTTAGAAAAAAAACAAACGAAAAAGCAGCCGCCCAAGCCCTTCACCACCTCAAGCCTCCAGCAGACCGCTAACCGCTGGCTTGGTTTTTCAGCCAAGCAGACCATGATGGTGGCCCAGCAGCTTTATGAAATGGGCTTCATTACCTACATGAGAACCGACTCGCTTAATCTGGCGGATAAATTTCTAGCCGAGGCGGCTCAATATTTGAAAATTAACCTGGGCGAGAAGTACTGTCTTAAGGCGCCGCGCCGCTTTAAAACCAAAACTAAAGGCGCGCAAGAAGCTCATGAAGCCATCAGGCCGAGCCAGGCCTCGCGCGCGCCGCAGTCTGTCGCCAGCGACTTAAATCCTAATCAAAATAAACTGTACCAATTAGTCTGGCAAAGGGCTTTGGCTTCGCAGATGCCGGAAGCCATAGTTGACACCACGACCGTGGACGTTGACGCCATTACCCTCTTGATAAAAGAAAAAAATGTCCCCCTCCTTACGAAGGAGGGGCTAGGGGAGGTAAAATATCAATTCCGTGCCAACGGCCAAATTTTAAAATTTGACGGTTATCTTAAAATTTATCCGGAAAACAGCCAGGAAATTAAACTGCCGGAATTACAAATAAAGGAAAAATTAGAACTTCTGGCCATAACCAAAGAACAGCATTTTACCAAGCCGCCGGCGAGATTTAGTGACGCCGGCTTGGTTAAAGAATTGGAAAAATACGGCATCGGCCGGCCGTCAACCTACGCGCCCACGATCAATACCATTATAGAAAGAAATTACGCGGAACGCGACGACCATAAACGTTTAGCCCCGACCGAGATTGCTTTTGTGGTTAACGACCTGTTGGTCGAGCACTTCCCCAAAATAGTTGATTACCAATTTACCGCTAAAATGGAAAATGATCTGGACACGATTGCCGAAGGCGAAGCTAAATGGCAGCCGATCATTAAAGAATTTTATGAGCCTTTTCACGCCAACTTGCAAAATAAATACGAATCCATAAAAAAACAAGATCTGATGCCGGAAGAAAAATCAAGCGAAATTTGCGAAAAATGCGGCTCGGACATGATCATAAAAGTGGGCCGTTACGGCAAGTATTTGGCTTGCAGCGCTTTTCCCAAATGCAAAAACATTAAATCCCTGCCCGGCGCCGACCGAGATAAGAACGGCCGTGCCGACAGCCAGGAAATCGAAGAGCTCAAGGAAAAATATAAAGACGAAGTTTGCGAAAAATGCAGCGCGAGCCTAACGGTCAAAGTCGGAAAATTCGGCCCGTTCCTGGGCTGTACCGCCTACCCTAAATGTAAAAATATCAAGAACATTAACGGACCGAGCCAGGCAACCGGCATCGCCTGCCCGGTCTGCAAGCAAGGAGAGATCGTGCAAAAACGCAGCCGCCGCGGCAGCTTCTACGCCTGCAACCAATATCCAAAATGTAAAACCGCTTTCTCTGGTCGTCCCACGGGCGAGAAATGCCCGGATTGCGGCAGTTTGCTCATAGAAGACGCGAAAAAGAGCCAGGTTAAATGCTCCAATAAGGAATGCGACTATATAAAATAGACGCGAAAATAACGAATAACAACGAATAACAGAAATTAAGAAAAAAACGCTCCGGGGATGGAACGTTTTTTTTAATTTCGTGTTTCTATTAGCTTCTTTCGCGTTTATATTTTTTCTTTTTCTCTTCCCTCCCCTTCATAATCTCTATCAATTTTTTTATGCCTTCGCCAATTAACAGCAGATAAGAAGCGCTATGTTCAATTTTTTCCTTTAAGCTGTCTATTACGGTATCCACTTTGCACAACCGATCCCGCATTTCTTTAACAATTTGAAAGGACTGCTGTAAAATTCTGGCCAGATAATAAATCGCCCAGCAAATAAAAAAGGTCAGACCTAAAATCGAGATGGAAATAACTATAAATAATATGCTTTGGCTGTCGTTAATTTGGGGCATAAAATTAAATGGAAAATTATTAATTTTATGTTATCGTTGGCTGATTTTTTGTTTCTTCTTTCTTCTCTTCGGTCTTTGCCTGTTTGGCTTCTGCCGCTACCTCTTCAAGTTCAATTTTTATGCCGCCGGCCTTTTTCGCGAACCAGTTGTATATAGCTGCGGTGATATAACCGTTAACCCAGCCGAATAAGGCGGTCAGCAGTGAGGTTAAAACTCCGAGCAACAAGCCGGCGCCGATGTTAAACAGCATCACTAGCGCCGCCGAGCCCTGAAAATCATTTTCCCCGACAATGCCGGCGATAGTGAAAGCGGCCACGGTCAAAGCTATTAGAAAACCGACCAAACCATATATCAACGCGGTGATTCCGGCCAGCGACATTTTATTGATGCTTTTTATTTCTTTCATACATGATGCGAAAAAATTTTATGCTAACCTACGAACAGGCGAAAATACTAGAGCCTATCTCAAAAATAGCTTTTAGTCATTTTTCGGGATTTTTCCGGCGAAAAAACCGAAAATTGACGAAAAATAGCGAACTATTTTGAGGAGATTTTCGGTTTTTGCAGCCGAAAAAGACCAAAAATGAGCCAAAGATTATTTTTGAGATAAGCTCTAACTAAATATTTTTTCGCCTGTTCGTAGGTTCGCATTCCATTTGTAGATTCGCGTTATTTTAATCATACCACATTCTCCTTAAAAGCGCTAAATAATTTCCGCCAATCCTCAACCGATAACTCCTGCGCCCTGATTTTTCCGTTAAAACCGACTTGTTTTATTTTATTTTCAGCCTCGGCCGGTTCCATTCTAAAGCCGGCCGCCAAATTATTTTTTAACATTTTCCGCTTGGCGCTAAAGCCGAATTTGACCAGCCTAAAAAACTCTTTCTCCTTAATTTTTAACTTTTCACTTTTAACTTTTAACTTAATTATCGCCGAATCCACTTCCGGCTTGGGCCAAAAATTATTCTTGGGCACAATCTCCACGATTTCCGCCTTGGCGTAAAATTGCACTGACACAGCCAGTAAGCTCATCTCGCCAGGTTTGGCCGTAATCCTTCCCGCCACCTCTTTTTGCAGCATCAAGACCATCAGTTCCGGCTTTATTTCCGCTTCAGATAAATATTTGCGCAAAAATATAGAAGTAATATTATATGGCAGATTGGCCACAATTTTAAATTTTTTTCTGTCATCCCGGACTTGATCCGGGATCCAGAAAAGGGCTCTGCCGTTGTCCTTGCTAATTTCTGGATTCCCGCCTTCGCGGGGATGACAAATAGAAATTTTTAAAATGTCTTCATTCACCACCTCCACATTTTTAATTCCCTGTGCCAACAAACCGGTCATTAAAACTTCGGCCAGCTTATCGTCCAATTCCACGGCCAGCACTTTTCCAGCCCGAGCCGCCAGTTTGGCGGTCATAAAACCCAGGCCTGGCCCGACTTCCAAAACCGTATCAGCCGGCTTTAAATCAGCCGCGGCCACCATCTGATTATAAATTTCCTCCCTAATTAAAAAATTCTGCCCCTTGGAACGGGCAGGCTTGATATCATATAAGCGGCAAAGTCGTGCTGTTTGTTCCAGTAAATTCATAGATTTTCCTGGGCCGTCCAACAACTGTCATTGCGAGGAGCCCCCCTACCAGATTTTGATGGAGGCGACGAAGCAATCTCACAGACACTTATTTAGTAATAAATAATTTTAGCGCTAATCAATGTTTCTAAGATTGCTTCGTCGCTCGCTACGCTCACTCCTCGCAATGACAGTAAGGTATTTCTTACTTCTTACTTCTTACTTCCTTTTATTCCTGCTATAATATAGTTATCCAGCTTCTCTAGCCAGGCAAAAATTTTATCAACCGTTCCGGCTTTGGCCGTACAACCGAAGCAACCGCCGGCAGAAGCCAGCACGGCATTAGCTGAAATATACATTGAATTTGTAGTTCCGCCATAAATTAGTTGTCCGCCAGGCATTAAACCCGCCATACCGATAGCAATTTTGGATAGTAATAAAGGTGGTTGGCCAGAGCCTCCGGCTGACATTCCATTAACGTCTGAATATAAAGTACAGTCGCCGACATCAACCGCATTACATAAAGTTCCTCCGGTACAAACATAGCTAGCCACAACACAAGGAATAATAATTACACTGGTTAACCCAACCTGATAAGGCATGCTGCCAGCCGCGCTGGCAGTCTTATTTAAGCGCCAAGAAACAATTGATTTGTGCCCCAAAAAACCCGCGACAATAAAAAATAATACCGCCAAAGTTAAGCTTAAAATGATTTTTCCGCGCCTATTCATAATATTACTATCATAACACAATCTGAATGAAATCAAAAATATTACTAATTATCGCTATTATAGGTTTAAATACTTCGGCCACGCTTAGCACAGACGCTTTACCGGCAGCCGCGCAAACCGATTTAGCGCGAAAATTATCCGGCCGAATTTTATTGCGGGTTGAATCTCTGGGCCAAGCCTGGTATGTTAACCCGTCTGATCAAAAAAAATATTTTTTAGGCCGTCCGGCCGATGCTCTGGCTTTAATGCGCCAACTGGCTTTGGGCGTGGGCAACATCAATTTCAATAAAATCCCCGTTGGCCTCTTAGATTATTCTGGCGCGGACCATGATAGCGACGGACTGCCCGATGATTTAGAGCAAGCTCTTGGCACTGACCCGGCTAAAGCCGATTCTGATAATGACGGCTATGACGATAAAACCGAGATTGCCAATAGTTATAATCCCTTAGGCCAAGGGCGGATTGCCCTGGATGAAAATTTAATAAAGCAACTGCAGGGAAAAATTTTATTGCAGGTGGAAAGTTCCGGCGCCGCCTGGTACTTAAACCCGGCTGACCATAAAAAATATTATTTAGGCCGGCCCGAAGACGCTTGGCAGGTGATGCGAAGTCTAGCCCTGGGCATTACCGATGAAAATTTAGAACAAATAATTATCGGCCGGCTCGCGCCCGCGACTACCACGCCGCCTCAGCCGCCCCCAGCGCAAACCTCCGCGCTTGACCAAGCCGCTTCAAGCATCAGAAGTAATGACTTGACTAAAGCTCAATCTTTTTTCGTTGTATCAATGCGCAAATCAATTGAATATTCCCTAAAACATTTAGGCGCGGACAGCCGACTCCTCCTGGCCAATATCCTGTCCGGGGCTAGCCTAACCAAATCCAACGAGACGGAAAAAATATATTCTACCAAGGCTTATTTTTCTCTGGGCGGCTACGAAGTGCCGTTAAATTTTCATGTTCAAAAGCAAGCGGACGGAACTTGGCTGATAGCGAATTTATAAAAAGACTTAATTACATTACGAGCATAAAAAAATATAACTAAAGCCTTTTTATATAACTATATTTATTAACTTACCTTTAACAAATATTATTTTTTTAACCTCTTTACCAACCAGCCACTTTTTAATTTTTTCGCTTGCCAGAGCTAATTCTTTAGCTTCTTCTTCGCCGATGTCGGCCGCCGCTTCAACCAGATCGCGCACCTTGCCGTTTATCTGCAATACCAATTTAATGGTCTGATCTTGAGCCAGCGCTGGGTCGTATTCCGGCCATTTTTCCCGGAAGATGCTTTGCTTGTGGCACAACTTCTGCCAAAGTTCTTCGGCCAGATGCGGCGCGAAAGGAGCCAGGATGATCAAGAATCTTTCCGCGGCCGCGCGCGGCACAGCTTCGTGCTTACCGATAAAATTCATGAATATCATCATGGCGCTTATAGCCGTGTTAAATTTCATAGCCTCGATATCTTCGCCAACCTTCTTGACGGTTTTATGGAGCAGCTGCGGCAGGCCCGCAGGCGCGTTGGCGCAGGGCTTTTTGCCGTCATCGCAATCCATGAGCTTAACCTGGCCGTAAAAATTCCAAATCTTTTCCAAAAATCTCTGCGCTCCGGCCAGGCCGTCCATGCTCCAGGCGACAGTCTGATCAAACGGACCAATGAACATCTCATAAACGCGTAAAGCGTCAGCGCCGAATCGCTTAACTAAATCATCCGGATTAATTATTGTTTCCGGCCTGGACTTTGACATCTTCACGCCGCCCTCGGCCAGAATAACTCCATGAGAAGTGCGCTTGGCGTATGGTTCGCTCGTCGGTACCAGTCCCAGATCAAACAAAAATTTATGCCAAAATCGCGAATATAAAAGATGCAAAGTCGTGTGCTCCATGCCGCCGTTATACCAGTCTACCGGCAGCCAATATTTGAACTGATCGCCGGCGAATCTAAGGTCTAAATATTTTAAATTTTTTTCATCGTTTCGAATTTTGAATTTTGAATTTTTGATTTGTTTCGGATTTCGGATTTCGGATTTCGGATTTTTCTCCATCATCAAATATGCCAAATAATACCAAGAACTCCCGGCCCAATTCGGCATGGTGTCGGTTTCCCGCCTGGCCGGCCCGCCGCAACGCGGACACTTGGTATTAACCCAGTCGCTAATGGCCGCCAAGGGCGACTCGCCCGTGTCAGTCGGCTGGTATTTCTCCACTTTCGGCAGTTCCACCGGCAAATCTTTCTCCGGCACCGGCACTCGGCCGTTATCGTCAAATAATTTCAAAACTTCCGGTTCAATCTCCGCCCGGCTGAAATGCCGATGATTGGGTTTAACATAAATGACTCTCGCCTCAAACAATTTTCCCAATTCTTCCGACTGGTCTTTAGGAATAATTATAAAATCTTTATCGGCTAAAACGACGAATTCATTGGCGGCTTTTTTAATTTTTTTAAAATTAAATTTCCAATCCGACGAAGCGATAACTTCCGGTATCTCGCGATGATTAAATTCCGGCCGCAAAACCGCGTCTAAAAAAACCGCCCGTGCAATCTTAGTTTTTATTTTTTCCAAAATTTTCATCATCACCGCTCCGCCGAGGCTATGACCGATGATTATCGTATCTTCATCGATTTTAGCGTTTTTTAATATATAATTCGCTTGCTCTTCAACGTTCGGATTAGCTGTGTTGGGTAATTCCGGGCCAAAAAAAGCATGTCCTCTCTTTTCCAGCTCCTTCTTTAGCCAAGCTTTCCAGGGTGTCTTGCAAGTACTGTCGTAACCATGGATAAAAATAAAATTATATTTCCGATTTTTACATTTTTCGCAAAACACCACCGGAATTGGTTCGCCCCAATAATGCTGACGGGAAAAAATCCAGTCGCGCAAGTGATATGTGACGACTTTCTTTCCCCAGCCTTTTTCTACCATATAATCCATAATCTTCCTGGTCGCCTCATGAATTTCTAAACCGTTCAGTATGCCTGAATTAACCATTCTCCCCTCTTCCTCCTGAACTTGTTCGGGCCGAGCAATCGGCGAAGTGTCGTAATCTTTTCCGACCACCACGCGAATAATTTCCAGACCAAATTCCTTGGCGAATTCAAAATCTCTGATATCGTGACCAGGCACGCCAACCACCGCGCCGGTACCATAACCAGATAGCACAAAATCGGAAACCCAAATCGGCATCTTTTTTCCGGTTAAATGATTGATCGCGAATCTGCCGGTAAAGACGCCTGTTTTTTTTCTGCCTTCCGTGATTCTCTCTTCTTCTGTTTTTTTGCTGGCATTATTTACATATGCTGCGACTGTTTTTTTGTTATCCTCGGTCGTAATTTTCATCGCCAACTCATGCTCCGGAGCCAACACCACGAAAGTAGCCCCATAATTAGTGTCTGGACGCGTTGTGAAAACCGTAATCGTTTCCTTTGTTCCATCTATCAGATAAGTAATATTTATTCCCTCTTTCCGCCCGATCCAATTTTTCTGCTGGGTTTTTATTTTTTCCAAAAAATTAACCGTGTCCAAGTCTTTATCCAGCCGGTCGGCATACTTGGTGATAGCCAAGAGCCATTGTTCTTTGTCCCGTTTTTCCACCGGCGTACCACAGCGTTCGCATTTGCCGTCGACCACTTCCTCATTGGCCAGGCCGATCTTGCATGAGGGGCACCAATTAATGGCCATTTTCTTTTTATAAGCCAGCCCGCGCTTTAAAAATTGTAAAAATATCCATTGCGTCCATTTATAATAAGCCGGATCGGTCGTATTTATTTCCCGGCTCCAGTCAAAAGAAAATCCCAAGTTTTTAAGCTGACGCCGAATATTGTCCGTGTTTTTTTTCGTCACCACCGTCGGATGGATGCCGGTTTTAATGGCATAATTTTCCGTGGGCAGGCCGAAAGCGTCCCAGCCGATCGGATAAAGCACATTATAGCCTTGCAGGCGCCGCTTGCGGCAGATGATATCCATGGCCGTGTCAGGGCGGATATGGCCGACATGCAGACCTTCGCCGGACGGATAGGGAAACTCAATCAAACCGTAAAATTTCGGCTTTTTATCAAAGTTAAGGGCTTTGTCCAGCTCTTCTTTTTCCCAAAATTCTTGCCATTTTTTTTCTATGTCTCGATGATTATATTTATTCATATATTTCTGCTTGCCTCGCCGAAGCTTCAGCGAAGGCGGGCCACTTGGGTTCTATAATTTTATGATTATATCTTTCCATATTGCGTTTATTTTATCCTAAAATTGGCGGAAAGGCAAGCAGTATTACCCCTCCCTTATCAGGGGGAGGGCTAAGAGATGGTTACAAAACTATTTCGTAACCATCTCTAAATCTTTATTTCAATGCCCACCGGGCAGTGATCCGACCCCATAACCTTATCCATGATATAGGCGTCCTTCAGCGCTTTGATTAAATTTTTTGAAACGCAGAAATAATCAATCCGCCAACCGACGTTCCTGGCGCGCGAATTAAACCGATAGCCCCACCAGGAATATTGAACTTTATTTTTATTGATGTACCGATAAGTATCAACCTGGCCGGAATTTATAAATTTAGTCATCCAGGCGCGCTCTTCGTCGGTGAAGCCGGGGTTGCCGACATTATCCTTGGGCCGCGCTAAATCAATTTCCTCATGGGCCACATTAAAATCGCCGCACAAGACTACCGGTTTGTTTTTTTCCAGTTTTTTAACATATTTCAGCATCTGGTCATTGAACGCCAGCTTATACTCCAGCCTGGACAATTCATGATTGGCATTAGGGAAATAAGCGTTAATGAGATAAAATTTCTCAAGTCCAATGGTCTGTGCTCTGCCTTCGCGGTCAAAAGTTTCAACCCCCAGGCCATTTTCCACAACCGGCGAAATAACTTGCCTGATTTTACCGGCCGTTTCGTAGGTCAAGCCGCGCTTGATAAGAGTTGCCGTGCCGCTATAACCGGGCCTGACAGCCGGATACCAATACTCTAGATAATCCTTAAAATCGAACTTCTCCCGCGCCCGCGCGATATCGTCAATTTTTATTTCCTGGAGTAATAAAATTTCCGGTTGAACTTTTGTTAAAAAATCCAAAAAGCCCTTTTTCATCACGGCGCGCAGGCCATTGACGTTCCAAGAAATTATTTTCATATTAGAGATGGCTCGTTAAACTCTGTGTATTAATATTATGCATATCGGCCGTAAACTTGGAATATCGCCGTGTTAGTTTCCCATCTGCCTACCGGTTCAGTATAGCCAGGACTAATCAAAACGGAGGAAACTGCTTTCGCGCCTAAACCCGAGCAGGTGTCTCTAGGACGATGAGCCGGATAATCGTTAAATCCGGAATATCGGGCAATGGCCCCGGCCTTAGTGGCAGATCATTTTCAATCGCATGGTAAATTTCAGCAATCATTGCTAAAATTGTCTTTAGCTGGTTCATAATTTTGGTTTTTATTTTTGTTTAGCTAACAATATTTTACCAAAAATTGAACCATCTGTTGAATTTTAGCTCGCTTTACATAATCTAACTAGCATAATTCATAGAATATTTCAAAACAACGGGCCTAATTCTTAAAAAGAACTAAGCCCATTGATTATTAAAATTGAGTTGTCGGTTTCAGTTTTTGCCGGCTGATCCTGAAGAACCGTCATGGCCTGGTTTCGGATGAATCTCATTCTGGATTTCATCTTTTATCATGGGCGCGATAATATCTTTATGCAAACTAAAATCGCAAAAAACCGCCAAAGCGATAACCGTGGTCCAAAGGCCGTCTTTATTGCCTTCGGCCGATTGGGTAATGTTGGCGGTTTTAAAAACTTGGCCGCTGGCTTTATAGATTTGCTCTCTTTCTTCCCAGGCTTTGGCCGAATCAAATTCAATGCCTAAAGTCGTAGCCAGCATGGTAGCGGCCAGATCTTCGGCATACTCGCCGCTCTTCTTGGCTACCTCGCCGAAAGCATGATGTTCGGACAAATAGCCATAATTATTTTCATCGCTCGGCCTGGCCACGCCGATGGCGGCTGAAATCAAACGATTGGGTTCGTTGGTTTCGCTCCTGGCCATAACGCAAAAAACTATCTGGCCAGGATGAAGCATTTTTTGACCCTTTTCTTTTGAAGTAAAATGGCAACTGGGCGGCAGAATGCTGGAAACGGTTACTAAATTATATTTTTCAATGCCGGCGTCCCTTAAAGCCAGCTCAAAAGACGCCAATCTGTCTTTATGAACGCCGACGCCTTTGGTAAAAAACATTTTTTTCGGAGTGAACATAGTTTTTTAAATACTTGTCGGCCAGAGGCTGATCCGCCCTTGGCGGAAATTATGAATAATGAATCATGAATTATGGATTAAAAATTTTGTAAAGCATTTTCCCATAATTCATGATTCGTTATCCATTGTTCCTTTTTTCTATGTAATTCAATTATACAGCTTTTTGATTATTTGGCAATAATAATTCCCTGCAATTTTTTAACCCCCGCGCCGCTGACCGGCCAGCGCTTTCTTTTTTTCTTCTGCTTGGCTTTAAGCCGTTTTTCCAGTTCCATCTCCAGCTTATCTAAATTTTGTTTATTCATAAATAAGTGATATAATATTAACATTCACAAATCAACAAATCTTTTCACAAATATATAAATCCGCCAAAACGTCTATTCTAATATTTGTGAATTCGTGAATTGATTTGTTGATTTGCGGGAGCTAAATGATTCAATTTTATAATATCTCAAAACAAGTTTGAATGTTTGTTGATTTAATAATAAGACATCTAATCGAAAATATCAATGGAAGATTCAATCAAGCCTTGGTATAAACATTGGTGGGGCGGGGCGGCGATAGTTTTATCGGCCATAATTTTATTTTTCCTGACAGCCAGCGCTTTTTATTTTATCGGGGAAATTAAAACCGCCAAGCTCAGGCAAAATCAGCTTAACCGTGGATTGACCGGCCAAAAATACGAAGCCTCAAACGGCGATAATTATTGGCTTGGCTCTAAAACCGCTAATATTAGCATCGTTGAGTTTGCTGATTTTGCCTGCCCCTATAGTGAAAAGGCTTTCCCTACTATCAGGGAGATCAGCCAAAAATATAAAGATGATGTTAAATTTATCTGGCGCGACTATCCGGTGGTAACCGAATATTCGGCCCTGCTGGCCTTGGCCGGTCGGTGCGCCGGCGAGCAGGGACTTTTTTGGCTGATGCACGATAAACTGTTTCAGAATCAGGGTGTCATCCAAGCCGAGCAGCTGGTAGCTCTGGCCAATCAGATCGGCGCGGATGTCACCAAGTTCAAGGACTGCCTTAATCAACAGAAGTATTTAAAGCAAATAATGCAAGATTTTACTGACGGGCAAAGTTTCCTTGTTAGCGGCACGCCGACATACTTTATCAACGGCTATAAGGTTGCGGGCGATATCCCATACGATACTTTTGTAAAAATAATTGAGCAGCTAAAAAAATGAGATAGTTAAGACTACTGAGATATTTATGATTATTGGGATGGACATTTTGAACGTCTGTTAATCTATCTCCATAATCCCGAATATCCTAATTATCCTAACAATCCCAAACCTATGGTTGAAATACGAATCCACGGACGCGGCGGCCAGGGCGTGGTTACCGCCGCCGAATTAATCGCCATCGCCGCCTTTAAGGATGGCAAACAGGCACAAGCCTTTTCTTCTTTCGGGGTGGAAAGAACCGGCGCCCCGGTGGAGTCATACGTTAGAATTGACGATCAACCGATCATAACGCGGCAACAAATCTATCGGCCCAATGTCTTAATTGTTCAGGATGCTTCCCTCTTAGGAGCCATCGATGTTGCCAAGGGGGCGGATAAAAATACTCTGATAATTATCAACACGGCTAAAAATAAAGACGAGCTAAAAATAAATTTGCCCCCCGGCGCCAGGAAAAATAATCTCCATTTTATTGACGCGACTAAAATCGCCATAGCCATTATCGGTAAAAATATCGTCAATACCGTGATTCTTGGCGCCTTCGCCAAAGCCACCGGATTGATAGGTTTAAAATCGTTGGAAGCGGCGATCAAAGAAAAATTCGTGGACCAGCCGAATTTAGTCGCTAAAAATATTAAAGCCGTGAAAAGAACCTACCAAAGTAATATTTAATTTTGAATTTTTAATTTTGAATGAATTTTGAATGACTTAATTTCTAAATTCTAAATTCAAAATTAATCATTCATTCAAAATTTAAAATTCAAAATTATCCTATGAAAATATCAATTACCGCAAAACCAAATACTACAACCAATAATAAAACCGGCGGCTGGCGCACCGAGAAGCCAAAATTTATATATGATAAATGCACCGCTTGCGCTATCTGCCCCCGCGCCTGCCCGGAAGGCATAATTTACCAAACCAACAAAACTAATTCCTCGGGCAAACTGCCGTATGACTTCGACCCAAATTTTTGTAAAGGCTGCGGTTTATGCGCCGAGGTCTGCCCGTTTAAGGCGATTATTATGGAGAAAGAGGAAAAATAACTCTCTCCGACTGTCATTGCGAGGAGCTCGTACTCGAGCGACGAAGCAATCTCACTAATGAGGAGTTTAAATTAAAATGGAAAATTTTTCACAGTTCGTTGTACATTGAGATTGCTTCGCTCCTTGCAGTCGCTCGCAATGACAATAAATAGTTAATTATGAACAACGCCAATTACAAATCCCAAATGCTTGAGGGTTCCCGCGCCATCGCCCTAACCATAAAAAACATCTCTCCGGCGGTGATCTCCGCTTACCCGATCACGCCGCAAACACATATTGTTGAAGATCTGGCTAAATTTAAAGCTGACGGCGCGGCCAACTACGAATATGTTCGAGCCGAATCTGAATTCGCGGCCGCTTCCATCGTGGCCGGCGCTTCGGCCGCCGGCGTGCGGACTTACAGCGCCACCAGTTCGCAAGGGCTCTTACTTATGATTGAAGTGGTTTACAATATCGCGGGCATGCGCCTGCCGGTGGTCATGACTTGCGCCAATCGCGCTTTGAGCGCGCCGATTAATATCTGGAACGATCAGCAGGATGTGATGGCCGCCAGAGACGCCGGCTGGATTCTCTTGTTCGCGGAAAACCATCAGGAAGCGGTCGGCCAGCATATCATGGCCTTTAAAATCGCCGAAAGGCTTAAAATCCCGGTCATGGCAAATGTGGACGGCTACATCATGACCCACACCTACGAGCCGGTTATCATCCCTACGGCCGAACAAATAAAAAGATACTTGCCTGATTATACGCCCGTGGCTGGGCAATTCCTGGATCCGGAAAATCCGGTTACCATGGGAGTCCTGGCTACGCCCGCTCATTATATGGAAATCCGGCAGGAACTGCACGATGATTTAACCGCCAGCCTTAAAACCATTGACCTGGAGTATAAAAAATACCACTCCTTAATTCAAAATTCAAAATTCAAAATTCAAAATTACAAGTCAAAATTCAAAATTATAGATAATGGTTTGCTTGAATATATCGGGCCAAAATCTCCGCAAACCATAATCGTGGCCCTGGGCTCCGTTATCAGCACCATAAAAGATACTGTGGCAGAATCAAAAGACGTCGGCATTCTAAAGATTAAAGTTTTCCGCCCCTTTCCGGCTGAAGAAATTTTAAAAATAATAAAACCAGCCAAGAATGTCGCGGTTATAGATAAATCAATCTCGCTCGGCCACATCGGCCCCTTAGCTTCGGACATAAAAGCGGTTGCTCAAGGCCAGACTACTGCCAACATCACCAGTTTCGTTGTTGGCTTGGGCGGGCGAGATATCACTAAAGAAATAATTTTAAAAATAATCAAACTGGCCGGCAGAAAATCCGACCGAGCGCGGTTTATCGGCAAAGTTTAAAAATTTTTAATTTTGAGTAATAATTTTGAATCAATTTTTAATAAACTAATGTCAAATAAAATATTTGATTTAGAAGAAAGAACGGCAAAGTTCGGTGAAGCAATAATAATATTTTGCCAAAGTATAAAACAAAATGCTATTAACAGCCCCTTAATTAGGTAAGTTGTCGGATCCGGAACTAGTGTCGGCGCTAATTACTGCGAAGCGAACGGGGCCAGCTCAAAAAAAAATTTTAA
>MFFY01000032.1:20711-27883 GCA_001778055.1 Candidatus Falkowbacteria bacterium RIFCSPLOWO2_12_FULL_45_13
TAATTTCATCTTTGAAATAATTTTATGATTAAAAATTCAAAATTCAATCAAAATTCAAAATTAAAAATTCAAAATTTTAAACTGCAACCTTTCCCCAAAATTTTAACCGTCATTTTTCTCTCAATTTTTATCGTCCAGTTATTCTTCCTGATTTTACTCCTAGCCCTGCCCCAAGCCAGCCAGGCGGCCGACGTCAAATTTAAGCCGCAGGTCGGCATACCGGTCAAAAAACAACCGGGCGATATTTTTGATTTTAGCGGCAATCAGGAAATTAATTTTTCCCAAGTAAAATCCACGGAACCGATCGCTGAATATATCAGGGTTATATACCGCTACGCCATCGGCATCGTCGGCATCTTGGCCGCGGTGGTCTTAATGATCGGCGGCGTGCTCTGGATCGTGGCCGGCGGCAACGCCACGCAGATCGGCGAAGCCAAAGCCTGGATCGGCGCCGCCCTGACCGGCCTGGTTCTAGCGCTGACTTCTTATTTAATCTTAAGCACGGTTAACCCGGCCCTGGTGAATTTACAAATTACTCAAATACCGGGGGTGGCTGAATTGAAAACCGGCTGTTGCACAACAACGGTGGAAGGAAAATCTACCCCTGAAGATAATTACACCCAAAGTGTCTGTGAAGATCCAAAGGGTAAAAATGGTAAATGGCAACCAGGAAAATGTCTCGCAAGCTCATCTTGCTGTTCTTGGTATACTAATGTAGAAAGGGGGCAAACTAGTTGTAATGATACTAGTAACATAACTAGAGATAAATGCGTAAACCAGCCTAATTATATATCATATGAACCGAATGGTAAATGTTCAAGTGGAAAATGCGTAGCATCACCAAGTCAAACATCGCCAAATTAAATTACAGGAAGTTGCACAACAGAAATCTGTCAAGATGATTATACTAAAAATGACTGCGACAGCATGGGAGGCGAATTTGCAGAGGGAAAAAAATGTCCTGTTTTACCCACTGGTTGCTGTTCCTATGACTCGAGTAAATCGGGGTGGTCTGCAAGCTGGGATTGTGCTGGAAATATAACAAAAAATGATTGCAAAAAACTAAAATCGGGTCAATATATCCCTAATAAGCAATGTCAAAGTAACAGGTGCATATAAACGTTGGCTCTACAATAGCCTTGACGCCAAGTCGATCGGAGAATTAGTCCTCTGTTGTTGCTATCCTTAATGGAGGTTTATAAATTTACCACGGAAAATTTGCCATATGTTTTACTTCACCAAATCCGCCGACCCGCCTGCGCTCCTACTGTTGCTTAAGTTAGGGTAGTCAAGAAGGCTTCGGCGGGCAAGGCAATAATTTGATATATGTTTTATTTCACTAAATACGCAGAGAATAAGTTTGACATCTTAAATAAGCACAAGGTCTTTTTCAGGCGCGAACAAGTTGAGGATGCCGTGGCCTGCCCGGACAAACAGGGCAGAAAGGCCGGACTTTTAACCGCAGAGAAAGATGGAGTTAAAGTAATATATAAAAAAGAGGAAGGGGTGATAAAAATAATTACATTTTATCCAGTAAAAAATGTATAAAGTATTATCAGACTGTCCGAGAATTGTCATTCCGAGCGTAAGAAAGGAATCCCTTGGCCGCGTTTATGGCCAGTATAAGAGATTTCTCCCTTCGGTCGAAATGACAAAAAGAGTCGTTTTTTGAATTCTCGGACAGTCTGTCTATATAAAATACCAATATGCGCTATGACCCTGAAACCAACATACTTCTCTGGGAAATCGCTAAGGACCCGATTGACCATTGCCTGGAACTGGGGAATTTTATAATTCATCTGTCCAAGAGTAAAAAGCCGGTTTTAATCGAAATTTTAAATGCCTCTAAATTCGTGGGGCAGCAAGATAAGATAAAACTAGAAAGCCTAAAAAAACAGATAATGGAAACGAATTAGGGAACAGGAATTAGGAATATAATAATTTTCCCTAATTCCTGATTCATTATTCCTAATTCCATTTATTAAACCAAATATGCCAAATATTACAATAAACAAAACCACGCCCGCGCCGCCGAAAACGCTGCTCTCCCCCGGCCATCGCGCCTGCGCCGGCTGCGGCCAGATGATCGCGGCCCGCTTAGTCGCCGACGCGCTCGGGCCCAATACCATTATCGCCAACGCCACCGGCTGTCTGGAGGTCGTCACCACGGCTTACCCGGAAAGCTCCTGGGGCCTGCCCTGGATTCATTCGCTGTTTGAAAACGCCGCGTCCGTGGCCTCTGGAATCAGCGCGGCATTAATATACAAATCGAAAATCGAAAATCGAAAATCGAAAATTTTCGTGGTGGCCCAGGGCGGCGACGGCGGCACCTTTGATATCGGCTTCGGACTGATTAGCGGCATGTGGGAACGGGGCGAAAACATTCTATATGTTTGCTATGACAACGAGGGCTATATGAACACCGGCGCCCAAGCCAGCGCAGCCACGCCTTGGGCGGCCAATACCACTACCACTCCGGCCGGCGCCTCGCCCGACCTCATCGGCATCGGCTCGCATTTCATGAAAAAAGACATGCTGGCCATCGCCCTAGCGCATGGCTTAAAATACGTGGCGCAGACTACGGTCGCCTATCCCCTGGATATCATCAAAAAGGTTAAAAAAGCCGCGGCCACGGCCGGACCTTCGTATCTCCAAATTCTGGTGCCTTGCATTCCGGGTTGGAAAATTGAACCCAACCAAACCATTGAATTGGCCAAACTGGCCGCCTTAACCGGAATTTACCCGGTGGTGGGATACATCAACGGCCAATTGACCGACAGCCTAAAACGGCCGGCCGAGTACCCCCCGGTTGAAAATTATCTAAAACCTCAGGGCAGGTTTAAACATTTATTCCGCGATGAACGAGGTAAAAAACAAATTGCCTATATTCAAAGTCTGGCGGATGAGAATGCGAGAAAACATAATCTTTAAAATCGAACAAAACTCAAACAAAAAAGGCATTATGGCTTTCGCCGCAATGCCTTTTTTGTTTTAATATCTATAAAGAACAAATAATAAAACAATCTTCTTCTGAGCCCGTGGAGCTGGGTTATTAGTTATGAGCGCATGAGGAATCGTAGCAATTTTTTCTTAAAAATTCTCCTTAAAAAATAATAAGAAAAAATTTTTAAGAAAAAAGCCCAGATTCCGCCTTAAGCGAATAACTAATAACCCAGCTCCACGGGTTTCTACAAACGAAGTATAAATTCTAAATCCCCCTAACCCCCTTTGTTAAAGGGGGAAAATCAAACTTTCGCCCGGTAACCCGTCCCGGCCGGAATCGGCCGGCCGATAATCACGTTTTCTTTCAAGCCTTCCAGGTCATCAATCTTGCCCGTAACGGCCGCGTCAATCAAAACCCTGGCCGTCTCCTGAAATGAGGCGGCTGACAGAAAACTATTGGTAGTTAAGGATGATTTAGTAATGCCTAATAATAATTCTTCGCCGCGCGCTGTTTTTTTGCCAACCGCCCGCGCCTCGTCGTTGGTCTGATCAAAAATCGCTTTCTCCACGATCTCGCCGGGCAGTAATTCGGTGTCACCGGCATCGTTGACGTACACCCGGGAGAACATCTGCCGCGCGATAATTTCTATATGCTTGTCGTTTAAAGGCTGGCCCTGGGAAGAATACACATACTGGATTTCTTCAATAATATATTTTTGCGCCGCCAATTTGCCTCTAAGCCTGAAAAGTTGGTGCAAGTCAAGCGAACCGTCAGTCAGCTGATCGCCGATATTTACTTTTTGGCCGTCTTTAACCCAGATGCCAAAGCCTTTGGGCACGATATACTCTTTGACTTTTTCCACCTGGCTTTCTAATTTAAGGCACTTTTCTTCCAATTTTACCCGGCCGGCTTTTTTGGCTTTAAAAATTTTCTTGCCGATGGAAAACAACTCGCTATTTTTATTAACCTCGGCGCCGTCTTTAACCAATATTTTAATTTCTTGCTTCTTGTTATCTTTGCTCTCCAACACGGCTTCGCGAGTCGCTTCGGCAAAATGATATTTGTCTGTTTCCGGCCCGGCGTAATAGATCTTTAAAATCTTGGCTTGCGGATTGGAAATAATAACCTCGCCGCCTTCATTGGCAATCGTTCTCTCGGCGGTTTCAATCTTAACGGCGCCGGCCACATCGGCGATAAAAGCCCGCTTTTTCGGCGGCCGTCCTTCAAAAATTTCTTCCACCCGAGGCAGCCCTTGCGTGATATCTTCCTGGCCGGCCACGCCGCCGGTATGAAAGGTTCTCATGGTCAGCTGCGTGCCCGGCTCGCCGATAGATTGGGCGGCGATAATGCCGACGGCCGTGCCGATTTTAACCGGCTTATTATAAGCCAAATCATAACCATAGCATTTTGAGCAGACGCCGCGATGCACTTTACAGGTAAGAATTGACTTGATTCTAACCTCGGTGATGTCTTCTTTGGCAATCTTCTCCGCAATCTCTTCGCTCACCAGCTCTTCGGCTTTGAGCAAAATTTTGCCGGATTTATTTTTTAAATCAGCCGCCAGGTATCGGCCGGTCAGGCGCTTAACAATGGTTTCGCCCATAGCTTCGCTTTCCGCTTTGACGATTAACAATCCTTCTTTATCGCCGCAGTCCTCCTTAACTACGATAATATCCTGCGATACATCGACCAGTCGCCGGGTTAAATAACCGGCATTGGAGGTCCTCAAGGCCGTATCGGACAAACCCTTTCTGACGCCGTGAGTGGAAATGAAATATTCCAGAACGCTAAAGCCTTTTTTAAAATTGCCTTTTACCGGCAATTCAATAATGTCCCCGCCCGGGGAAGTTACCAGGCCTTTCATGCCTAAAATTTGGGTCAGCTGGGCCCAGCTCCCCCGAGCGCCCGATTCAATCATGGAATAAACCGGCCCGTCTTTGGGCAAATGATGGCGGCAAATCTCCGTGACTTTTTCTTTAACCGTGGTCCAAAGCTCGATCACTTTGCTATAACGCTCGCTATCGGTCAATAAACCATCACGGTATTGTTCGGAAATTTCTTCGGCCTGCAAAGTGGCGTTGACAATCATCTGATCTTTGTCGTGGAGATGGGGAATATCATCCATGCCCCAAGACAAACCGCTTTGAGTAATATGCCGGAAGCTCGTATTTTTTATCTGGTCAAGTAAATCAATCGTGGGTTGCTCGCCAAAGTGCCTTAAGCATTCTTTTATCAAATTTCTAAGCTTGGCTTTGCCCACGACCTCGTTGACAAAACGCAATTTAACCGGCAAGGCTTGGTTAAAAATAACCCGGCCGACGGTAGTAATCGTGAACTTGCCATTTATCCTCACCCTGATTTTTTGCTTTAATTTTATGTTCTTCAAATTGTAGGACAAAATCGCGTCCTCGGGCGAATAAAAATTCTTCAGTTTAGTTTCGTCCGCGGCCAAATAAGCCTCGTTTATATCGGTGATATAAAAAGCTCCCCAAACAATGTCTTGGTTCGGCGTTACTACCGGATCGCCCGTGGCCGGCTTTAAGAGATTATGGCTTGACAGCATAATATCTCGGGCTTCGGCGATGGCTTCTTCGGTTAAGGGCACGTGCACGGCCATTTGATCGCCGTCAAAGTCGGCGTTAAAAGCCGTGCAGACTAAAGGATGAATCTGAATGGCCAGGCCTTCGATTAAAACCGGCTTAAAGGCCTGAATGCCCAGGCGGTGCAAAGTCGGAGCGCGATTTAAAAAGACATAGGCATTCTTGACAATATCTTCCAGAATATCCCAAACCTCCTCTTTGCCGGATTCGATGAAACGGGAGGCGCTTCTGACATTATGGACAATTTCTTTGTTGATCAGCCTGGAAATGATAAAAGGCTTGAATAATTCCAGGGCCATGCGCTTAGGCAGGCCGCATTGATCCAATTTTAAATTCGGATTGACCACAATCACGCTTCGGCCGGAATAATCAACTCTCTTGCCCAATAAATTCTGCCTGAACCGGCCCTGTTTGCCTTTTAAAGAATCGGCCAGCGATTTTAGCATTCTTTTTTGTCCGGTCGAAGCCACCACGGTCTTGCCGTGCCTGATGGAATTATCAACCAAAGCGTCAACCGCCTCCTGCAGCATTCTTTTTTCATTGCGGCAGATAACTTCGGGCGCGTTAAGATCAATTAGCTGTTTTAAGCGATTGTTGCGATTGATGATGCGGCGGTACAAATCGTTTAAATCCGAAGTGGCGAACCGGCCGCCGTCTAAGGGCACCATTGGCCTTAAATCCGGCGGGATTACCGGCACCACGGTTAAAATCATCCATTCCGGCCTTAAATTATTGACCTGCAAGCTTTTCAATAATTTCAAGCGCCTGATCAGCTTATCTTTTTTTGAATCAATCGCTATGGCCAGTTCTTTTTCCAGTTCGGGAATCAATTTATCATAATCAATTTTTTGCAGCAACTTTCTGATGGCGTCGGCGCCAATGTCGGCCGTAAAGATATGGCCGTACTTTAAACTTAAATTTTGATACAGGCTTTCTGAAATAATCGTCAGCGGCTTTAAGTCTTTTAATTCTTTCTGCGCCTGATCAAAGGCTTGCTCTAGATTGTTTAATTTATCATTTTTTATCTTTTCCAGAGCTTCGATTTCCGCCCTTAAATTGCCGGCAATCTCAAACTCGCTTTGGCCTTGAGACAACAATTTGCCTTTTTTATTCTTGATTTCAGCGGCCTGCTTTTGCCAGTCCGCTTCAATGGATTTTTTCTTGTTTTTATATTCTTGCTTAATTTGCTCAATCGTCTCAAGGCGCAGGCTTTCATTAACGTCGGAAATTATGAAACTGGCGAAATAAACCACTTTTTCCAGCGCCTGCATGGATAAATCCATGATTAAACCGATCTTTGAAGAAGTGCCCCGCAAAAACCAAATGTGAGACACCGGCGCCTCCAGCTTGATATGGCCCATGCGCTCGCGACGGACCAGGCTCCTGGTTACCTCCACCCCGCATTTATCGCAAATTATGCCCTTATAGCGGATTTTTTTATACTTGCCGCAATAGCACTCCCAGTCCTTGGACGGCCCGAAAATGCGCTCGCAGAATAGGCCGTCTTTTTCCGGCTTTTGCGTCCGGTAATTGATGGTTTCCGGCCGGGTAACTTCGCCATGCGACCAGCTTAAAATCGCTTCGGGCGAAGCTAATTTCAACTTAATGGCGTCAAAATCAGTGGTTTT
>MFFY01000033.1 GCA_001778055.1 Candidatus Falkowbacteria bacterium RIFCSPLOWO2_12_FULL_45_13
TGAAATTGACTAAGAACCCGGACTGCGCGGTGATGATCTCCCTGGCTTGGGCAAAAGGAGTAGAAACAACAGGCCGGCCAGATCCTAATGCGTAGGAGAGCGTCCCCGAAACAGAGTGGTTAGGATCAAGAGAGGTTGAGATGCAAATGTCGGCGGCGCGTAAAAACTGGAGAAGTTTATCGAGCGAAACATATTCATTATAAAAGCTCACGTTAGAAGAAAGTTTGAGATCTCGCACCTTTTGAATAAGCAAGTTGCGGTAACTTTCGCCTTCTTCTTTCAAGACGTTCGGATGGGTGACGCCTAAAACAATATACATCACGTCCGGGTAGATCTTTACGACCTGAGGCAATGCGTCAAGAACATACTCAATCCCTTTCCCACGGCTCAAAAGCCCGAAAGTCAGAAGAATTGTTTTTTTTGAAAAACCTAAAGGGGGCTTTGCCTTCGAGCTGAAGCTGTAAGGAACGGAGTGGATACCATGGAGTATGACTGAAATTTTTGTTTCATCGATTCCGTAATCCTGGACCAGAATTTCTTTTGAGCGGTGGGTCATTGCAACTAAGCCGCTTGTTTTTTCAGCAATCAGGCGTACGACCTTCTGCAGTTCGGAATTTGGCGACGGGAGGACACTGTGAAAAGTCACGGTCGCCGGTTTTCTGAGTGTGTCTAAAAAGCCAAAGAGGTGGGAGCCGTATTTCCCTCCGAAGAGCCCGAATTCATGCTGGATATTAACCAGCCTGGCATCCGCCATTTTGTTTATTTTTTCGGCCAAACGGATGTAATCCGGCTCCGACTGAGGATCGAGCTCGAGAATGACTTCGCGAGGATAACGGTAGCGTGATACCGCATCATCGTTGATCGCGGCGATCCGGGAATCAATGACATTTTCAAGCAGGTTATCGAGGGCAGCCGTAAGGTCCGCGGTAAATGTGGCGATCCCGCATTCTCGAGGCGGAAAACTGGATAAGTAAATAATCTTTAAGGTTTCTTTCACAAATAGGCGGATGGCCTTAATTGTTTTTTTAATTCTTGCAGGAGCTCCTCCATTTCAAGAGATTTTGCGGCGATCAGTTTGTCCGCGGCCCCATAATAAATAAAAAGCCTGCCCTCTTTCAGGATCGTGCCCGTGGGAAAAACCACATTGTTGACATCCCCCTTTGTTTCCCATGGTTCGACAGGAGAAAATAAGGGCCGCTTCAAACGTCCGATGACCTTTGCGGGATTATCCAAGTCGAGGAGTGCAGCACCGGCGTGATAAATTCTTCCTTGAAGGGCGTCTTCAACACCATGATAAATTAAAAGCCAGCCCTCTTTGGTTTCAATCGGCGGCGAGCCGCCGCCAATATTTCTGCTTTCAAACCGGTATTCGGGATCGAGCACAATATGACTGCCTAAATTTCTAAGATGTTCTTTCCAATAATCTTCAGTCAGATCATTAAAATGATCAAAATAGATGACCTGGATTCCGGGCAGAACCCGGTGGATCAGCGCGAACCGGCCGCCAATTTTCCTGGGAAAGATAAAAGCATCTTTCTCCCAAAGCAGGATGTCATCACCGCCTCTGTCTCTAATGTACGCGTCGAAAAAAAAATATCTTTCCCGCATCTTCTTTTTTGAATGTCCGAAAAGATCAGCCGCTTCCTTATAGGAAAGACGCGGAGAAATAATTCCATGCTTCACAAAATGGATGAGATCGGTGCTGGTCGCGTAAGCAAAAAGGGCGTTTTTCCCGTCATAAACCGTATAAAAAAAATAATAGACCCCATCCATAAAAACAACTCTTGGATCTTCAACACCCATTTTTTCATAAGCATGTTCGGGAAACAGGACGGGTTTATCGCATCGGTTGACAACCTTATTGCCCTCAAGCTGGCAGTAGCCGATCGATGAAACCATATCGCCCGACCGCACGGCCCTGTAAAACATGTGTGTAATACCGCGGGTTTCGATGCAGGCAGGGTTTAAAACCGCCTGATTCTCAAATTCGTTTTCCGAACGTTCAAGGATGATGCCTTCACTTTTGACCTGGATCATTTGACCTCATTTTTGGTTGTTTACCAACGCATTTTAACACGTGAGGTTAAGAGATGGAGATAGCGTTAAAAATGGCTCGATTATACCGTTGATCCTCGATTATGGTGTGGGACCAAATGCCCCTCTTTCATAATGACCTCCGGTTAGGTGATACAGTGTCATTCTGCGTCAAAGTATTTATCATTTTTTTGATAAGCAAATATAATTATCATTTTGCGGGAAAATATCTCTGCTAAAAGGCAAAAAAATTGGCCCCGTCTCCGGGGCCGTGAATTTTCTGTAACTCCTTGTCAATCAATGCCAAACATACTCAGCATCCTGGGAACCAGAGTCATCCCTATCCGTTTCCATCTCACAGCCCAGCGTCCGGATCAAAACCTTCAATTTTGGATGGTCGTTACTATTCATAGACTTTACCGCTACTGCTTTCCCAGAAGAGTCCATAGGTAATGCGTGCTTTCCCACGGTATTCTAGCTCTGTATACTCAATCAAAAGGTCAGAAACATTGATTTCCATGCGGCAATCTTCATGGGTAATAATTGTGATCCGATTCGATTTCTGGTCATACTCTAGTCCGTTAAACGAAAACGTGCCAATTCTTGACTTATCGATGACTTTGTACTTCTTTGCACTCGCTATTTGAAGAAGACAGCGAAGAACATCTACCTCCCCAATCTTCCAAAAAATCCTCCATTTAATGATACGAGGAGGAGAATGGTAATGAAAAATCCGACGAAAAGGAATTTCTATCATGCTTCTATCTTTATCATGCTTAATATCGTCGAGATCGAAGTACTCATCATGAAGCACATCATTGACAGCACTCAGTTTGGAAATATCTGAAATTTGAATCTTCTGCATGATCGATGTTAACGCACTCCCGAGCTCCAATTCAAACCATAACTGACACTGCGGCCCTTGGCAGGATTCTGGCGAAAGAGGCCCTTTTCCAATAAATCCGAGATTTCGCGAAAGGCAGTGGCACGGCTCACGTTCGCCATGGCAACATATTTGCGTGTCGTGAGGCCTCCCACGAACCCTCCTTTGCCGGCGTCCAGGAGCCGATTGATGATTTTCCGCTGACGTTCATTGATTTCTGTTTGATTATGATGATGCCAAAACTCAGCTTTGGCTAGAACATTCGCAATTAATTGCTCCACTCTTTCCACCGCGCGACTATAACATTCCAAATACCATTGGAGCCATTCAGTAATGTCTACACTTCGTTTCTGACATTTTTCGAGAACGGCATAATAATCATCTCTTTCTTCCATAGTTTGAGAAGAAAGACTATAGTAACGCGTTGAAAATTTTTCGTCCTGTGCCAATGCCATATCCGTCAAGGCACGGGCAATGCGGCCATTACCATCTTCAAAAGGATGGATGGTGACAAAATAAAAATGCGCCAATCCGGAACGCAAAAGCCCTTCCTCTTGAGCGAGACTCTTCTCCCACCAAGATAGAAATTGTTTCATTTCTTTCTCAATCCTATTGCCAGGAGGGGCCTCGTAATGAATTTTTTCCCTTCCAAAAGCGCCTGAAACGACTTGCATCGCATGTTCGGAACCACGCCAATTTCCCGTTCGTATCTTTCTCAAACCAGATTGTCCCGTTGGGAAAAGTGCTGCTTGCCAGCGTTTGAGTCTGGTTGTGGTCAATGGCTTATCATAATTCTGTGTCGCGTCTAAGAGAACTTCCACAAGTCCATCGACATATCGATTGGTAGGCGTCAAGCCACCCGTGGGCAATCCTAAGTGCCTTGCCACCGAGGACCTTACGGATTCTCTATTCAAACGTTCTCCTTCAATGGCGGAGGTTTTAATGGCTTCTTCAGTTAAAATATCGGCGCGAGCCTCCTGGCCAAGCTTAAAACCCAAGCTTGCCACTTTTGTTAACAGCTTTCCTTGTTCTAAACGCGCCTTGCTGATTAGAGGTAACAAGGGTTCGCTTTCCCATGTCAGTTTAGGCCAATTCTCATGCTCCCATATGTACTTCATAATCGCCTCATTACCGCCGGTTGTTCCGCCAGTACTAACCGCGGCGACTTTGATGTCGCCTGCGGTCATGTAATTGCTTCATTATATGAAGCAATTATGCTTGACAATCGCTTCACGCGCAAGGAGTATTTGCGAACCCGAAATAGCCTTTGGGGGAGATCGACTAAAGAATCAATGCTGCGGCCAGACTGGCCAGCCAGAAAAACATACAAATTATTTCATCCCGAATAGAGAGCCCATATTCCTAGCATAATCCGTTGTCCATAACTCAACCATCGGTCAGCCCAGAGTCTGAATTAAAACTTTAAGTCTCGGATCTTTAACATCATCCATGGATCTCTGAGGCACCTCTAAATCCGGTAAGTACATGGCGGATTCGTACCCGCAGGTCGCTTAACATCTGGTAAATTCAAAAAATCCTACAACGCGGTCAATAACCAATGCGACGGAGCACCGCGAGATCGGTATTGAAATACAACCGAGTTCTCTCAGAACCTATAATAGAGAAAAAAGAGGCGAAGCTAAATACACTAAGAATAACTCCGATGACTCCGATAAGAATTTTCTTTTTTGAGCGTTCAATACAGATTGTACTTGCAAAACTAATCCAACTACTCAGAAATAAGCCCGCCAAAACAATTGATTTTAAACACGCAAACAGATCCCATAGGATGGAATGAATCTCTGTTACGATAAAGAATGTAAGCATCAGAACGACTTGTGAAAGAGAACCTCTAAGACTATTAAGAAGTGCGGAAAAGAAAATGAAAATTCCCTCCATGAAGCGCGCACCAAGATACACAACGATTCCGAAGGCAATACCTGCTAAAGTCGCTTTGAGATAGTATTTAAACAGGGCAACCATAGATTCCGTCTCAACCAAGTAGGATTGCTGTGCCACCAGATAAGAAATGAAAAAATGGGAGATGGCCGAAACTGGAACAAATACGCAAAACACCATAATTAAAAAATTCGGTCTTACAAGATGAGGATATAGTCCATAGACAAAGAGAAATAAGGTTGTCCCTAAGACAACATTCATTGCAAAAAGAGTTAAAAATCGAAACTGAAGCAATTTCTGACTCACACCGTTTTGCTTTTTCTTTTTAAATTAGCGAAATGATGCCGACGCAACCGTCACTGAGGATTCCCATCAGTCTGTTTTCTGCAGAAGATTTTTAATCTTCTGTTTTAATTCAGGCAGGTCACGCTCGACGGCTCTCCAAACCACATCGGTATCAATACCAAAATAATCGTGGACCAAAATATTCCACATCCCGATGATCTTTGACCAAGCAACGTCGGGACGTTTTTCTCTAAACTCCGACGATAGAGAACGCGTTGCCTCGCCAATAATTTGAAGGAGTGAATGCTAAACTTAGTTGGAAATGAAGGAAGGCTCCTCGTAAGATTGTGGTAATTCGGT
>MFFY01000034.1:0-24572 GCA_001778055.1 Candidatus Falkowbacteria bacterium RIFCSPLOWO2_12_FULL_45_13
ACGGGACTCGAACCCGCAACCTCTGCCGTGACAGGGCAGCGCTCTAACCAGTTGAGCTATCACCCCAAGAGAATTACGAATTTCGAATGACGAATTACGAAGAGAAAAAAATATATCAAAAAACTCTTGGAGAAACTGAAATTATCCTAACAAAAAAGCGCCGACAAGTCAATTTCCGCGCTTTACCAATCTCCCAGTTTCTTAATTTCGCGAGCCTGCCCACCGGCCTGCCTGTCCGGTAGGCAGGCGTCAGCGAGCAAATTTCTTAATTTTTTTAATTTCTTTGTCTCAAGGCTTCAAATAAAATCACGGCCGCGCTGACCGATACATTCAAAGAATCAATTTTGCCCCTCATCTTAATTTTTATTTTTTCATCCGCCGCCTCCAGCCAAGCCTGGCTTAAGCCCTTGTCTTCAGCGCCCATGACAATGGCACGGGCCTCTTTATAATCCACATGAGTATATTCTTTTTTAGCCTCGGGCGTGGCCGCGAAAATTCTGATTTTATTGTTTTTACAAAATTCAATCGTTTCTGCCGCCGAGCTTAAAATTGCGGCTATTGTAAAAACCGTACCCTGGCTGGCTCTGATGACGTTAGGACTATAAATATCGGTCTTAGCATCGTTTATAATTACCGCGTCCGCACCGGCCGCGTCAGCCGTGCGTAAAATCGCGCCTAAATTACCAGGTTTTTCCACCGCTTCCAAAACCACCAGCAGAGGATTAGCGCTAAGCTTAAGATCGGCCAATTTTTTATCCTTAATTTTGGCCACGGCCAAAAAACCGTCGGGTTTTTCGCGATAAGAGATTTTAGAAAAAACTTTTTTACTAACCTCAATAATTTTTTCTTCTTCAATCGCCGGCCCTCTTTTAATATAGCCGGGCGAATAAAATAAATTTTCAATTTGCACGCCCGCCCTAAGCGCCAGGCCGATTTCCCTGTAACCCTCAATTAAAAATAAAGCCCGCTCTTGGCGCTGGCGGCTTGATTCGCGCAATTTAACAATGTTTTTTATCTTTGGATTTTCCAGGCTTTCAATTATCATGGTCATATTAATTATAAACAACATCTTTATCTGTCGGGGGCAGATATACATTTAGAGCGCATATGAAATTGAGATGGTTACAAAACTATTTCGTAGCGAAATTTAGATATTTTTCGGCCAGGCGAGGAAAACCAGCGAAATGACTTGAGCCGTAATAGTATTACGGTGAAAATCATTTCGCGCCAGTTTGACGAAGCCTGGCCGAAAAATAGCAAATTGCAGCAAAAATAGTTTTGTAACCATCTCATTGTATATCTGCCCCCGACAGACTTTCTATTCATTAATTATTTAAACTTTTCTTTTCTCGCGAATAAACAATATAAGAATAGCCGGTCGTCCCCACTAATAGGATTAATATGGCGATGATAAAAATCAAGCCGATCAAACCGGGAATAATCACGCCCACGGGTAAATTATACCCCAAGCCGTTTAAACCGACGACAAAATAAACCGCAGCCACTAAAAACAAAAACATAGCCTTAAAAACATAATAAACTTTGCTGAATTGTCCATGGCGTTCTTTTTTCGGATCTAAATAAGGCAATAGTAAAAATAATACATACGTGGCGATTGCCGCCAACGGCAGAATAATAGCCTGGGCTTGACCAGGGCCATAGCTGTCTATCTGGCCGGAAAAATTCCAATGCGCGGCCACGCGCTCCGGTAAATTATTGTAAAAATAAATCCCCGCCCCAATCATTAAAAGAATCAACAGCCAGGGAATAAATTCGGTTTTTAAAGTTGGCTTGATTGGATTAGCCATAAATTTTATAGTCTACGAATTACAAATCTTGTACAAATTTACGAATCATTTATTTTTCTTTACCCGGAAAATTTGACTGGTCGGGATTATATTTATCCGTAAATTCACAATGAATTTGTAATTAGTATTTTTTATTTTTCATTAACATGTACCCTCCCCCCACCAAAATTTGGCGGGGGATAATTGGGGCTCCGCCTGCTCGCGTGCCGCTAAGGCTCTCACCTCGCCGGAGCTTTCGACGTAGCGCGGGTTAGCGGCGGCGCGAGCCGGATAACTATTTTTTAAAAAATTTGTATAATTTCTCCGCGATTTCCTCAAACACGCTTAGGTTTAACGAATAAATAATTTCTTGGCCTTGGCGCTGGCTGACGACCAAATTAGCTTGTTTTAAGACGCTTAAATGATGGGACAGCGAGGGCAAAGTTATGTCAAAGTCCTTGCCCAGCTCACCGGCCGCCAAGTCTTGCTTTTTTAACAGCTCTAAAATTTTCCGTCTGGTCGGATCGGATAAGGCGCGTAAGGTTATATTTAAAGTCATGTTTATAATTAGATATTTAGACAATTATCTAAATTATATCATACCGATAATTTTTGTCAAGGGCCGCTTGGGCCATAAAAAAAGGCAACCCCGCCCCAGTTTAAGAAACTGGGGCGGGGTGAAGGGGCCCGTTCCGGACGCTGTTTTGTGTAAATTGCGCCGGTTGACTATTTTTTATGCTCTTCTGACTTTTCTTCAGCTTCGGTCTGCGTCCGACGCTCTTTAACTAACTCCCGATTTACCCACAACAGCCAAGCTACCACGCCAACTAGAAATAAAATAAATAAAATTATGCTAAATTTTAACTTGCCCTGTCTCTGCTGGCCTTCATTGATCATGCCCTGATCGCTCTTTGTGGTTTTTGCGTCCGCCCCAATCAAGCTCTTTATTTTTTCTATAACCGTCTTGCCTCTGCCGACCGACTCCGGCTGAACGGCCGTCGGCCTTTCTTCAGGACTTGCCCCGGCCGATCCAGTGGCCGATTCTCCCAAAGTTGATTTTTCAGTTTGATCGGCTGAAGCTCCTTCAGACTTTTTAACCACCGTACCCGAACCATCAGAAATAACTATTGGTTCAGGCCCGGCTTTAGCCGGTTTTTTCGGCTCTTTGATTTCGGCCGCCACCTCCTTCCTTTCTTCTCTAACCGACTCGGCAATGGCGGAATTTTTAGTAGAAAAATTAATTGTATTCGACCAAGAGCTCTCTTTGCCGCGCCTATCTATGGCCACAGTATAAACCAAATGCTCACCTCTAGTCAAGGCCGCCTTTGGCTTATAGGCAAAATTGGCCGTGCCGCTGGAGTGATTTTTTACCGTTAATTCGCCTTGATACTTTTTATCTATATAAATTTTTATTTTGCTGTCATTTTTCGCCAAACCGACTATAAAGGGGCGGTTTAAAGATGTTGCTCGGTTGACTACCGGTTTAAAAATTGTTGGGGCAGGCAGGGGCGGCTCAATCTTAAAATGCGCAGTATCTGAAACTGGGCTGGATTTACCGGCGCCATCTTCGGCCAGGGCCGAAATTTTATGCCAGCCTCGGCTTAAATTTAACGTCGGCCGGTAGACAAAATTGGCCGTGCCGCTATCATCTTTTAAAGGGCCGGTGGTTCCATTATAAGCGTCGTCAATAAAAATTTTAACCAAAGTCTGGCTCTTGGTCAGCCCAATAATTAACGGCCTTAGATCCGCCGTGGCGGTCAGCTCGTTCGGCGCGATTAAAATCGGCGCCGGCACGGCATTAACCGCAAATTTTATTTCCTGGCCGGGCGCGGACAAAACAAGTGATGTTCTGTCTTGGGCTACCGCCATAACCTGGTGATTGCCATGGGTTAGCTTTTGCGTAGAACTATACTGCCATTGCCAACTGGGCTGGCAGCCGGCGGCCGAGGCGCGGCATTCCGGGACCGGCGCGGTTTCGGCCAAAATTTTTGCTTCCGCCCGACCGATAAAACTACCGTCTAAATAAATTAAAACGTCGCTATTGGCCGGAGCGGCGCCGGCCAGCGAAAAAAACTCCGGCGCCGTCAATTTAATAATTTTTGGCGCCTCTACTTCCGCCCGCGCTTCGGCCGAAAAAATTACCAGCAATAATAAAACCAAACCGATACTTAACAAGCTTTTAAATGCTCTGATCATGTTGTGGCTTTCCCGCCTCCTGGAGAATTAATTTTTCTTTAGTAGAAAATTTTAAAATCACTGCAATCAATCGCAGTGATTTTAGTTTAGCCGCCTATTTTAAATAGAGTCAAGTGTATGGCGGGTTGATAAGATGTTTTAAAATCTGATTATTTTGTTAATAAGTTTGTGGATAAACAGAGCATAAAATTTATATTTATATTTAAAGAATGTCTTTAAAATGCTTAATCTTGGCCGTCTTTTTTAGCCTATTAATATCCACCGCGATCAAATCAGCCCTGATATCATCCGCGGATATTTTATTATTTTTAATAAACATCTCTATGCCTCGCTTAAACCGATTTGACTTGGCAAGGGCGAAAGCCTCTTCGGCCGGTCCATAAATCTGGCTGATCCTGGTCTTTACTTCTATAAAAACAGTTAGGCCATTCTTCCGTGCCACAATATCAAGCTCCTGATGGCTTAACTTAATGTTTAAATCAACAATTTTATAGCCTTGCTTGATTAAATAATTTTTGGCTAACTTTTCACCAAATTCGCCAATAGCTTGATTATGGCTCATAAAAAATAAATGGATCTTTAAAACCCATTATATTAAAATTTCAGGTTTAATACTTAAAATTGGTTGGTGAAAACTTTGTTTTCGTTGTAAGATTAGGCGTAGATTAACAACAAATTTAAATCGATTTGAATTAGTGTGTGTATCAATATACTAATTTAGTATTTACGCGCCTAAATAGCAACAAATAAGCTGTCCGTAAGATAAATTTTTGATTTGGCCAAAAAATTACCAACCATTTTTAAGTATTAAACCAAATTTCATAACGGCGTTTAGGTGGTTACCAAATTATTTGTTTATGGAATATACTTTTTAAACTCTTTCTCTTTTTCCAGCTGCTCTTTTTTATGCGGTATTTTTATGATTATTTTATAAATAAAAAACAGCCAAACTATCATGCCCGCGCCCCAAAACAAAAACCAAAAACGCGCCGATAAAAAAGGCACCATTTCATAATTAAAAAACAACAAAATTAAGCCAATTATGGCATTGGTTAAAAAAAAGTAGTATAAAACCCGCCAAACAGCCGCGTACAGACTTTTGGCCCATCTTTTTTTACCGATGCCAGCGATAATCGCCAAAATCATGAACAAAAAAATAAAACCCAAAATAATTTTTAAGGAAAAACCGATAAAGGCGCCCGGCCTTAAATTAAACCAAAAATTTAGAGTTAAAAAATTGCCCATATAAGAAACACTAATGCAAAGAAGATGGAACGAAAAAAGATACTAACAAAATTTAAGATGCTTACAACTTCACATAGATTAATCCGTAATGATACTGCCCGGCCGCAAACTCTTCCTCCGGGCGCAAACCCAATTTTTTAACCCAATTATCAACCAACTCTTTATTAACCTTTTCCTCAGAAGGCGGGCCGAAAGGCGCGGCGATATTTTTCCATTCCACGATTACCAGCCGGCCGTTCTTTTTTAATAGCCTGGCTGATTCTCTTAAAATTTCCATCCGCTTGTGAGATTGGTGCAAGGTATTAATCAACAAGGCCACATCCAAACTCCCGGTCTCGATTTTAGTGGCGCCAAAAATTTCTAAATTAGTCCAAATTGTTTTAATATTAGCCAAATTTTCAACACGGGCGCGCTTACTTATGGTCTCTAGGGCTGTTCTTAAAATATCCACCGCGTACACCACTCCTTTTTTTCCGACTAATTTTACGGCCGGAAAAACAAAGTGGCCTGACGAGCCGCAGCCCAAATCAGCCACTTTCACTTTATCCCCGACTTGAGCCTTGTTTAAAATTAAATTGGCGTCTATCAGTGAGTTACCTCCTATGGGTCCTGACATATAAAAATATTATGGTTACAATCTAATTATAAAATATTTTCTATTTTTTAACAAGGCAGTTTCAAAAAATAAATTATTGGACGATAATTTTGCTTTTTGGCTTATGATGAAACCCGCCTAAAGCTCAACCGATGGATAGGGCACGGCCCGTATTGTTTTAATTTTTCCAAATGATCCTTGGTGCCGTAACCTTTGTGCCTGGAAAAGCCGTAATTCGGATATAGTTTATCCATTTCTAACATAATTCTATCCCTGGCCACTTTAGCCATGATTGAGGCCGCGGCAATCGTAAAAATTTTCTCATCGCCCTTAACGAACGCCTGTTGAGGCGTTGAACAATTAGGCAATTTAATCGGCCCATCGATCAACAAAAAACTCGGCTTATTTTTTATGGAACCGACAGCTTTTTTCATGGCCAAAAAAGTGGCCTGTAAAATATTTATTCTATCAATAGTCCGGTGGTCCGAGACGCCAACGCCAATTTCAATAAAATGTCTTTTAATTATATCAAATAGCAACTCTCGTTTTGCGGCGGTTAATTTTTTTGAATCATTAACTTCTTTTAATTGATTATTTATGCTAAAGTTAGCCTTAATTATAACACAGGCAACTACTACCGGACCGGCCAAAGGCCCTCGTCCAGCTTCATCCAAGGCGCCAATTACCCCATATCCTTGTCTGAAAATTTCTTTCTCCTTAGCTAAATCAAACATAGGTAATCTTATTTTTTCCCTTGCAAATATTTATAGGCCGACAAAGCCGCTACCGCGCCCTGACCGCAGCCAATTACGATTTGCTTAAATTCAATCTGCGTCACGTCGCCAGCCGCGAACATGCCTTCCAGGCTGGTCCTACAACATAAGTCCACAATAATCTGCCCTTTGCCGTCTCTTTCAACCAGGTCCGCCACTAAGTCGGTTTTTGGCTGATGGCCGATCTCAACAAACAAGCCGTCAACCTCCAGCCACCGCATTGTCTGATCAGTGTGATTGACCACCTTTATTTTTTCCAGTTTCTGCTTACCCGATATTTCGATAATATCACTCTCCAATATTACCTTTACGTTCTCTTTATTTTTAACCTCATCAATCAAAATCTCAAAACCTTTAAATTTGGATTTGTGGTAAACCAAATAAACATTGCGGGCGATTTTAGACAACACCTCGGCGGCGTCCAGGGCCGCGTTGCCGCCGCCGATCACAGCCACTGTTTTTCCTTTAAAAAGAGGCGCGTCGCAATTGGCGCAATAACTGATGCCCCTGCCCACAAATTCTCTTTCATTAGGCAAACTCAAAACTTTGGGCATTAAACCCATGGCTATAATTACGGTCTTGCTCTCATATTTTTCCTGATTCGCCTGAATTACAAAATTACCATCATCCTGCCTGATTATTTGACTTACTTCTGCTATCCGTATTTTCGCGCCCAAACTTTTTGCTTGTTCGTATATATCAGTGACTAAGTTTGTTCCTTTAATCAATTTGATTCCCGGATAATTTTCAATCTCTGAAGTCCAAATAATTTGACCGCCAATATCTTTAGAGATAACCAAAGTTTTCATCATGCGCCTAGTGGCATAAATAGCCGCGGTCAAACCAGTTGGTCCGGCGCCAATTATTATTACATCAAACATATGTTATTCATTAATTTAAAATTTAAATTTAAAAAGAAAAATATGCTGTATTTATCCCCAATTTTTACACTTAATAAGTTTTTGCTAATATTAGATAATGTTAAAAGTAAAGTCCACAATAATGTGGACTTATCCACTCAATTGATAAAAAACTTAAGTCTACAATATTGTAGACTTAAGTCATTTGTTTTTATCAATCAGTTGTATTAAGTCGTCTTTAGAGCAATATCCCGATATACGATCATTCACCTTGCCTTTTTTAAAAATTAAAAAGGTCGGTATGCTCATAACATTATATTTAACCGCGATGCTTTGATCATCATCTATGTTCACTTTACCAATTTTAATATTCTGATCTTTATTTTCTTTTATCATTTCATCAATAATCGGAGCCATCATTTGGCATGGCCCGCACCAGGCGGCAAAAAAATCAACCAACACTACACCGGCGTTTTCTTCAACTTCTTGCTTAAAATTGTCTTTGTTAAATATCATATTTTTCTGTTCTATACGAAACGATTTAAATTATTAATAGTACCTACGCACTCCTATATTTAGGTTAAAATTATTTAAAAAATACTGTTTACTTTTATAAACTTTATATAATGCGAATACCGCGAATTAGTATGCGAATGTCGCAAATAATATTCGCGGCATTCGCATAAATTAGCGGGTTGGCATTATTTTATAGTTTTTTAGAAAAAAAGAACAATTTTTTTATAATATCAGCTAAAAAATTAAGAATTCGTAAGTCATGTAATCAAATGACTTGTCGGCCACTTATATTTCCCTGGCTCTTTTTATAATTTTTAGAACTTACGCAGTTAACTCCGGAGGTTTTTTCAAACGCGTAAGTCCTAATTTTATTGAATTCCATAGTACTGCTGGCCAAGAAAACTTTGGTGGACCTATGGGGAGTCGAACCCCAACTTCGTCCATGCCATGGACGCGTAATACCGCTTTACTATAGGCCCTAATTATCATTTAATGATCTTGCGTGAATCTATGGGCATTAGCCCCTAAATGTAGACAATACAAATTTTTCCAAAAATTTGTACTCCTAGTGTAACAGACTAATGCCATGGACGTAAGTCGGGAGAAATTTATTTAATGTTAGCTAAAATTTAAATATTTAAACTAAAATTAGCTAAAATATTACTATTAACACATACTTATGTCTACATTATCGTGGACTTTACTTCCTTCTCAAGCAAATATTTGTGCCCTCGAGAAGAATCGAACTTCTGTCTAGGGCTTAGGAGTCCCTTGTTCTATCCACTGAACTACGAGGGCTTAATTTTGAACATGACTTTAGTCTACATTATCGTGGACTTTAACATAATACTGAATTTAAGCTAAATATATACTTTAGTCCACAATAATGTGGACTAAAGTATATTAATGACTACTATTTTATCCCATTTTTTGAACTTACACGATAAACTCCGAAGTTTTTTCAAGCGAGTAAGTCCTCTTATTATCTGGAAGCGTAATTATTGATCTTCCAGGAAAACGACTTTCTCTTAAATTTTAAACTGCTTGACCGCGCCTTTTGATTAATTGTTATAGAGCTAAATTCATTATAGCTAAGATAATAATTTTTTACTACTAAAAAACACCAACTATCGGTGCATTAATTTCCATTATAATCCAATTATTTTATTTTGACAAACCATAAAGACTCGCCTAAGATTAAAATAGCTAAATTGCCGGCATTTTTTAATTTTATTTAACTTAACCATACATCTATGTTCAACAAACCAAGCCAAGGAGGAACATCAAACAAATTTGAAACCATCATTGGGCCATCGGTTAAAGTAAAGGGCGACTTTAACGCTCAAGGAAATATCATAGTCGAGGGTATAGTTGATGGCAACCTTAAAACTGCCGGCAATCTAGAAGTGGGAGGAAAGGCCAAAATAACCGCCAACCTAGAAGCCAGAGAAGCTAAGGTCGGGGGAGAAATTAAGGGAAATATTAAAACCAAGGGGTTTTTAGAAATCACCGCCACAGCCAAAATTTTTGGAGATATTGAAGCCGCCAGCCTTTCAGTTGAGCGTGGAGCGGTTTTAAATGGTAAATGCGTTATGCCAGCCGGGGTTGAGGATATTAAAAAAGTAAACAAGGATAAATAAATCAATAGTTTTGTAACCATCTCAATATAACTTAAATGAACATTTTTATTTACGATTCTTTTTTGAATCATAAAAAATATGACCGTCTGTTAGCTCGCCTGGAAACCAGAATTACCGATCTGGGATTAAATGGAAAAATTTCCCGGCTAAGCTTAACCAGAAATGTTAATGACACGGTCAGGCACGAACTTAAGGCCGGCGCCAAAACCATTATCGCGGTTGGCAACAATAAAACCATCCACCAGATAATTAACGCTCTGGCCGGCAGCCCGGCCCCCCTGGGCATCATCCCTATCGGGGAAAAAAATAACGATATCGCCAAAAGCCTGGGCATTAAATCGGTTGACGAAGCTTGCGATGTCTTGTCGGCCAGATTGTTAGCCAGATTAGACTTGGGTTCGGCCAAACAAACCCATTTTCTGGGCAACGCCACCATAGAAAATCAAGGCACCATGATCAATATAAGCAATGATTACAGCATTGAAGCCACGGGCAAGGGCTTAATCCACATTTTTAATCTGGCCAGCCCGGAGATTGCCCTGCCGGCGCAAGTTAAGGCCGCGCCTGATGATGGAATTTTAGAGCTGGTAATTCAGGCCCAAATCAATAAAAACGTTTTTTCTAAAAAAGACAGCCAATCGATCTTTAAAATTCAAAAAGTAACGGTTAGCAATCCTAAGGCCAAATTAATTTTAGATGGATCGGCCTCCCTGACTACGCCCGCGGAAATCACGGTGGTTAAACAATGCCTGAACGTCATTGTCGGAAAAAATAGAAACTTCTAAAATAAACCCGAAAAGAACGAACATAAGACGAATAACACGAATTTAAAAAAGACGTTCCAGAAAATGGAGCGTCTTATTCTTTTCGTTAATTTCGTTATGGGTTCGTTCTTTTCGGGTTTATTTCTGCTTAAATAAATATAACTGCTGCAAGGCGGTCAAAACCGTGGTCACCAGCCAATACAGGGCCAGACCGCCGGGAAAAGTCATGCCAATCACGGTGGTCAAAATTGGCATAAAATAAAGCATCTGCTTATTCATTATTGCCATCATATCCTCGTCCTTGGCGCCGTTGCCGCGCACTTCCGGCCGCCTGGTAATCATCATCTTGGCCTGCCAAAACTGCGCCACGCCGGCCAGAACCGCTAAAATTATATTGGGCTTTGACAGATCAACCAATCCCAAAGAGACTGGATTAATCGCTCCCGGCTGGCTGATAAAAGAATAAACATTATTCAGCGCCTGGTTGCTTAGGCCGTCTCTGAAGACGATAAAAA
Source organism: Candidatus Falkowbacteria bacterium RIFCSPLOWO2_12_FULL_45_13 (assembly GCA_001778055.1). Classification (GTDB taxonomy): domain Bacteria; phylum Patescibacteriota; class Patescibacteriia; order Patescibacteriales; family GWC2-42-12; genus GWC2-42-12. Next base: position 10,892 of record MFFY01000034.1, read on the forward strand.
CCGCCCAGAGAAAGGGGAGCTGGACGAGCAGCGGCAGGCAGGAAGAAAAGGGATTCACTTTTTCCTGTTTATATAGTTGCATCATAGCCCGGCCCAATTCTTCCTTGCTGTGGGAATATTTTTTCTTAAGTTCATCAATTTTAGGTTGCAGGTTTTGCAAAGATTTCTGCGATTTAATTGATTGCTTTGATAGGGGCAATAATATGGCCTTAATAATTATCGTCATGGCTATAATGGCCAGACCGATATCGTGCCCGGGAATAATGTTGTATAAAAAAACCAGCAAATTTAAAATTGGTTCGTAAAAAACTGCGTGAAAAATTGAAGACATAGATAATTGTGCTAAGAGTAGGCGGACGGAAATATTGATTTTTCACTTAGACAAAATCTGTGCATTTTTTCTTAAAATTATTTTTATCTTAGCTTAAAATATAATAATTTTAAGAAAAAATTGCTACGATTTTGTATGCGTTTAAAATCAATATTTCCGTCCGCCTCTAACTATAATATTATCGTTATAAATTTTTAAACTACTATTTTACCGGATCAGCCCCCCCGGCATTAAACGGATTACAGCGCAGGACGCGCCAAACGGCTTTGCCCCCGCCTTTTAAAAAACCATACTTTTCTATGGCTTGAATGGCATATTCCGAGCAGGTGGGTTGAAAGCGGCAAAAGCCAAAAGGATAAAAAAATTTTAAAAAGCCATGATCAAAAGAAAGCGTTTTTTGATAGACTCTTAAAATTTTTACCGCGATCAGGCGCGGATAGAACTTTAACATAATAATTACTTGATAAACTGACGGCCATTAAATAAGCCGGGCTTAACAAACGGTGGCGGTAACCTTTGATGTTGCTGTTTAGCTTTTATTTAAAAATTTTCAGCCCCTTAAAAATTTTCTCTAATTCGCTTTTAACGTTTGCGTATGTCTGATTTAAAAAACCGGGCAAAGCCATAATCGCCAAATCAAAACCCGGTTTTAATTTTTTGTCCAGCTCCCAGACCGCTTGCCTTAGCTGCCTTTTTAATCTATTTCTTTCCGTGGCTTTTTTGCTAACCTTGGCGCCTACTATTATACCAAAACGGTTAAAATTAGACTGGTTGGTTAAAATTTTAACGCCCAGCAATTTGGTGTAGTAGGCTCTACCCTGCTTAAAAATTTTTTCAAAATCTTTTTGTTTAACTAAGCTGCGCTGTTTGGCAAACATATTATTTGGACAATCTTTTTCTGCCCTTGGCCCTTCTTCTTTTTAAAACCGTGCGGCCGTTTTTAGTCAGCATCCGCCTTCTAAAACCATGCTTTCGCTTAGCTCTTTTTTTGTTCGGTTGATAAGTTCGTTTTGGCATACATTGGTTACAAGGCTAAAAATTATAAAATTAATAAAATAAAACGTCTAACTAAAACTTTTTATCTTATAAACTTTATAACTATATAAACATAACACTTAAACTGCGCCCAGTCAATCGGAGCGCTAATATATTTAATATTTTTTAATTTTTTTGTTTTCCACCCCTTATTCACATCTTGTAAACCTTTTTTCTATTTTATATTTATTTTTTTACTGCTATAATTTTTATTATGCCGAAATGGCTGATTTGACTTTAAGACAAAATATAATATTATACAATTAAACGCTTCTCCCTTAACCATAATCGTCGGGATTATGAATAACGAACAACTTTGGCAAGCTATTTTGGGCGAAATTGAATTAAGTTTGTCCAGAGCCAATTTTACGACTTGGTTTAAAAATACTTTTATCTCTTCCCTGGAAAATGGCCGGGCGATTATTTGCGTGCCCAATACCTTTACTAAGGCCTGGCTGGAAAAAAAATACCATAAAGAAATCGCCGGCGCTTTTAAAAATCTCTGCGCGCTGGAAATTAAAGAAATTTTATACAAGGTTGAAACTAAAAAAGAATCGCCGCTAAACGACTTGATTAAGCGGGCCAAAACGGAAAATATCGCCGAAAATAAACCAAAAATCATTAACCGTTTTGGCTTGAACAATCGTTATGTTTTTGAAACTTTTATCGTGGGCAAAAACAACGAGCTGGCGCACGCGGCCTGCCAGGCGGTAGCGGCCAATCCCGGCCATGCTTATAACCCGCTTTTTATTTACGGCGGCGTTGGTCTGGGAAAAACCCACCTGCTCCAGGCGATCGGCCACGAACTATCCAAAAAAACGGAAAAAATACTATATGTTTCTTGTGAAAAATTTACCAACGACTATGTTCAGTCGGTTAGAAACGGCCAGGCCAAGGATTTCAAAGACCATTACCGTAACGTGGATCTGCTGTTAATTGATGACATACATTTTATGGGCGGCAAAGATGGCACGCAAGAAGAATTTTTTCATACTTTTAACGAGCTGCACCAAACCAACAGGCAAATCGTTATTTCTTCCGACCGGCCGCCTAAAGCTATCCCGGCTCTGGAAAAAAGACTGTTATCGCGTTTTGAGTGGGGCATGATTGCTGATATCAGCGCACCGGACGTTGAGACCAGAATTGCTATTTTAGAAACCAAGTGCCGTGAAAAGAATTATAAACTGGATAAAGAAATTTTGGCTTACATCGCGAATAATATTACCAGCAATATCCGCGAATTGGAGGGCGCGCTAAATCGCCTAATCGCCTATTATGAATTTAATAATTCTTTGCCCTCGATTGAATCAACTAAAAATGTTTTAGCCGGCATTATTTCAAATTTTCAGTCCAAATCAACCACGGCAAAAACCATTATTGAAGCGGTTTCTAAATTCTTTGAAATCAACATCAAAGATATTATCGGCCAAAGCCGCAAAAAAGAATTAGTAGTGCCCAGGCAAATTGCCATGTTTTTAATGCGTAAAGAAATCAACTCATCCTATCCATCAATCGGCCAAGAGCTGGGCGGACGCGATCACACTACCGCCATGCACGCTTATAATAAAATCGCCAAGGAATGCCAGGAGGACGAACGGACCAAGCAAAACATTAATTCAATCAAACAATTAATTTACAACGGTTGACAACCTGGTGGCGAGTTGTGTTTGGCTTGTTAATGGACCGCGGTCTCGCCACACTCGCCATATTTTTATACACACCAACCCACCAAACTCGTTTGACTTATCAACACCATAAACACGCCGCTAAAATAAAAGTTTACTGTAATTCCAATAAAAATTCAACCAAAACAAAACTTTTCAACTCGCTTATTGTTATTATTTATTAATATATTATTAATTAATTACCCCCATAAGCCGTCATTTAAAACGGGTGGCCCCTAAAATATGAGTAACGAAAAGTCTGGAGAAATAAAAATTTTTAGTTTGCAGGAAAACCTAAAACAGGGGTTATTGTTGGTGGGCCACGTGGCTGGCAAAAATATAAATCTGCCGATTCTGAACAATATTTTAATAAAAGCGGGGGCTGGGAACATTCGGCTGGTGGCCACCAATCTGGAGGTAGGCATAATTAGCGCGGTTAGGGGAAAAATTGAGACCGAGGGCTCATTTACGGTTAATGCTAAAATAATTTCTGATTGCATCGGCCTATTGCCAAATAAAAAAATTGGCCTGGAGCAGAAAGGCGACGACTTGCTGGTTGATTGTGAAAACTATCAGTCTAAAATCAGGGGGCAGTCGGCTGAAGAATTTCCTTTAATTCCAGGGGTTGATAAAAAAAATTATTTCAGCGCCCAGGCCGAAGAGGTTGGGCGAGCGATTTCCCAGGTAATTTTTGCCACGCCGTTAAGCGAAACCAGACTGGAATTATCTGGCGTGTTGTTTGTGTTTTCCGGCGACTCTCTAACTCTGGCCGCCACCGACAGTTATCGCCTGGCCGAAAAAAAGATCAAAACCAAATACAGCGCTAGCCACGGAGCAACGCCGAATAAATCCAGCACCGTTCACGAGACAGCGCTGGATAAACCTAACGGCCAAGAAGAAAAAAAGATTATCGTGCCAGCGAAAACCTTGCAGGAACTATTGAGGGTTTTATCGGTTAATCCGGACGGCGAAGCCGAAGCAACTAGCCAAAAAATAAGGTTCTATATTTCAGATAATCAAATTTTGTTCACTTACGGATCAACTGAGCTGGTTTCTCGCCTGATTGAAGGCCAATATCCTGACTACCAGCAGATAATCCCAACCAGCAGTAAAACCAAAATCGTGATTAACCGGCAGGAGCTGATCCGTGCCGTAAAAATGGCTTCTTTATTTTCCAAAACAGGCATTAATGACGTTAATTTAGACTTTCCCCTGGGCAAAAATCTGGTGGTTATTTCTTCGGTTTCCAGTCAAACCGGCGAAAACATAACCAACCTGGAGGCTGTGGTGGCTGGCGATGAAAATAGTATTGTGGTTAATTACCGCTATTTGCTTGAAGGTCTGGGAAACATTGAAACCGAGATGGTAAAAATTGAGGTTATTGACGGCAACACGCCGTGTCTAATTCGTCCGGAACAGGATGAAAGCTATTTGTATATTATCATGCCGATAAAACAATAAGTTTACAAATCTACCTGCCTGCCGGCGGGCAGGCAAATCTTTTCACGAATTTACAAATAAATGAAAATTTTATTTGTGAAATTTATGAGATAATTCGTTGATTTGTGAATCGATTGTTTTTTATTGGGCGGCCATTGGCGTGGTAGTGCCGGTCGGCATATCTTTTATGGTGATGCCGACCTCCTCGCTCTTGTCGGTTTGGTCTTGCCAGCCCCGGGCTTCGGCGTACAGCCGATATGATCCTGGGGACAAAATAGCGGTTAATGATCCGAGCGCGTTTTTATCCTTAATTTTCACCTGACCAATTGGCGTGACGTTGCCGGTCTGGTCTTTATAGTAGAAAGTCGCGCCGGCGGTTTGCTCGGGGTTGGTTAAATTGGCCTTTAAAGCTATAGGGAAGTCATATTTAATAAAACTGGCGTTGGGCAAGGGCTGGGTTAGGGTGATTTTTATGCCAACTTTTTCCGGTTCGACGTTGCCGGCTAAATTAAATTCTATTTTTTGTTCGCCGCAGTTGTCAACCGCGTCGCAAACCCGCACGGTTAGGCCGTGAAAGCCGTTTTTTAAGAAGCTGACGGATTTATTAAGATGAAACGGGGCCGCGGCCACGGTAGCGAATAAATAGCCGTCAATATAGTATTCCGCCCGGTCAACGCCGCTAGTGGCGGCAGCGCTGATTCTTACTTCCAGGATTTGGTTGTCTATGGTTTGATTATTTAAAGGATAATCAATCGAAATTACGGGTTGATATTGCGGCCGGTGCAGGTTGTCGGTTTCGGTTGGTGGCGCGGCGTTGATAATGCCCTGTTTTTTTGCCCAGGCCGAAACCGCTGCTTCCCAAAGCTTAAATTGCGGATCGCTTTCCGGGTTAGCCGGCGCCGGGCCGGCCGGATCGTCTTTATTAACGTAATAAAGAATATCATGCGTCTGCCTGAATTGTTTTTCTATAATCGCGCTTGGTGGCGTGAACTCATTGGCCAAGTAGCCGGAAAATTTATCAATTCTGACCGTGGCATCCGGATCGATCGCGCCATCCAGGACCGGCTTGCCGGTGATTCTGGCTTCGGGCGCGTTAAAATATTCAATCGGCGTATTGCCCAGGACCCGATCCATGTAATTATGCCAAATCGGCGCCGCCACCACCGAACCGTCGGCGCCGCGCTTCATTTCTTTATTGTTATTATTGCCTACCCAGACGCCGGTGACGATGGACGGCGTATAACCGATGGTCCAGGCGTCATGGTAGTCGTTGGTGGTGCCGGTTTTAGCCGCCACCGGCCGCGAGCCCAGGGTTAAGAAGTTGCTGGCGCCGAAGACATAACTTCTGGCCGAGTTGTCCGATAAAATATTGTTAATTAGTCGCGCGACATTGCTGCTTAAAATTTTTTCTGCTTGGTCTTTAAATTCCTCTAAGATTTTGCCGTCTTGGTCTTCTATTTTTAAAATAAAGGCCGGCGGGCGCTTAACGCCTTCGCGCGCGAAGGCACTGAAAGCGTTGGTGTGCTCTAATAACTTCACTTCGCCGCCGCCCAAAACCAGTGATAGGCCAAAGCGGCCCTTTTCTTTAAGCGTGCTATAGCCAAGATTTTGCGCCAAACTGATGACATTATCAATGCCGGTCAGATAGATGGTTTTAACCGCCGGGATATTCAAAGAACCGGCTAGCGCCTGCCGCATGGTTACCGGACCGTGTTCTTTAGAATCGTAATTGTGCGGTTCGTATGGTTTGGCCGGATCGGTGGAAAAATTGGTCACCACATCATAGAGCACGGTCTCGGGCGTATAGCCCTTGATAAATGAGGCCGCGTAGACGATCGGCTTGAAAGATGAACCCGGCTGCCGGGGCTGAAGCGTAACGTTTACTTGGCCGTCAATGTCGTTATTAAAGTAATCTTTTGATCCCACCATGGCCAGCACTTGCCCGGTCTTAGGATCAAGCGAAATCAGGGCCGCGTTGGCGGCCTGGTATTTTTTTTCATTGATGGCGGCTTGCTCTTTGATAACTTCTTCGGCAATTTTTTGCTTATATAAATCCAGGGTAGTATAGATTTTTAAGCCGCCCTGTTCAATGGTTTTTTCGCCGTATTTTTCCGACAGCATTTCTTTGATATACATAACAAAGTGAGGCGCGATCATATTGTCCGACGGCGTTTTAAAAATCGGGGCGGCGTTTTTCGTTTCACTGGTCTGATCCTTGGTGATATAACCGTATTTGGCCATTAAATCCAGAATATATTTTTGCCGGGCGATGAGCAGGTCTTTGTTCGGGCCGTAGGGCGAATAGCGGCTAGGCGCCTGCGGGATAGCGGCCAGGACCGCGGCTTCGGCCAGGTTTACCTCGCGCGCGCTTTTGCCGAAATAGCGCTGGCTGGCGGCTTCCACGCCGTAAGCGGTTGAACCGTAAGGAATCTCGTTAAAATACATCTGCAGGATCTCGTCTTTGGAGAATTTTTTTTCCAGCCGGTAAGCCAAGATTATTTCTTTGATTTTTCTGGTAAAGGTTTTTTCGTTGGTTAAAATGGAATTTTTAATAAATTGCTGGGTTAAGGTTGAGCCGCCCGCCCGCTTGCCCAATAAAATATCGGTTATAATTGTGCGGAAAATCGCCCAGAGGCTGAAGCCTTTGTGTTTATAAAAATCCTTGTCTTCAATCGCGATGGTGGCGTTTTTTAAATTATCCGGAACATCTTTTAAGCTGATTAGGGTGCGTTTTTCATCGCCGTGGATTTCGTAAAGAACGGTTTGGCCGGCGCGGTCGTAAATTTTAGTGCTTTGCGCGATTTGGCGCTCCATCAAGCGGTTAGGATCGGGCAGGTCGCGGGTCAGCTGGAGGTAGGCGCCGAAACAAAGAAGTAAAAAAACAAGAAAACCATAAAATAAGGCTTTGGCGAATTTGGCTTTATTAAATGGTTTGCGTTTTTTGCTGGAGTATTGTTTAATCTTGCCCCTAGGGTTAAAACCGGCTGAAGTTTTCCGGCCGTGGTTTAAAAAATATTTTTTTTTGGCCTGGCGCCAGTCCTGGGGAGATTTTATCTTGCGGGAAAAATAGGAAATGGTCATAAATATAAAAAAATTATAGCAATAATTAAAGGGAAAATCAATGTTTGTCGCCGAGCAATATTTAGATACGTGAATCCATAAATTTAAATTTTATTTAAAGTAAGACGACTTTCTGTCATTGCGAGGAGCGCCTTTAGCCCCGGGCTTGACCCGGGGGACGAAGCAATGATAAATTATATTTATAATTAGCTAAAAGCTAATTTATGAATTCATGGTTAGATAAGATTGGCCAGTGGTAAAATAAATTATTTAATGATAAAATTATAAAAAGCTTTATGTTAGACAGCTCAAGGTTAATGGATAAATTTTTTCAGTATTACCGTTTTAAAAAAGCCAGGCCGTTTTTAATCGGCGACGTTTTTGATTTTGGCGGCAACCGAGGGGAATTAAAAAGATACGTTAAGGGCAGATATTTGGCGATAAATTATGACCACTCGGACATGGAAAACGTCCATTTTGATACTATCGCCTGCTTGGCCGTTATTGAACATCTTCATGCGCCCGAAGTATTGGCCGTGTTTCATGAATTTAAAAGCATTTTAAATAAGGGCGGCAGAATTATTTTAACCACCCCGACTCGGGCGGCCAAGCCGATTTTAGAATTTATGGCCTGGCTGGGAATAATTGATCAAGCGAACCTGGCCGAGCATAAGCATTATTGGAACGAAAAAGAAATTCGCGCCTTGGCGGAAAAGAGCGGGCTGGCAATTAAAAAATATAAAAAATTCCAATTGGGCTTTAATCAGCTGGCGGTTTTTGAACATAAATAATTCTTAATTTATTAAGAAATGATTGGCAATAAAAAACTTTCCTTAGTTATCCCCTGCTATAATGAGGAGGATGGTTTAACCGAGCTGTTTAAAAATGATTTATCTTATATAGACGAAATTATCGTGGTTGATAATAATTGCACAGATAATACGGTTAAAATCGCCAAAGATTATGGCGCTCGGGTGGTTGAGGAAAAGAAAAGCGGTTATGGCGCCGCCTACAAGAAAGGTTTTAAGAATGTTACTAATGAGATTATTGTGGCCATGGACGGCGATAATACTTATCCGGCAGGGGAAATAAAAAGGCTGGTTGAAATTTTAGTGGAGAGAGATTTAGATTTTGTTTCCGCCAGCCGTTTGGGCGATGGCCGGCCGGAGACGATGAAAAAGGTTAATTATTTAGGTAATATTATTTTAACCAAGATAATGAAGTTTTTATTTTTACGGCAGATAGAAGATTCCATGACCGGCATGTGGGTTTTTAAAAAAGAAATTTTAAGTAGAATAAAGCTCAAAAGCAATAGTATGGCTTTTACGCAAGAAATAAAAATAGAAGTTTTAAAAAATAAGTTTCGTTTCGCGGAAATCAGGATCCCTTATCGGGAAAGGCTGGGCGAGGTAAAGTTAAACAAATGGGCCGATGGCATAAAAACCCTGGCCTGGCTTTTTTATAAGAGGCTATTTTAACCTCATGGCTATCAATGATAAAATTAAGCCGTTCTTAGTCTTGGTTTTGTTTTTCGCCATATTTTTTATGGCTCATTGGTCAATCAACGGATTGGCCACCGCCGATGATCCTTATTATCACGCCAAGCACGCTTTTTTAATGGAACAAAGCGGCCAGTTTAACTTAGTTCGCCCCTGGTTGGAATTTCACTTTTTTAATTACGCGCCGACCGATATCTGGTGGGGCTATCATTTGGGCGCGGCTTTTTTTATTCATTGGTTCGGCTTACTCTTAGGTATTAAGGTTTTCGCCAGCTTTTTAGCAGCCTTAGTTTTCGCGGTTTTTTATTTAATTTTAAACAGCCTGAAGGTAAAATATCCTTTTATTTGGGTATTTTTTTTGTTGGTTTCTTCCACGGTCTTTAGTTTTCGGCTATCATTGGAAAGGCCGCATCTTCTATCAATTATAGTTTTGCCTTTGGCCTTTTTATTCTTGGCCAAGGGCCGAAATTTTTGGCTGTTTATTTTGTCTTTATTTTACACTTTAAGCTATCATTTAGCTCCTTTGATAATACTGCAGACTTTGGTTTATTCAGCCGTGGAGGCTTATACTAAAAAACGGATCAATTTAAGGCCGTTGATCGCCTCGGCCGGCGGCATTTTGGCTGGCGCTTTGATTCATCCGCAAAGTCTGAATTATTTCTACATCATGTTCATAACCCATAGCCAAATTTTATTTTTGAAATTTTTTGGCGTTGATTTGAATATTGGCAGTGAGTTGCAGATGCCCGGTTTTGCCGATTTTATCAGGTCCAATTTTTTGGTTTTACTGGCTGGTATTTTAGCCACGGTTTTATTTTTATCTTTAAAAAAGCTAGGAAAAACTTCAGTTGTCGGCAATTTTTTATTTTTATATTCCAATACTTGGTTAATAGTTAGTCTGTTGGTGTGGCGCGGCGTAGAATATTGGCTGCCGATTACTTTTTTGTTTGCGGCAGTTACGTTCAGCGATTTTATGGCCAGGGAAGAATTTAAGCAAGTTAAAAATTGGCTGGCCAATAAAATAAATCTTAAAATTTTAAGTTTTTTTCTTTTCGGCGCCTTGACCGCGGTTATTTTTTATAATTTAAGCACGGTTTTTTTGGATTTTTTTCAAGCCGGGACAGAGACGGCTGGACTTAGCGAAAATTATAGTCAGGCCAATGAATGGCTCAAGGCCAATACTAAAAAAGATTCGGTTATTTTTTACAGCAGTTGGAGCATGTGGCCGATGATGTTTTTTTATAATGACTATAATCATTATATAACCGGTATTGACCCTACATTTTTATATGAATATGATCAAAGGACATATTGGCTTTGGCGCAACATCAGTTATGACGGCTTGTATTGCGATCAGCCCACGCCATGCCTTAATCTAAAACCGGCCGAACAGATAAAATTGGTGCCCTTGGCGATTAAAAGGGATTTTCTGGCTAAATACGCGGTGGTATTGAATGATGAAGCCAGTAATCTGATTAGGACTTTAAATAACCTTCGGGCAGAGGTAAAACTGGTTTTTAAAAACAAGGACTTGTTGATTTATGAGATAAAGTAGCCGGTTTAGATGAGGCGCCAACCCAGGCAAACACTTGTTTTATAAGGGTTTTATGGCTATTTTTACAATTTGCTTGTTTAGTAGCAATTTGTTAACTTACGAAATAGTTTGCGAGTTTGTTGACTGTTTTAGTCGGGAGGGGGTATAATATAAGCAATAATACATTTAAGCAAACGCCCAATTAAAATTTTGGGCTTTACGGAAAAAATTATGAAAAAAATTCTGTTATTTTTTTCGCTGGCGGTTTTCGTTTTCCTCCTGGCCGATAACGCCCGGGCGGCGGTTACTGATGTCGCCATTCCTCTTCTTCCCGCCGATGGCAAACTGAATTATCAGACAACCGACAAACGCATTACTTGGACATATAGTGGTACAGTAGCTGCGCCTAGATTCAATATTTCTATGGTTACCGGTTCAGTAAGTTTACCTATCGCTACGCAAGTTTTGTGTAACACTCCAAGAGATGGTACCGGTTGCGCTTTCTTATGGAAAGTTGGCAGTCTTCGGAGCGGCCGCTTTGTGATGGGGACAGAATATCATATTAAAGTTTGCGTTGTAGGCAGTACAGACCCGTTAGACTGTTCTAATAGCGCAAACGCCTTCAAAATTATACCGCCGGAGCTAACAACTCAATGGCAAGTTCTAGATTTATTTAAGAAGGCCATGGGAAATCGCTACGCGAATTTAAATTCCAACGGCAAATCCGGCGCGCAGGGCGTTTACGACTGCATAATAAAAGAGTATGCCGCTGTTCCACCCACTACTCCACCCACTACTGCTCCTAAGATTACAAAGACCGTGGTTAATACCGCGCTATTTGGTGGTAAAAAAATATATGAGCTAACCGATCCGGCAGATATATTAGTTTGGTTTAAAGGTAAATTCAAGGATATTGCCGCAAACGACCCTAACCGCGTAATTTTAAACAATCGGGATAAGGAGGGGATTCAATATGCCATGAGTAATAGATTTACAGATCTTTGCGCAAAAGATTGGCTTACCGCCATAAATGGCCTGATGCGAACATATAAGGCTGGAGTTTCTAGTTTTCAGAAAACCCGAGACAATACAATAAGAAACTGCAATAATGATTATAATAAAAGGGTGTCTTGCGTAAAAGACGTGGAATGTAAAGACAAAAGAGGCGTTCGCATTCAAGACAGCACTCTCACTGATATCCCTACCACTGCTGGCATAACAGCAAAAAACAATCAATATAATAACTCAACTATAAGGTATATTGAGCAAGAACAATATGTAAATGACAGAGATCGATGTATCGCCGAGGCCTACACGACATTTAACAGAAGCAAAACAGCGGCGTTAAATGATTTAATTAGATCAAAGGGATTATCGGACACCGGTCCTGATGCGGTAACAGAAACATGTTTAATCACAGACAATAGAAGTGCCTGGGGCGAATGGTAATAATCAAGCCAGCGCTTAATTATTAATTTAAAACTGACATAATCAGTAAACAGGGGCGAACCATGGTTCGCCCCTGTTGGTTTTTTTTGCCGTTTATGGTAAAATATAATTAATGTTGATAAATCTAATTATCTGAGGGGTCGGGGAGTTTCCCCTTCTAACTTTAGGTAAATTTTGGCATAATGGTAGTAGAATGTTTAAAATAAACATAAAACTACCCTATGCTAAAACAAAAATCTAAAGTTAAACTTAACCCGGAATGGGTTAAGGAAACCCGCGGCCACTTTAAAAAGTTTCTGAAAGAAACCAAATTTCCTCACCCTGATCGGGATGGAACCAGAGGAAGCAAATTCAGTTATCCAGAATGGCTGATAATGTTCATTGCCATACTGTCCGTTAAATGCAAGGAAAAGGCATATTTAGGCATCCATCGGCTGACAGTTGAATATTGGGATCTAATCGCCGAAGGATTAAAGCTTAAGCCGCTGTCGGAACGCCAATTACGCGATCGTTTAAAAAAAATCTGCCATTCGCCTGGAAAACCAGCAACCTTCATTTTTCAAATATTTCCTAAAAAAATACTCAATTAAGAAGATTTCGGCCGACAAGATGATGACTAAATCCAGGGGACCGGTTTGGCACAAAAAACAAAAAGATCTGAATATTATTCCGAAGAATCTGAGAGGAGTGGATAAGCAAGCGACTTGGTCTAAATCAATGGCTGATGGCTGGATTTACGGGCACGGAACATTCTGCCTGACTTCGCACCAGCTGCCGGTTTTAGGGATATTCCAGCGGATGCCGAATTCCCGAAACGAAGCCAAACGGATGGAAGAAGAAATAATCACATATGCCGGAATCGTCAAAAAAGTATGCATGGATAGCAAGGCCGATGACCAGAAACTGTATTTCGGTTTAAAGAAAAATTACAAAATCCAACCGGTCGCCGCGCCGCGGAAGAACATGAATAAATCGGCATCAAGAAAAAAGATGATCAAGGATATGCTGACATCGAGAAATCTAAAAGACTATCGGGACAGATCAATCACCGTGGAGCCGATGCGGGGATTGGTTAAAGACATATTTGAACTGGATAAATGCTGGATGAGAGGCAACGCAAACAACCGCTGGATTTTCGCCGCTATGGGCATTGCCGTACAGATGGCGCAGTCTAAAGTTTTAAAGAGCAAACAATCAACTTGGAAAATTAAATCATATGTCTTAGGGGTTTAAGGGGAAACTCCCCGACCCCTCAGTTATATAAATAACATTGAATAAGCGAATACATATTCATAAAATTCGTTTATTATTCGTTTTATTCGTGTTTACTAAAGAGGGGAGGTGAAAAATGAAAAAATTGATGAAAAAAGCCATAGTTTTGGCCATGGCCTTATTTATTCTGACGCCGGTTTTGGCTTTTTCCTTGCCGGCTTTAGCGGATCCTGTTACTGGCTGGGATACTACTACTGCTGCGAAGGGGACTTATGAGAAAGTAAATGATGAAATTAGGTTGGGCAATGAAGATCCGCGCGTTATAGTCGCCTCGGTTATTAACGTAATTTTGGGCTTTTTAGGCATCATCGCGGTGGTGATTATTCTGTTGGGCGGTTTTAAATGGATGACGGCCGGAGGCAGCGAAGACAAGATCGGCGAAGCCAAAAAATTAATT
>MFFY01000034.1:24598-25145 GCA_001778055.1 Candidatus Falkowbacteria bacterium RIFCSPLOWO2_12_FULL_45_13
ACCGGTATTAAGAAAAGCTCGTCCTCGATTCTCTTGGGGGGCGTTGCTTTGAACGGAAGCCTAGCGCTTGACATAATTCTTAATGCCGGCATTTAAGAAAGATGGTTTTTTCCGCCGTTTTTTGACGGCGGAAGTTGCTGTTTTGGGCATAAATTAAATAAATTTAATCAACACTGAATATGCGAATCGGATTCGCTTCTATTCGTTCGTATTCGTGTTTCTGCGGGGAGGAGGTGAAAAATGAGACAAAAATTAATAAAAAAAGCCATAGTTTTGGCCATGGCCTTATTTATTCTGACGCCGGTTTTGGCTTTTTCCTTGCCGGCTTTAGCGGAGAAACCTGAGGTAAAGGATTTGTGGGGAAGTGACGATATAAGGACACAGGTTAATACTGATCTTGGTTTGGGCGAGAAAGATCCGCGCGTTATAGTGGCTTCTGTTATTAATGTAATCCTGGGCTTTCTGGGCATCATCGCGGTGGTGATTATTCTGTTGGGCGGTTTTAAATGGATGACGGCCGGAGGCAGCGAAGACAAGATCGGCGAAG
>MFFY01000034.1:25171-25625 GCA_001778055.1 Candidatus Falkowbacteria bacterium RIFCSPLOWO2_12_FULL_45_13
GAAGCCAAAAAATTAATTACCGCCGGCGTGATCGGTTTAGTGATTATTTTAGCCTCTTGGGGCATCGCGACTTTTGTTATAACTGGTCTAATCAGCGCTACGAGCACGCCGTAGTTAGTCTTCTTAATACCGGTATTAAGAAAAAGTGGTTTTCTCCGCCAAGCGGAGGGCCACTGCTTTGGACGAGAGTTTTTATCTCGCGGGCAGAGCGGTGGGAGAAAATTATAAACAAGACAATGAATTTCTATAAATTTCGCGAGCGTCAGCGAGCAAGTTTCAAGTATTCATGAAATTTGCTCCTTCCGCTTCGCTCCAGTCGCGAAATTCATAGAAACTTATTGTCTTAAGTTAGCCGTTTCGCATTTTTATGTCCTTAACTGCAAAATACAGCCTGATTCTTGCCGGTCTGATAACGGCTGGTTTGGTTTTAGCTTTGGGGCCGGCGGTTTTAGCG
>MFFY01000034.1:25636-26406 GCA_001778055.1 Candidatus Falkowbacteria bacterium RIFCSPLOWO2_12_FULL_45_13
CGGCGGATACGGGCGCGGATAAGGCGCTGGGGGGGTTAGAAAACACAGCGAAAACTGGATATGGTAAGCTACCCAGCCAAACCGATCTGCCAATCATTATCGGCAAAGTTGTGGGCGCTGCCCTGGCTTTCGTCGGAGTGATCTTTTTTTTATTGATTCTCTGGGCGGGGTTCGGCTGGATGCTGGCCAAAGGCAACGAACAGAAAATCACAGAAGCCAAGGAGACGATTATCACAGCCGTTTTGGGTTTGATAGTAATCCTGGGCGCCTATGCTATTACCGCTTTGATTGCCATGATTTTTAGCAACGCGCTTAAGGGCGCTTAAGGCCGGACATCTCCTACCAGGCAGTTTTATATGAAAAGGATTTACATATTTTTTATATCCGCGGCCCTGTTTGTTTTTCTTTTTTCTGCCCCGCCGGCGGCAGCCGGCGATTCAAAATTTATTGAAGGCCTGAAAAAAACCGGCGGGCCCGAAGGCGCCGGCTATCAGGCGGAGGCCATAGAAAAAAATCCGGGCGCATTTATGGCCAAAATGCTGGGTGGTGTTTTGGCCCCGGTCTTTACGGGCGTAATTGCTATGGTGATATTATCTTACGCAGGCTATACCTGGATGATGGCGCGGGGCAAGGAAGAGCAAGTGGAAAAGGCCAAGGCCATAATTATGAATACCATCATCGCCTTGATTGTTATTTATTCCGTTTTTGCCATAGTTAAATTAATTATGCCTTTATGGGAATTCGTAACCAGCACAACCGTTTCTTAGTCG
>MFFY01000034.1:26431-28426 GCA_001778055.1 Candidatus Falkowbacteria bacterium RIFCSPLOWO2_12_FULL_45_13
GTTTTTTCTGTCTATTTTTTTAGCCCCTAATTTTTGTTATGCTATCAGCGCGCTTCCCGTAGGCATAGACAAGGCCTTTGAAACCGGAGCCAACGCGCCGCTTAATGCGGTGGCCGTTCAGGGCGCCGGCTATGGTACTACAGCCACCTTTGAGACCATTGTCGCCACGGTTATAACCACGGTGCTCGGGCTTTTGGGCGCGATTTTTTTGATTTTAGCCATTTACGGCGGCTATGGCTGGATGACGGCCGGCGGCAATGAAGACAAAGTGAGCCAAGCCAAAAAAATCATTACCAACGCCGTCATCGGCTTAGTCGTGGTGTTGGCCGCCTATGCCATTGCCCGCTTGGTGGTGGAAATAATCGGCGCCAAAGTTTTTAAATAGCAATTTTAAGATTTAAAAACACAATCAGATGACAAAGCAATGTAAAAAATTAATAATATTTGTCTGTTTATTAGCCATGTTTGTCTGGCCGCGGCTGATTTTGGCCGCTAATCCGCCGCTTGATAAGCTGGATGAGGTGGCCAGCGACAAAGGCCCTTATCAAGCATCTCTGGGGAACAGTCAATCCACCTTATTAGAAATTGCCGGTACCGTGGTGGGCATCGGCCTGGGCTTGGTCGGCACGGTTTTTTTAATTTTAATGATTTACGCCGGCTATAACTGGATGACGGCCGAAGGCAAAGAAGAAAAGGTGGAAAAAGCCAAGAACACTATTATTCGGGCGCTAATCGGCATAATTATCGTAGTTGGCGCTTACGCGGCCTGGGCCTTTCTTTTCAGCAAATTATTTTAATACCCATAAATTAGTTTGTCATTGCGAGCGACCCCGCACTTGATGCGGGGGAGCGAAGCAATCTCAGGAACAATGGACACCACTAAATTTTTATTTTATACCTATCCATCGTGCCTGAGATTGCCGCGTCGCCTGATTACAGGCTCCTCGCAATGACAATAGAGAAGTCGTTTCGCCTGCCGAGTACGGCTTCCTCGCGATGACAGACTGTATTCTATGCGTAAGAAATTTTTTAAAGTTCAAATTATAGGCCTTATTGTTTTATCAACCACGCTAGCCATGGTAAGTTCAGCCAGCGCGCTCGCGCTCGTTAAGCCGGGGACAAAGGCTAAGATAAATAATAGTACGCAAGAACTAGCCGGTACCGCCGGCTACGAAGCCGCCAATAAAGACACCGCGCTGTTCTTAGTGCAAACCGCGATCAATATCTTTTTAAGTCTAATCGGAGTTTTGTTGTTGGTCCTTATTTTATACGCCGGCTATAATTGGCTGACCGCCCGGGGCGAGGAAGAGAAAGTAACCAAAGCTAAAGATACGTTAAAACGCGCCATTACCGGCATCATCATAATTATCGCCGCCTACGCCATCAGCGTGTTCGTTATGGGCAAGATTGAACAGGGAACTTTGAAGGGCGGCAGGGGCGGCGTTGGCGGATACACTCAGCCTTAGCCGTCAGGGCAAAAATAATTTTTTATTAAGCGCGGGGATGTATGAAAAAAGCATTTATACATATTATAGTTTCTATTCTTTTAACGGCCTTGTTAATTTTTCCGAATTTTGTTTTAGCCGCCAGTCCGGCCAGCGATAACTTAAAGAAGGTGGGATCGACCGGTGATGCGCCCTACGAGGATATAGATTCAGACAAAAAAAATGATTTGGCCTCAATCGTCGGCGTTGTGATACAGGCGTTTTTAAGCCTGTTGGGCGTGTTGTTCTTGGTCTATATGCTGTATGGCGGTTATAATTGGATGGTGGCGCAAGGCGATGAAGACAAGGTAAAAAAGGCCAAAGAAACCATCCAGCGGGCGATTATCGGTTTGATTATAATTATAGCGGCTTATGCTATCACTTATTTTGTCTTTGGCAGTCTGCCGGGCGGGGGCGATTAGGGCAGTATTTCTGGAGGTTAAGGCAGGACAAGGAGCAGTATTTTATAAATTCAAGTATGGATTGTGCTAGTTATCAATTGTCGTAAATT
>MFFY01000035.1 GCA_001778055.1 Candidatus Falkowbacteria bacterium RIFCSPLOWO2_12_FULL_45_13
CAGGGCTGTAAAACGCGTTTTGCCGCCCTACCGGTATTAATGAATAAATTTTAGAAAACATTTTGTTTTAAAGAGGTATTTTTCTACACCCTAATATTATGGCAATAAAATCGAAACCACGGACAAAGAATCTAAATTAATTTGCGGCTCGATAGCGGCGCTTTGCCAAACCTGGTTATTTTCTTTTACCACCTTGGCTACCTGGCCAATTACCAGTCCGCGCGGAATGCTGGGCTCTAAGCCGGAAGTGGCCACTAAATCGCCGATTTTGATATTTTCCGTCTGGGGAATAAACTCCATTTTAATGGTTAATCCCAATTCACCGCGTGTCACGCCGATGGTTTTTTCTTCGCCCAAAATTGCGGCCGCTAATTTACAGTTTTTATCGGTAACCAAAAAAATTTCAGATAAATTGTCTTTTATCTTAATTATCTTACCGACAATCACCCCCTGGCTAGAAGTGGCCGTGCCAAAAATGCTTATAGCCGCCAGTCCCGCGGACAAACCATCGCTTGATCCTTTATCAATCACTATTGACCGGCTTTCTCTAACGTCGTCCCCGGGCCCGCCTCGGGAAATAATATTAGCCATCAAATAGCGTCGACCGCTCTTAGTTAAAAAGTTCAACTGTTTTCTAAGGGCGAAATTTTCTTCTGCTAAGAATTTTGCTTCAACTTTTTCGGCCGTTAGGCGGTTAATGGTTTCACGGGCGATTTTTAGTTCGTCCGCCAAGTCGGCTTCCTCGGCCGACCGCGAATAGATTATGTTTAAACCTGAACTTAAAGAATGAAAAACTTTAAAAACCGGTCTTAACTGGCTGGTTAAAAAAGATTCCACGGGATTTAACCATTTAGAATAATGCAAAAAAATAAGCAGCAGAATAACTGCGATAATAGTTATATATTTTCTCATGTTCAATCTTATCATAATAATCTGGTTTTATTGACTTACGGCTAATTTTCAATTTACAATTTACAATTTTCAATGAATGACCACTTATTTAAATTTCAATTGGAAACTATAACATTAAAAATTCATTGAAAATTGGTACTTGAAAATTGAAAATTTATTTTAGTACTCTTCCGTCACCGGCGATAGCACCTTATTAAGCAGCGCCGGGTCGCCGAGCAAGATACCCGTACCCCTGACAACGCAGGTTAACGGATCTTCGGCCACTCTGACCGGAATTTTCGTGGCTTGAGCGATTTCTTTGTCTAAACCGCGCAGCAGGGCGCCGCCGCCGGTTAAAACTATGCCATGTTCATAAATATCGGACACCAATTCCGGCGGCGTGGTTTCCAGGGTAATTTTTATATTTTCAATAATTTGGCGAATGATTCTCTGCATGGCTTCCCTGACTTGGCTGTCGGTAATCATGACCTCTTTGGGCAGGCCGTTGATTAAATCGCGCCCCCGCAGCGGCATCTCCATCGGTTCTTTTAAAGCGGTGGCGGAACCGATTTTGAGCTTGATATTTTCGGCTACCTGTTCGCCGATTAAAATATTGAATTCCTCGCGCACATATTGAATAATATCATTATCCAGGGCGTTACCGGCCAGCCTAAGCGTCTTCCAGGTTACCACTCCGCTTAAAGAAATAACCGCGATTTCGGTGGTGCCACCGCCGATATCCACGATCATAGTTGCCTGTGGACCGGTCACGTCTAAACGAGTGCCGATCGCCGCGGCCATGGATTGCTCAATCAAAAAAACTTCACGCGCTCCGGCCGATTTGGCGGCGTCTTCAACCGCTTTTTTCTCCACCTCGGTGATATCCAAAGGAATGCCGATGATGATTCTGGGGCGCGGCACCAAGGTAAAAAACTCGGAATGCACTTTATCAATAAAATATTTGAGCATTTTTTCCGTAACTTCAAAATCGGAAATTACGCCGTCCACCAAGGGCTTTATCGCCTGGATATGGGGCGGAGTTTTCCCCAGCATCTTTTTCGCTTCCGCGCCCACGCATAAAATTTCATCGGTCCGGAGATTAACCGCCACCACCGATGGTTCATTGATGACAATCCCCTTTTCCGGCGTATAGACTAGCGTATTTGTCGTGCCCAGATCAATGCCCAAGTCCTTAGAAAATTTTCCAAATAGTTTATTAAACATTTAAAATAATTTACAATTTTCAATTTACTAATTTTCAAACAATTTCCAATGAGTTAACAACTAAATCTTCAAATTGCCAGCCATATTATTCATTGAAAATTTAATAATTGAAAATTCATTGAAAATTGAAAATTGAAAATTGTAAATTATTTAATATATTCTTAGTTTACTCTAAAATTAGGTCGTTTGTCAAAAAACAGCCGCCTTTAAACACAGCTGTTTTTGATTAAATTTTATATTGGCAATTTATACTTACCCCAAATCACTAATTTCCTAAGGCCCTAGCTTATTTCTTCCACCTCTCCCAAATCACCAATAGCGGCGGCGCCACGAAGATTGACGAGTAGGTGCCGATAAAAATTCCCACGGCCAGAGCCAAAGCGAAAGACCTGATGCTGGAGCCGCCGAAAATAACAATTGAGAATAAGACCAACAGCGTGGTCATGGTAGTATTGATCGAACGCGCTAAAGTTTGATTTAAACTGACGTTTACCGTGCCCTCAAAATCAAAATTGCTTTTTGGCAAATTCTCGCGAATGCGGTCAAAAACCACAATGGTATCATGAACCGAATAACCAATGACCGTTAACAGCGCGGCCACGAACGGCGTATTGATTTCCACCGCGTAGTAATGGCCTAAAAAAGCGAACACGCCCATAGTAATGACCGCGTCATGGAACATGGCGATTAAAGCGGCCGAGCCGTATTTCCAGGAAGCCACCGGCCTGGAAACTTTCCTGAAAGCATAGGTGATATAGCTCAACATGGCTACCAGCGCGAAGAAGATGGCCCACAGAGATTTAACTTTAAGCTCGGCGCCGATTGACGGACCGACCGATTCAAACCGCTGTTCCACCACCGAATTATCATTATTTTCTGTTTTCGCCAAATCATTTAATTTAGCCAATATGGCCTGGTGACTTTCTTCCGTGGTTTCCTGAAACCTTAAGAGCATGTCATGATCGCCTACCGGCTGAATAATCAGGCTGCTTAATTTCAGATCGGCCAAGCCGGACTCAACCTGGCTGACCGTGGGCCTGGCGCCTTGGTAAGTCACTTCCAGCAAACTGCCGCCGGTAAAATCAATGCCGAACTTAAAACCCCAGATAAACAGAGCCGCCGCAAAAACCACAAATAAAACACCGGAAATAGTTAACCAAATTTTTCTTTTTTGAATTATTTTAAAATTGGTCATAAATTCTTTTTCGCCCCCGTAATCAACGCATGCCGCTTTTCCAGCCAAGCTGACGGGATTAAACTTAAAAAATTCCGGGTAATAAAAATGGCGGAGAACATGGAAATGATCACACCCAAGCCTAAAGTCACGGCAAAGCCCTTGACCGCGCTGGTAGTGAACATTATCAAAATCAGGCAAGTCAGCAACGTGTTAAAGTTACTATCTCTGATGGACGGCCAGGCGCGCTTAAAAGCTTCGTCCAAGGCTACCGACAATGGTTTGCCGCTGGAAATTTCTTCCCGGAGTCTGGCAAAAATCAAAATATTGGCGTCCACGGCCATACCGACCGAGACAATGGCTCCAGCCAAGCCAGCCAACGTCAAAGTTACCGGCGCCAGACCGCCGATAAAATACAAAATCAGATAGCTTAAAAAAGCCAGCAAAATAAACCAGCCGTTAACCGTAATACCGATAATCAAAAAAATGCCGACTAAAACCAGGGCGGCCATGGAAAAACCGATTTTAAATAAAGCGAACACCAATAAGCTGTAAACCGTCAAAGCCAAAACCGCCATTAGTCCGGGCAATCTATAAAAGGCGATCATGAATAAGGCGATGATAACAAAACCTATCAAGCCGGCTTTGGTGCTGTCCGAGACTGATTTTTGGCCCAAAGAAGGGCCCACGGTTTGCTGATTGATTATGTTAATCGGGACGGGCAGAGCGCCGGCGTTCAATCTTTGCACCAGGAGTTTAGCCTCAGTGATATTAAATTTACCGGTAATAACCGCTTTGCCGCCGGTAATTTTTTCATTTACCGTGGGCACGCTGATGGGGTAGCCGTCCAGATAAATCGCCACCGGTTTATTAACGTTGCGCTCGGTAATGGCTTCAAACATTTTCGCGCCCTCATCGTCAAAAACTAAAGACACCTCGGGCGAACCGTCGTTGGGGTTGAATTCTACCGCGGCCGTTTTTAAGTTACGGCCGGTCAATTCAGTATTCTTCCATTCGCTCTGCCGGCCGATAATATCTTCTTCAGTCAAGGTTTTGATAAAAATATGACGCAAATTAAATTCTTCCACCGGCCGCTCCGCCTGCTTATAGATTAAGTGAAAACCAAAATCGGTTTCCACCGGTTCGGAAATCGTGCCCGCGGTTTGCTTATAGACCGCATCCTCAAAAGGTTTGACCATCTGCCCCAAACCAAACCAGCCCAAGTCGCCGCCGGTCTCGCGCGCGTTCGGTTCGGTGGAATTTTGTTTTACCAAATCTTTAAAGTTAGCCGGCGTGGCCTGCTCCTTCAATCTGTTAATTTTTTCCAAAACTTCCGCTTTGGTAAAGCCGCTTTCACAACCGCTATTGCCGGTAAAACAAATTAAAAGATGCGAGGCCCTAACTTCTTTTTCTTCGGTCTTGGTAAAGGGATCGGTTTTCACTCTTTTGCCTTCAACTTTTATAATTTCGTAACCGCCGCTAATTTTCGCCAAGTCGGCGCTGGTTTTACCCACGGCGATATTTTTGGCCAAGTTATATATTTCCGGCTGGTCGCTTTCTTTAAGCCAGCCTAAATCGCCGCCGCTTGATTTGGTTTTAGCGTCTTCACTATAAGCGCCAGCCAGGGCGTTAAAATCCCCGCCGGAGATAACCTTGCCCAAAACTTCCGTGGCGCGCGCTTCGGCCGTCTTATTATAATCGTTCAATTGCTTGGTTTCCTCCGGGGTGATTTTTCTGATTTCCTTGTTTTCTTCTTTAAATTCCAACAGCGGAGTTTCGCCGATCAGCTTGATGGCCTGATTGATATCCTTGATGCCGGCCAGCTCAACGATGATGCGGTAATCGCCGGAGGTGGTCCGGTTGATCCGCACGTTGGGCTCGCTGACGCCGAAAGTGTTAACTCTTCTTTCAATCACGTCGCGGACGCCTTCAACCGCGTTGCTTTTTTCCGCGGATGCGATAGCGCTGACGTCGGCTTGATAAGTCAATTGCGTACCGCCCAGTAAATCCAGGCCCAGCCGGAAAGGAATTTCCTTGACCTTGGGAAAGGGCGCCTTGAATTTATCCACCGCCTGGTTGTAATAACCGCCGAAGTCAACCAGCGAGGCGGCCAAAGCTAAGATAATTATGCCAGCAAAAACCCACCAGACTTTGCCGCGCCGGCTGGGATTTAATAATTTCTCTAAAATATTATCGGACATAAATTAATAACACCCGATCAGGGTGTAAGTGAGGTGCTTTCTCTTTCTAATATTTTAAACTAATTTTAAAATAAAATCAAGAGAAAATTAATGGCTAAAATTAAATGATTATTTACCATTATCAAGGTAAGTCTAATTCCTAATTCATCACGCCCCATGGCACTTCTTAAACTTCTTGCCCGAGCCGCAGGGGCAAGGGTCGTTGCGGCCGACCTTCTGGCCGCTCGCGTCCTTAACTTTTTCGCGCACCATATCTGCTTTGTCGTTTCTCTTTCCACCGCCGTCGGCGCGTTTAAAGGCGGAAAATGAACCCGCGTTTTTATCCATGGTCTTGGCCGGAGCGATATAATTTTGCGGCCGCATTTTCAAGGTGGGCACGGCGAAATTTCCCAAGTCAGCCACTTTAAAGATGGAATACGCCACCTGCTTTTGGATTAAATTATTCAGTTCATTATACAAAATATAGGCTTCTTTTTTGTACTCAATCAGCGGGTCTCTCTGGCCATAACCCCTCAAGCCGATGCCGGCGCGCATATGGTCCATGGCCTCCAGATGCTCCATCCAGAGCATGTCAATTGACCTGATCAACACGGCTTTCTCCACCTGCCGCCAATCCAGCCCGGCTTCAAGAGCCGGTTTACTGATTTTATCATAATTAGCTTTGGCTAAATTTTCCAGATATTCAATGATGCTTGTCCTGACTCTTACTTTATCCAGCTTATCTCCGTCTTTTAACAGGCCGGCCAAGTCATCTTTGACTTTGGGTTCAACGGGAAATATAGTTGAAGTGATTTGATAAATTTCATTAATATTCCAATCGGCTGGCCGGTCCGCGGCCGTATGGAAAATCACGGCCTGCTCAATTTCATTTAAAACCATTTCCAGGATAATACCGGATAAGGTTTTCTGTTCTGTTTTTACATTTTGATTTTTTTGGTCATTTGCATTTTGTATCTGTTTGGGATTTGGGATTTGGGATTTGTGATTTGTTTGGTTATTGGTTATTGGGGTTTGGTCATTCTCCGCTAGTTTCAGTATCTCCCTTCTCTTGCGGTAAATCGTCTCCCGATGCTTATTGATGACGTCGTCATATTCCACCAGATGCTTTCTGATGTCAAAGTTATTGCCTTCAACTTTTCTCTGCGCCGACTCGATCGAGCGCGATACCAGGCTGTTTTCTATGGGCATGTCTTCGGGGATTCTAAGAGTGGTCATCAAACTTTTCATTCTGTCGCCGCCAAAAATCCTCATTAAGTCATCTTCCATGGAAACATAAAATTGGCTAGATCCAGGATCGCCTTGGCGCCCGGCGCGGCCCCGAAGCTGGTTATCAATGCGCCGGGCTTCATGCCGTTCCGTGCCGATTATGTGCAGCCCGCCAAGTTCTTTAACTTTTTCATATTCTTGGCACCACGTCTCATGCTCCGGATTTGCATTTTCATTAGTTTTGACATTTTCCGCCAAAGGCGGATCCGCCTTTGGCGGAGACATTTGAGCTTTGACGTGGCTTGGTGGTATTCCACCAAGCATTATGTCCACGCCGCGGCCGGCCATATTGGTGGCGATAGTGACCGCGCCTAATTTGCCGGCCTGGGCGATAATCTGCGCTTCTTTTTCATGGTGTTTGGCGTTTAAAATCTGCGGCGCGATGCCTTCGCGCTCCATCATCTCACCCAAGAGCTCGTTTTTTTCAATGGAAATCGTACCGACTAAAACCGGTTGACCCGTCAAGTGCCGGCGCTTGACCTCATCTACCACGGCTTTAAATTTCCCCATTTCACTCCTATAAATCAAGTCGTTAAGGTCTTTTCTAACCATGGGTTTATTAGTCGGAATCACCACGGTTTCCAGCTTATAAATCTTAGAAAATTCCTCGGCTTCAGTTACGGCCGTGCCGGTCATGCCGGAGAGTTTCTTGTACATTCTAAAATAATTTTGAAAAGTAATAGTGGCCAAAGTCTGCGATTCGCGCTGGACTTCAACTTTTTCTTTGGCTTCAATCGCTTGATGCAGCCCCTCGCTGTAACGCCGGCCATGCATCAGCCGGCCGGTAAATTCATCAACGATGATAACTTCATTATCCTTGACCACGTAATCGCGGTCGCGCTTAAACAGCACCCGCGCCTTCAAAGCCTGTTCAATATGGTGCACTTCGGAAATTCCGCCGGAAGTATAAATATTTTCCACACCCATTAATTTTTCCATCTTGGCGATGCCGGCTTCCGTTAAAGTCGCCGCCCGCATCTTTTCGTCAATATTGTAATCCGCGTTTTCCTCAAGCCTTTCCACCAGCTCGGCGAATTTAAAATATTTATCGGTTGACTCTTCGGCCGGAGAGCTGATAATTAATGGTGTGCGCGCTTCATCAATTAAAATCGAATCCACCTCGTCAACGATGGCGAAATTCAAACCCCGCTGCACCATTGACGCTAAATCCGGTACCATATTATCCCTTAAATAATCAAAGCCGAATTCATTATTGGTGCCATAAAGGATATCGCAGGCGTAAGCCTGTTTGCGGGTAACCAAATTTAACCCCCCCTTAATCCCCTCCTTCGTAAGGAGGGGAACTCCCTCTTCAGAATTTTTGTCATTTGAATTTTGGCCATAGGAATTTGTTTGGGATTTGAAATTTGGGATTTGATCATTTTGCGCCGAAACATATTTAAAGGCTTGTTCATGGGTAATGCATCCCACCGTCAATCCAAGAAAATCGTACACCCTCCCCATCCACTCGGCGTCGCGTTTGGCCAGATAATCGTTGACTGTGATCACATGCACGCCTTTTTTAGGCAAAGCGTTCAAATAGGCTGGCAAAGTAGCCACCAGAGTTTTACCCTCGCCGGTCCTCATTTCCGCGATTTGGCCATGATGAAGCACCAGTCCGCCCAAGAGCTGAACGTCATAATGCCGCTGGCCCAAAGTTCTTTTAGCCGCTTCCCTGACCGCGGCAAAGGCTTCCGGCAAAATTTCCTTTAGCTTCTCTTCCATTTCCTCTCGGCCAAAACTTTCCTCAGCCCCCTCCTTAGTAATAGGGGAAACGTTCTCCCCCTTTATAAGGGGGAGATTAAGAGGGGGTACTTCCACCCCCAACCTCTTTCTAAACTCCACGGTTTGCGCCCGCAATTCTTCATCGCTCATGCTTTCAAACCTTTTTTCCAAAGCATTAATTTGCTCCACTATCGGCCGCAAAGTTTTCACCACCTTTTCGTTGGGATCGCCGAAAATTTTATCAATGATGGACATAACTCCAAACGAATCAACGAATTTTACAACAAATACTACAAATATGATTCGTTGCATTGGTTATAAAATTCGTTGATTCGCTAATTTATAAAAACACACGCCTTAGCGTGTTAAATCATAATAAAAACAGGTTTATCATATAATTAATTGGCTAAAAAATCAAATGAATAAACCAATAAATCACGCAACAATTGAAATATTTTTAGACTATTTGATAAAATAATTGTCTAGAATAATATTTGACGAAAATTACAAAATTTGATACGGTATAGATACGTTTATGTTTTAACAACCGCTCTTTTTAAAAGAGCCAAACCATCAACCAAATAACATGAAGACCATGGAAGTAATCGCTGGCTCGGTGATAATTTTGTTGACAACACTGCTGGTCATACCGTTCCTGAACTGCCTTGACCAACTGCATAACCCGCCGTCAAACGACGCGGTAGTCGTAGATACTGTTATCTTTCTCCTAACCATGGGGGGAATGATACTGGGAATGGGCCTTGGACTATGGCTCATCCGGAAACCTCGAGAAAATTACTTCTAAGCGGCGATAGCGCCGTCTACGAGCCCAATCGGAAACCATGCCGAGAGGGGCTCTTTTTTTATTCCATCGCGCCCAATTTCAGCTTCTTTTTCTTCCGGCCGATTTTCTTGTCTTTGTATTTCTTTATCATCAGATCCAAATGATCCTTGACTTTATCAATGGCTTTATACAGATCTTTTTCGGTCTTTTCCACACGCAACAAATCGCCACCGATAGAAAGGTTGGCTTCGGCGCGATAAATTTCTCCTTTTAAATGGTGATTGGTGGTCTTCATCACTTCCACTCGCGCGCTAATAACTTTAAATTTACCCAAATATTTATCCAGCATGTCCATTTTTTGCTGGACATAGTCTTTTAATTGAGACGTTAATTCCAGGTTAGTGGCTTTGATATTTAGTCGCATAGTAAAAATTTAAAATTTAAAAATCAAAATGAAAATAAAATATAACTTAATAACCAAGACACAATAACCAAACAAGCTAAAATTTCCAAATTACAAATTATCATTTCTTGCCACTTGGTTATTGGTTATTGATTTTTTTTGATTATTGAGATGGTTACAAAACTATTTCGTAGCGAAATAGTTTTGTAACCATCTCATTGTCTCTTGGTGATTGTATCTTAATTTTAAATTTTACACTGTCATTTTGCACTTTGAGATTTACATTTTACATTTTTAAAATATCCTCTCCCATATCCCCTTAAACATCCCGCTGAATTTAGCCACATCTCTAAAGGTCACGATCAACACTAAAATCATCAACAATGCAAAACCCAGATTATGGATCAAGCCTTCAACCTCCCTTTTGACCGGACCTCTTTTTATTTTTTCAATAACTAAAAACAGCACCCGGCCGCCATCCAGCGCCGGAAAAGGAAAAAAATTGATGACCGCGAGGTTAATGGAAAGCAAAGCCGTGAATTGCATGAGATATACAAACCCCAGCCGCGCCACCTGGCCGGTTAGAGCGGCGATTCCGACCGGGCCGGCCAAATCAGCGGTCACGCCCTGGCCGAAAATCAAGCCTTTTAGCAGTTCGTAAAAGGCCGTGATAATCACCCAAGTTAAAATAAAGGTCGTTTTAACGCCCTGCCAAATCGCCAAATACCAGGGATAGCTGACGATGCCGGTTTCGCTGATGGCCACGCCAATGCCGCCTTTGCCGGTTTCCGGCATCAGCGCCGGCGTAATCGGCTTATCAAGCGTCTCCCGGCCGCGCTCTATTTTATAATTCAATTCCAACCCGATTTTGGAGTTAACATACCCCTGCAATTCTTCAAAGCTGGAAAATTTATTATTATCTATGCTGACGATCGTATCCCCAATTTTCAAGCCGGCCGACTGGGCCCGCGAACCGCCTAAAACTTCAACAATTTGAATCTTCCGGTCGCTAATCTGGGCACGCGCGTCCAGCCCGCCCTCAAGCGACTGCGGCAGGCCCATCATAAAGCCGGCGATAATCAAAACCATAGCCAGAATAATATTCATTACCACTCCGGCCGAAAGTATAATGGCTCTTTGCCAGACCGGACGGGCAGCGAAGCTGTCCGGCTCTTTTTCGCCTTCGCCGTTCTCACCTTTGATTTTAACAAAACCGCCCAAGGGCAGCCAATTTAAAGAATAAACCGTGCCCGGACAATCGGTTATCTCCCGTCCGCCGAAAACATACCGCCAGTCGCCCTGATTGTTTTTATAAAATCCAAAAAGCCGTGGCGGAAAACCGAAACCGAACTCTTCGGCTTTAACGCCGAATTTTCTGGCCATCATGAAATGCCCGAGTTCATGTGCGAACACTAAGATAGACAGGACCAGGATAAAAATAATTATGGTTAAAAGCATAGAATATTATTAAACAACAAACAAATTAAAATTCAATTAAGATGATGTAAAATGACTAATGTCAAATGACAAATCAAATCCAAATGTCAAATGTCAAAAAAATAATTTATCATTTAGCCATTTGATATTGATTGGTCATTGGTCATTGGACATTGGACATTGGAATTTTGTCATTACCTAAATCGTCATTATCTCCTCTCCCTTTTTATCTTTGATCTTTTTTAATTCATCATTTTCCCTAGCGATTTCTTCGTCCAATTCTTTAAAAAAACGAAACTTATCATCTTCGCTTAGGCTCTTATTTTTAAAGGCCGCCTCAATCAGCGCTTTGATTTCGTCCCTGGTCTGCCTCAAGGAGATTCTGGAGTTTTCCATTTTTTCGTTCAGCTTTTTAACCAGCTCATGGCGATTTTCCTCGGTTAGCTGCGGCACCGCCAGCCTGATTTTATCGCCCTCATTAACCGGATTGATGCCTAAATCCGCGGCTACAACCGCTCTTTCCACATCCTTAATAATGTTTTTATCCCAGGGCGTGATGACGATGCTGCGCGCTTCCGGCACGCTGATTGAAGCCAGGCTTATTAATGGAGTTTTAGCGCCGTAAACTTCAACTAAAATACCGTCAAGAATCGACGGATTAGCCCGTCCGGTCCGCAGGCTGGAGATGTCCTTTTTAAAAAAATCAACGGTTTTGGCTAAATCTTTTTGTTTGGCTTGAATATATTGGTTCATAATATTAAAAAATTATTTATTTACCTGCCTGACGGCCATATAAATAATGCTTGGGTTTTTCGGATCAATCAACAATCTCCAGCCGGCTCGGCTAGTGGGCAATTGCCTGGTATTCCAGCTCTTGCCGCCGTCCAGCGAACGATAAAAAGTCGTATTGGTGACGTAATAAATTTCCTTGGCCTCAAAAGGATTCACTATAACGGCGTTTATTTTGGCCGCCGTTTCCGGAGTAATCAATTCAATTTTTGACCAAGTATCGCCCCCATCGGTTGAACTTAATAAACCATAGTTGACGGCCAAAAAGACGGTTGGTTTGTCCGCCTTAACCATGACTAAGTCGCGGAAACCGCTGCCGCCGTTAAAATTTTTCAAATTTTCTCTTAAACTTGTCCAGTTGGCGCCGGAATCAAGGGAACGAAAAATTTCATTGGCGGCGCCGACTAACATATTTTTGGAATTAGCCGGATTGATGACGATTTTATCAACTTGGCCGCCAAACCGATTTAGGGTTTTCCAGCTAAACCCCTGATCCGAACTTTTAATAATTTCTCCGCGGGAAGTGCCGATAAAAATATTATTGCTATTGCTGTATTCAATTACTAACGAAGTGATGCTGACTTTTAAATCGTTATCAAAATAAATCGTTGACCAAGTGCGGCTGCAATCAATTGATTTTAGGACCTTATTGGCAGTCGTAGCGTAAATAGAGCATTTATCAGCCGGGTCAACCGCGACATTAGCAACGGTCACGCTATTGGAATATGGAGCCAATTGCCAGCCTTCTCCGCCGTCGTAACTGTAATATAGGCCATTTTCCCGGCTACCGGCGTAAACGGCTCTATTATCCCCGGGATCTAAAGCCAAAGAAATAATATCAACCATGGCGATATTCCTTCTGGCGCCGGTCGTCAAAATTGAAGCTTTCTGCCCCCAAGTCGCGCCTTTATCTAAAGACTTATAGACGCCGCCATCAGCCGTTGTTCCCGTGCCCGTGCCGCCGATACCAGCTCCGGGATTAAAATTAATGGAACAGCCGGACAAAATGATAGCTAAGAGCGCAGTTAAAAATAAAATCTTAAATTTTTTCGTCATATTATTAATTTTAATTTTTTAACTTTAAACTTTACAGACTGACCGCCGCCTTCTCCAGCGCCAATTTAGGGCTAACGTTAAAGCCGATATGCTCTTTGGCTTGCTTTAAAATATTAATTAAGCTCAACAGTGATTTCAAACCTGCCTGTCCGGCGGGCTGGTTTAATTTGTTTTTCATCGCCGCCAACTCTTTATCAAAGGCTTGATGCTGGACTAAATCGGCCAGGCCTAAATCTTCAAGCATTAAGTCTCTGGCTAAATTCTGCCAAATATCGATGATTTTCCCGGCCAAGTTGGCCGATTCTTGATTATGGACCCGCTCCCCCAAAATTTTTTCAATGGCTTTAAAGCGCTGATTTAAGTCCGGACTTAGAAAGTCGATGAAAGACTGAACCTTGGCCTTGTAATCTTCGCAATATTCATTGTCCTCTAAAAATTTTACAGCCAAAGCCGGCCGGCCGGCGGCCAGACGGGAAAAATTTTTTGCCTGGCTTCTTGAAGCGCCATGATTCTTTATCAAATCATCATAAATAGTGTCACTCTCAACCGGCTGAAACCTTAAAATTTGACTGCGGGAGATAATTGTCTTCGGCAAAACTTCAATATCAGCGACGGTTAAAATTATCACAACTTTAACCTTGGATTCTTCCAGGGTTTTTAAGAGGGCGTTGGCCGCGCCCTCGCTTAAGCTGTCGGCACCCCTGATGATGCCAATCTTATAAGAATTCAAAAACGAACTCAAGCCCAGACTTCTGATAAAACCCCTGATTTGATCAACTGAAATATTTTTTTTATCCGTTTCTTTCTTGATTAAATATATATCGCTATGCGTGCCTTTAATCGCTTCTTGACAGGCTTGGCAAGCGCCGCAAGACAAAGCCGGCTGATTGCTTGATTCGCAAACCAAGCTTCTGGCAAAGTAATGGGCGGCGGTATTTTTTCCAATATTGGCCGGGCCAGCGAAGATGTAGCTGCCGGAAACATTCTTATTAGACAAACTTTTAGCTAAAAACTCAAAAATATGCCTATTGCCAACCAGCGGCCAATTTAGTTTAACTTTCATTTTTTCCATAAATAAATTATAACCTAATAAAATCAACAAGTCAAAAACATCTCTGAGTAATCATTATTAATTAATTTTGGCTAAAGCTTATTAGCGACTATGATTTTTAGGGCAAATTAGCCGTAAAAAAGCATGTTTGAGTCCAGCTTAGCGGGACGAGTCGGCTATTTTAGGCTAATTTGCCCGTACCGCGGGCAAAAATCATCTGGAGCGAAGAAGCTTTAGCCAAAATTAATTACCCAAAGATGTTCAAGAACCAGTAAAAATTTTAACCTGATAACCAATTGCTTTTTTCCTGTCTTTATGTTATATTAGCCACATGAATAACAAATTTAAAAAATTAGTTTTACTGGGCGGAGATATTATCATCCTGTATTTTTCTTTATATCTGACTTTAATCATCAGATACCGGGACAGTTATACTAACCTAATTTGGTCCAACCATTTTTGGCCTTTTACGCTAATTTTTATTTTATGGCTGATTATTTTTTATATTTCTAATCTGTATAATTTGAATTTGGCGGTAAATAATTTAAAATTCTACCGGTCAAGCGGTCGGGCGCTGGTTATCGCCGGACTGACCGCCATCGCTTTTTTCTATCTGCTGCCCCAGATCGGCATCGCGCCCAAAAGAAATTTGTTTATTTATATTATTGTTTTCGCCGTCTGTCTCTATTTTTGGCGCTATTTCTATAATTGGTCTTTAAAATCATACCTGCCAAAAAATAATATCGGCATCGTCGGTTATAATAGCCTAGTTCGGGAAATTATCAATGAGTTCAGACAAAAGCCCCATCTGGGTTTTAATATCAGCTTTATCGCGGATGATCAAACCAGCGACAGCGCCTTAGGAATAAAACCGATTGCCGAATTGGAAAAATTAATTAACGGCCATAAATTGGACACCATTATTCTTTCTCATGACCCGCACCAATCCGAGTATTTAAGAACCACCCTGTTCAACTGCTTGCGCTTTAAAATTAATTACGTCAGTCTGCCGAATTTCTACGAAGCCATTACCGGAAAAATTCCTCTGGACACCATAAATCAAATGTGGTTTTTGGAAAATCTTAACGAAAACAGCAAAATTTGGTTTGACCGCCTGAAATTAATTTATGATTTTGTCTTAGCTTTTATAATTTTTATCATAACTGTTCCCGCCTGGATAATTATCGCGCTGATGATAAAACTGGAAAGCCTGGGCCCGGTATTTATCATCATGGAGCGACTGGGCAAAAATAATAAAATTTTTAAATTGATCAAGTTCCGGACCATGAAAGAGGAGGGCAATGACCGTTCTCCCACCCGCGCTCATGATCCGCGCATCACCAAATTCGGCGGATTTTTAAGAAAAACGCGGATTGACGAACTGCCGCAAGTAATAAACATCTTAAAAAACCAAATGAGTTTCGTCGGTCCCAGACCCGAGCGGCCGGAATTGTCTTCAGAGCTCGAAAAATTTATTCCTTTTTACGGTCAAAGGACTTTAGTCAAACCCGGTCTGACCGGCTCGGACCAAATTTCCGGAGAATATCATTCCCCCTCCCGGGAAGATAGCTTGAAAAAATTGCAATACGACCTCTTCTATATAAAAAACAGATCAATTTATTTAGACCTGTCGATTATACTTAAAACCGTGGCCACAGTTCTCTCCAGAAAAGGAGTGTAGTTTTATATCTATTAGGACTTACGCGGTTGACTGGGCAGTTGGCGGGAATTAGTAATTTTCTCACTCATGTATGTTATTTCTAAAAAAGGGAATTAGAAAAAATCACCCAAATTTTGTCTTAAGTGAGAAATTAATAGCTTGGCGCGATAAGCGGTAAATGGACAATTTAATTTTAATCTTTCAGCTCTCGTATCACTTCAAAGGCTTCGGCGTACTTATAGCCCGCTTCCAGGCCGCGGTATTGGGCCAAAATTTTTATGCCTTGCTTTGATCTGGGATGCGGATAATTTCTTAATTCTTTGCGGTAAACTTCCGTGGCTTTTATTTTTTTAGAAATAAAATAGCCGATATCGTTATAATAAGTTGGGCAGAACAAACTCTTTTTCTTCTTGGCCTGCCATTCGGTTGATGACAAGGTTTCAAAAGCTAAAATCTTTTTGACGAAAAATTTCGGCAACGGCCGGCAGGCGGTTATCACCGCCTGGAAGGTCAAACGGTGGTCGATGTTCAAATCGTCGCCAAAATGCGTATAAATAATCTTCGGTTTGATTTTAAATATCACCCGCTCCACCATCTTGACGATTTCCAAGAGAGGCACGGAATCGAACTTATTGTCAGGCAAAGCTTCCAAAAAAACTTTTTTAACGCTTAACCTTTCGGCCGCCCGCATAGCCTGGCTAGCCCTATTTTTGATATCAGCGGCGCTGGCGCCTCTAGAAGTTACGCCGTCGCCTAAGAGCAAAATGCTGACCTGATCGCCCGACTGGGCGTGTTTTAAAATTGTGCCGCCCGCGCCGATAACTTCATCGTCCGGGTGCGCGGCTACTATTAAAATTTTATTCATATCATCTTAATTTATTTAATAAATCTTGCTTGGTGACATTGCCTGACATTAAAATTTCCAAACTTTTATCGCCCTGGTTGAACAACAAATCTATAATGCCCATATACGGCAAGAAATCTTTCCCCTGTTGTCTATACTCCGGGTGCTTATAGTCCTGAAAGAATATTTTCACTCCAGCTTCGTCAAATTTATCTTTTTGCGCGTAATCTTTGCCCAAGGCGCCGAAAACATAAATGTCCGCTTTCAACTTTTTGCACATATCTAAAACCAGTTCCGATTTATAGCCGGTAAATTTTAGTTCCGAGGCTTTAAAATATTCAACCCTGATGCCCAGCTCGGTTAAAAACCACTTCAGCATATACTCGTTCAAGTCGGACAAAAATTGCCATTCCCTCTTATAAGTCTGCTCTAGAAAATTGGCGTATTTATCAAAATACGGGGCTTTCTTATAATTTAAATAAATGGATTTCCAGTGCTTTTTTCTCCAGTCCAGCGTATTATTAATTTCTATTTCCCTGATCTTTTTATCTCGATAACCTTTAGTCAAAGCCGGTACGGTCAGCCAGACGCCTCCGCCGGCGGTTTTTATCTTGTTCCGGTTATTCCAATCCTTAACCTGATATTGCACATCGTTAGAATAGCAAAAAGCGTCGCTAATGGCGATTTTATGAAATAGCCCCAGCCAAGGCAGGTATACCGGCTGATGGGCGGTCAGGATCATATGATTAACCATTGATTCTTTATAATATTTATGGGTCTTGTCTAGAAGATTTTGGTATAATTTTAATTTTTTACTTTATTCTTTTCTAGTTGTATGGCGATAAGTTTTTCCATTTCCTCGCTGGGAAAATTTTCAATGTCGCGCGCTTGCCATTTTTTCCGCGCCAGCTTAATATACGGCTCAATTAATTTCCAGTCGTCGCCGGGAAAATTCTTGCGCGAATTATCCTGGCGGAAACAAAGTCCGGTGATCCAGTAAAGCGGCGAGATCATCAGCTTTAAATTGCCCCAGCCTTCCATGGTGGTTGGCGGCGTGAATTTTGGATAACCATCCACTCCGTTGACCGCGTCCAAATACATGGGCGTGCCCGGATAAGGCGCGTAATTAAAAATGGAAACGCGGGCGGCCGGGTCGTTTTCCACCAGCCAGTCTATCATGTCCAAAGTATCGTTTAGCTGATCCTTGGTTTCCCGAGGCATCTGCGCCATAAAACTGTACATCACCGATACGCCCGAGCCGCGGAACATTTTAGCCGCGTTTTTTATGGTTTCCACGCCCTCGCCCTTTCTGATGATATTTTTAAGAAAAAAATCATTGCCGGATTCACAGCCGATTTCCAAAGAGTAACATTTTGACTTAGCCAGCGCTGCCACCAATTCCGGGGTGATATAGTTGGCGCGGATATTACCGTCCCATTTAATACCCAGATCGTTCATGATTTTCCCAAGCTGATTGATCCGCTCCACCCGATCCATGGTTACCATTTTATCGCCGCATTTATAAACGCCATGAACGATGTTTGGATCGGAAAAAGAAATGTCTTTAAAGCCGATGTCTTGATGGATGATTCTCAGTTCCCGGCTAACTTGGTCCATGTCTTTCGGCTCCCAAGGAGAGCTCAGAGCGCAAAAGCGGCAGCTAAAAGGACAGCCCCGCGAAGTAAAATATTGCATATCAGTGCGTTCAAAATGCTTTCTGGTGTGTTCATTATAAGGAAATAAATCTTCGCCGTAAACCCGATCGGTCCAGACTTTATCCACGAACGGCTCGGCCAATACCTGTTCCGGTAAAAGACGCGCGTGGTGGCCGCCTACGCCGGCGATGATATCCGGCTTGATATTTTTCGCCAGCTTTAAAATTCTGGCCGCGCGGCCAGTCTGATAACCGGTAAAGGCGCTGACGCCGATTTCTTTTGACTGTTTTATCAAATCTATAAGCAACTCGTCAGCATCAAACCGCTCATCAAAATATTCCACGGTCAGGCCCTGCTTTTCAAATAAGGCGCCGGGGAATAAAATTGATAAGGGCAGGAGCTCAACCGGCGAATCCTGCGTCGGTTTGGGGTAAGCCAGGAGTATATCAATTGATTTCATGTTTTTTATTTATTGGCGATGATTATATATTCGTCGCTCTGCATTAATTTTTCCGTTGGGCCATATACTTCGGTAAGCGAATGGCGCATAATGTTTTTAATTTTGAATTGGGAAAATAACTTAATGATTTCATTTTTGCTAGCTAAATGCGCCTTGCCGGAATCATAAAAACTAGTGCCTGGCTTAAAATTATCATAGGTACGGCTTTCAATTTTCTCGCCGAGTTTTTTATCCGGATGAAAGTCGTTAAACATAAAACTGACAAACAGCCCACCCGGCTTTAACTTTTTATAAACTTGAGCGATGGCTGATTTAATATCCTTGTGCCGATTAGCATAGAGGCTTTCCCGATCCAGGCAAGCGGTAAAATAATTATCCGGATACGGCAGGGCGATAAAATCGCCCTGGCGAAAATCTCCGGCCAGTCCTAATTTTTTAAATTTTTCCCGGCAGTGCTTTACGGCTGAAGCCGAACCGTCAAGACCCGAGACGCCGAACCCTTGTTCGGCAAAAAATTTCGAGTGATTGCCCGCGCCGCAGCCCAGGTCTAAAATCTTAATTTTTCGCCTGTCACCAAATTTAAGCCGGTAAAAATTATTGGCAAAAATACTGACCACCAGATCGTAAGGATATTCATTAAGCTGCCGGCTCTGACTATAAATATTTTTTTCCCATTTTTTATCAAAACTGATTGTCCGCATAATTATAAATCTTTTTTATTAAATATATGGCCTGGCGTAAAATGCCGCTTGGCCAGCCGCCCGATTATTTTTAGCAGATATTTCGGCGGTAAACCCGTGCCAGGCCGCTTAATTTCTAAATCTCCGGCGGTAATCTTTTGCCCTTTTTTAATCGCCCTGGCGGCAATGATACTGCGGCGGGCAATCTCTTTATTGTTCTTTTCCGCTTTTGATAAAACAAATTGATAATTGCCAAACATCTTTTCAGCCAGGCGAACTTTTTGGACAAGTTCGGACAATTCCTCCGGGTTGGCCGCGAACCAATGTTCCGGCCCGGCCAGATTATGATCCAGGGTAAAATGCTTTTCAATTAAACAAGCGCCCAGGGCGGCGGCTACGACAGCCGCAGCCGCGCCTTGAGTATGATCGGAAAAACCAATCAAGCAATCTTTAAAAACCTGCCGCAGAGTTTTAATCTGATTTAAGTTCGCTTCCTCGGGTGGAGTCGGATAAAGCGAGGTGCATTTTAAAATCACTATTTTCTGATTGC
This sequence comes from Candidatus Falkowbacteria bacterium RIFCSPLOWO2_12_FULL_45_13, assembly GCA_001778055.1. Classification (GTDB taxonomy): domain Bacteria; phylum Patescibacteriota; class Patescibacteriia; order Patescibacteriales; family GWC2-42-12; genus GWC2-42-12. The sequence continues at coordinate 19,851 of MFFY01000035.1, forward strand.
CCTGACGCTTAATCGCCCGCACCGCTTCCTCGACTTCGGCTAAGTCCGCCATACCAGTGGAAATTATCATGGGCTTTTGCTTTTTGGCGTAGTAAGCCAGCATGGCCAGGTTAGTCAGATCGTCGGAACCGACTTTTATCGCCGGCATGTTAATTTCACGGCCGCATAAAAAATCAACGGTATTAAAACTATTATCCTGCGGCGAGGAAAATAAAATTACGCAGTTATTTTTGGCGAAAGCGTACAATTCTTTCTGCTGCCCGAGGCTGAATTCACTGCGCTTAAACAGCATAAACTGGGTCTCGGTCACCGTCTTGCCCCGACTTTTATAGATAACAGTCGAGGTTTTTCCGTTGACAAAATCTTCGGTGACGAAAGACTGTAATTTTACCGCATCCGCGCCGGCCCTTTTGGCCTCAAGGATCATCTTTTTGGCCAACTCCATTTTACCCTTATGGTTAAGGCCGAGTTCGGCCACGATAAAGACCGGGCGGCCCTGACCGATTATTTTGTCGGCGATTTTTATTCGCATAATATTTTCTCTCTTCTTAAAAAATCAGAAAGCTCCTTGATTGATTTGACGGCATAATCAGCCTCACGCGCCGGGCCAAGCCTTAAATCCATCAGTCTGCCCTGCCTGATTCTTATGGTCTGGCAGCCGGCGGTTCTGGCGCCGATAAAATCGCAGGTCGGATCATCGCCGACGCACAAAACTTCAAGCGGCCGAACCATGAATTTTTTAAAAATTTGCCGGTAAATTTTCAAATCCGGTTTTTTTAAATTCAATTTATCCGTAAAAATTATTCTGTCAAAATATTTGGCAATTCCCAGAGCATTTAGCTTCCTGGCTTGAACGCGCCAGTTGGTGTCGGTAACCAGCGCCAACTTAAGGCCCGAACTTTTTAATCGCTCCAGTAACGGCCTAACCCCCTGGTAAACCTTAATTTCCGGCCGGTGGCGCCGATAAAGCGACACCAATTTTTTAATTAAGACAGCAGTCGGATTAATTTTAAATTCGCTCAAAGTCTGGTTAAAGATTTTCCCCCGGCCCTGCTTTTTAAAATGCTTGATCATGGCTTTATAAGCCGCCGACTGGTCCAGGCCATGACTAACGGCCAAATACTCGGCTACCGCCCCAAGGCCGCTTTTAACAAAATCCGCCTCATCATAAAGCGTGTCGTCTAGATCAAACAAAACCAGCTTAATTGATTCTGGCAATTTTTTTAAGGTCTTTTTCATTGATAAATAAATCATCGTTATATCTTAACATCAGGCGCCGGTCTTTAAATTTTCCCAGCCGCGGTTTTATCCGCTTACCACGCAAAAGATTAATTAACAATTCCGGCGTTTCGGCGCCAGCTTCAAAAGCGGATCTGACGGCTCCGCCGAAACGCGCGTTGACTTCAAAAAAAGTCGCGTCTCGACCATCAAAAAAACACTGGATGTTGGCCGGCCCGATAACTTTGAGTTTTTTTAAAAGTTCAAGCGCCGCGCCGATTATGGTTTTGTTTTTTTCCGTTCGCGTGACGAAAGACTCACCGCCGCAGACTAAAAGCCGACGCCGCGGCACGATGGAAATAACCTGGCCGTCAAAATCGCAAAAACAATCCACGCTGTATTCGTCCGCCGCGATATAGTCGCTGACAATCGGGTTGGGTATTCTCTTTAAAAAATATAATAAATCATTTTGGCTCTCCAATTTATGGGCAAACCTAGACCCCTGGCCGAACCGGTCGTTGATAAAGGCCGGGTATTTAACCGCCGAACGGCTGCCGGCCAACTCAGCCGCGGAATAAAATTTAGGGACTCTGATATTATTTTCCAGGCAAAAATTAAAAAACTTCAGTTTGTCGGTGGTGATCTCTATGGTTTTTTGGTCTGACACCAGCACTCTGACGCCGGTTTTTTCGAATTCAGCCTTGGCTTTGGCGAAATGGATCATATCACCGTCGGCTGAAGGCACGACCAGAGTAATTTTTTCCCGCTTAATTATCTGTTTTATCGCGCTGTTAAAATCAGGCTCATTCCGGCCCGGTACGATATAAGCTTTATCAGAAAACTGCAGGGCGGCGGCACAGGGATCGCGATCGGTCGCGATGACGCGGCCCCTGGTTTTAGTTTTTTTTAAAGCCTCGAGAAAGGGAAACAACAAGGAAGTACCGTGGCCGAGGCTTAAAAGTAGAATGTTTATCATGATTGCTTTTTGTTATAATCAATTAATATTTTAATGCCTTGCGCCAAACTTACTGCCGGCTGCCAGCCGGTTAATTTTTTCAGCTTATTGATATCCGCCCCGCTAGCCTCCAGCAGCTCTTTCCTGTCGGTTTTTCTAATTCTAAAGCCGGGATAGTGCTTTTTCACTTCGGCTATAACTTGGCTAACTGAAGAGGATGCGCCGCTGCCCAAATTAATTACGCCGGTGGCGGGCTGACTTTTGGCCAGGCGGATCAAGCCCTCGGCCACATCGCCGGCGAAAATATAATCAAAACGATTTTGCTCCAAGAAAACCTCAAAAGTTTCCCGTTTCATGGCCGACTTGACCAATTTTTCCACCACATCGTCGGAACCCCGGCCGTAAA
>MFFY01000036.1:0-33181 GCA_001778055.1 Candidatus Falkowbacteria bacterium RIFCSPLOWO2_12_FULL_45_13
AGAATATTAATAAAAAATAAAATAATCGCCATTTCAAAGCTGACTAGCCAATTGGCTATGAATAACCGCCAGCCTCGTTTAAGCGCTTGACCGACCGTGGACTTATTGATTACCGCGTCAGCGATAGCGTACTTAGTGATAAAAGACATGATGATAGCCAGCGGAAAAGCCATGATCAAGGCTAAAATATAAAAAGGGTTGGCGTTAAGGCTCCCCTTGATAAAAATTACCGGCAGGCTGATGGCAAAAAGCATTAGATAAACCGCGGCCTTAACTAAAATATTCAAAGTGAAAACCGGCCAAAAATTTAACATGCCAGATTCCCAGCCGTCCCTTAAGGTGGACTTTTTCTGATTTAAAAGCGCGGCCGAATTGTTGACAATGGCCGCTTGCGAGACTATCACCAGCCAGACTAAAAACAGCAGCGCGGCCAAAGCCGCCAGAGCGAGAATTAAAACCATAACCATATTCAGGGTGTCGTATTTCAGCAAATTGCCGATATTGGCGTAAGTTTTAAAACTAAACACGTCGGTTGAAGCCAGGCCTTGCCAGGCGGGAAACAACGCCCGCCCGGGGTTGCTGCCGGCGTTGTTAAATAAAATTTCAAATACGCCGCCGTTGCCCAAGAGCGCGGCGAAGATGCCGAGCCACCAGAGATATTTATTGCGCCAAGTTATTTTCCAGGCTTGTTTTAAAATATTTCGATAAAATGACATAGAACCTCCTCCGTCGCTTAATTAAAGCGAAGCTAATTATTAATAATCTTATTATAACATAAAAATTTAAACTAACAAAATAGCAACCCGCCGCCAATGGTTTGGTTGCTATTTTTTGAATTCGGGGCTGGCGTCAATTAACCTTATGCCTCCGCTTTCGCCTTCTCGCCCACGATCTTTTCAAATTCCTCTTTTTCCAAAGTCTCTTTGGCCAAAAGCTCAACTACGGTCTTTTCCAGAAAATCGCGCTTAGCCTTAATAATACCTTTAGCTTTAAGCGCCGCCAGATCAATAAAATTAGAAATTTCCCGATCGATTTGCTCGGCTATTTTTTCGCTGTAATCCCGCTGTTCGTGGATCTCCCGGCCCAAGAAAATCATTTCCTCCTTATCGCCGTAAGTTCGCGGGCCCAAATTGTCGCTCATGCCGTAATCGGTAATCAGTTTTCTGGCCAAGCCGGTGGCGCGCCGCAAATCGGAGGTGGCTCCGGTGGTAACTTCGCCAAAGATTTCCTTTTCCGCGACGTAACCGGCGAGCAAAACGGCGATCTCCTCGACATATTCCGTCTTAGAATACATATGCTTGTCTTCCAGCGGCAATTTTAGGGTGTAGCCGCCGGCTTGGCCGCGGGCAATAATGGAAATTTTCTGTACCGGATCGGCCAGAGAAGAAAAATGGGCCACCAGCGCGTGGCCGGCCTCATGATAGGCCGTAATTCTTTTTTCTTTGCTGGATAAAATTCTCGATTTCCTTTCCGGTCCCATCATGACTTTCTCAATGGATTTAAAAATATCTTCCAGGCTGATTATTTTACGATTTTTCATGGCCGCTAAAATCGCGGCTTCGTTTAACAGGTTGGCCAGATCCGCGCCGGTAAAACCCGGCGTCCTTTCGGCCACTCTTTTAAGGCTGACTTCTTTAGACAGCGGCTTCTTTTTGACGTGCACTTTTAAAATCGCCTCGCGATCGGCTAAATCCGGCTCATCCAAAATAACCCGGCGGTCAAAACGGCCGGGCCGGAGTAGCGCCGGGTCTAAGACATCCGGCCGGTTAGTGGCCGCGATGACGATGATATTGGTGTTAGGATCAAAACCGTCCATTTCCACCAGAATTTGGTTTAGGGTTTGCTCGCGCTCATCATGGGAGCCGCCCAAACCCGACCCGCGCTTGCGGCCGACCGCGTCGATTTCGTCTATAAAAATAATGCAGGGCGCGCTTTTTTTGGCCTTGCGGAATAAATCCCTAACGCGGGAGGCGCCCACACCGACGAACATTTCCACGAATTCAGAGCCGGACAAACTAAAAAACGGCACCTCGGCTTCGCCGGCCACGGCCCGGGCCAGCAATGTTTTACCCGTGCCCGGACTGCCTAACAGCAAAACTCCCCGCGGAGTGCGCGCGCCCAGCTCGGAAAATTTCTGCGGATTTTTTAAAAACTCTACCACTTCTTTTAATTCTTCCTTGGCTTCTTTAACCCCGGCCACTTCTTTAAAAGTCACCTTGTCTTTAAATTCCCGGCCGATTTCTTTGGCTTGAGACTGGCCGAACATCATCGCCTTAGAATTCGCGCCCTGAACCGAACGCAGCATAAAATAAATAAAAACGCTGATCAGCAAAAAAGGAATTAAGAACGGCAAGATCGCGCCCAGCCAATAGTTAAGGCCTTCATCGCTTTTAACTTCAATCTTAATGCTCGCGACTTTAACCGGATCAAGATTAAAATTCTTAACGATTTGCGAGAAAGTGTCGCCGATTTCTTTTTTTACCACCTCGGTCTGGCCTTGTTTTAAGGTTACTTGCATTTCACTGCCCGCGATTACGATTTTTCCCACTTCCTGATTATTTATTTGAGCCACCAAAGTATCAATGCCCACGATTTCGCTCTTTCGGCCGGCGCCGGAAAAAAAACTGAAAACCGCGGCGATTAACAAAAAAGTCGTAAAAAATATCAAAAAATTTTTAATTAAGCTTTTCATTAGTTTTAATTCTTTAATTATGTAAAGATTAGACTTGTTGCTTAATAAGATTTCGTCGCGAAATGAAGAAATTTCCAACGAAAAATTAGAAAAGCGACGATGTTTATAGACTAATATAAGCAGAGGAGCTTTTCTTATTTTGCAGCGGAAATTTCAAATTACAGCAGAAAGATTATTAAGCAACAAGTCTATTGTATAATACTATAACTTATTTTGCAACCTTGCCTTAAAAAAGTCTATCGCAAAATTTTAAAAAGCTGAACTTTCTCGGCCGAGAAAGTTCAGCTTTTTAAAATTTTGCGATAAGCCCTGGTTATTTTTTCTTTTTCTCGGTTTTTTCTCTTCCGCCAGAGGCGCCGTGCCCGCCGGCCGGCCGGCCGGCGAGGTAGGCAGGCAGGGATCCGCTTGGAGCGGATTTCACTTTTACTGCCGCTCCTTTTTCCTTCTTGGCCTTTTTAACTTTGGGCTTTGCCATGGCGGCGCCGCTGGAGGGTGTCTCTGCCAGAGCTTCAATTTTTTTGATCGCGCCGGCTTTTTCTTCGGCGCCGGCGGCGCTCGCCTTGGGCTCTCTAGATAAAGCGGCTTCAAAGGCCGGCTTTTTCTCCGCCTCCGCCGCTGTCTTGTCTTTAGCCGAAATGGCCAAGCCCAAACGATGATCTTTGGGCTCAATGGAGACCACGGTGAATTCCTTTTTTTCGCCGACTTTGTAGGCTTCATTGATTTTCTGCCCGGCCGCGAGTTCCAGTTGACTGATATGCGACAGGCCGTGGATATCTTTGTCCAATTCAACAAACAGGCCGAAAGGATTAATTTTTAAAATAGTGCCGGTAACGCTTTGCCCGACCTGATATTTTTTCTCCACCTCGCGCCAGGGGTCAGCCAGAAGTTTTTTAACCGATAAAAATATCTTTGAGCCCTCAATGGAAATAATTTCGGCCCTGACCTTGTCTCCGACCTTGAATAAATCAGAGGGATCGTCAATTCTTTGCCAAGCCAATTCGCTGATATGGATTAAACCTTCCAGATTTTCACCAAAGTTCAAGAAGACGCCGAAGTCAGTCAAAGCGGTGATGGCACCGCTAACCACGCTGCCGACCCGATATTTGGAAATAATGTCTTTTTGCTTTTCCTGCCAGGCCTCTTTTTCGCTGACAATCAATTTTTCGTCCGGTTCGTCCAGGGTCATGACTTTAACTTCAAAATCAACGCCGATGAAAGATTTCAGTTTATCCAAAATTTTGCCTTTATCGCCGCCGTTGACCCTGGGGTAATTTTCCGGCGCCAATTGCGAAACCGGCAAAAATCCCTGAATTTGGGCGAAACTAACCAGCAATCCGCCCTTGTTGGCGTCGTTAATCCTGACCTTCAATATTTTCCTGTTATCATAAGCGTCAATCAGGGTGCTCCAGGCCTTCTGCTGGCCCGCGCTCCTGAATGACAATTCCAGTTCGCCATTCTCGTTTTCTTCTTCAATAATCGTGGCCTCAACTTCATCCCCCGACTTCAGGTTGGCGTATTCCTCGGCTTCAAAATAAAGTTCGCGGCCACGGACCACGCCGGTGGTTATGCCGCCCACGTCCAACTTAACCTCGGCTTTAGAAGCGGCCAAGACCGTACCCTTGACGATATCGCCGGCCACCGGAATTTTTATGTTTTCCTTATCCAATAATTTTTGAAATTCCTCCCGGCTGGCCGGGTCATGGTTCAACTCGTCCGGGTTGAACGGCTTCTGGATACTATTATTCTTTTTTGTTTCTTCGGCCATATTTTGTTCCGATTTTTATCCGAAAATAAAAAAACTTTTCTAACCTCCCGCCGCCGTCCGGCGGTCAAAGGAAGCCCCTCGGTCACCTTATACCGAAGGTTTAATTATAGGTGCTTATTTAATTGTTTTACTATTATACACTATTTGATAATAATTACAAGGCCTTGTTTTGCCCTTGTTTTGCCCACCAACCTTTTTATTTTCACCACAACTTTTTTCCAGTAGGTACCGGCCTATCTCCTGGCGTGACATATTGACCTCCCTCGTTCATTGTCTTGCTCTGCCTTAAAAAAGATACTGTGCCGTCTGGTAAGAGGTAATGCCCGGGAGAACAGGCCATAATGTCTTGCTCTTTTTTATTTTCATCATGCTCCATATTCTTGGCGCGCCCGGAAAAATAAGATATTTTGGGCTGTCGCTTTATAAACCATTTGTCATAATCTGGGCTAGCTTGCTTTATTGCCTCCTTAAACATATTGGCGAAATCGTCGTTACCATGTAGAAGTATTTCGGGTCGAAGTGGTTGTAGCGTTCGGCAGACATTCACCATGTCTGACATATATTGTTTGGGATTTTTTCTCGCCCGTACTTCGTAGGGACTGACTGAAATTCTTACCCTATCCAAAAACTCTCCTCCCTTTTTTACTATCTTTTCTGCCGCGCCTTGCGCGACTGAATCCGGCTGATACCAGCCGGCAGTAGTAATATGTATTCTCCGCTTCTTTGACGCCAGGACTTCTACTACGTCGCCATAATCTGCCGGAGAACCGTCGCTATGTAAAAATTTATTATCGCGATAGTCAAAGGGGTCGCTATCGTTATAATTCATAATGCTAGAAAAAAACTGTGAGGTAGTAATAGGAAAACCAAGTCCTTTTACATAATCAGTTACAAATAACTGGTTGCCGTCGCGATAGTCGCCCATAGGTCCATTGACAAACGCAAGAAGTTCCTCGGGAGTTTTTTTAGCACCCCTAAAATATTCAATCAACACCGGGTAGCTGGGCACCATTTTAATAAGCAATTCATTGATCTCACGAACCGTTTGGGGATTAAAGCCGCGGCCCCGTAAACCAAGAGCCTTAGCCAGCGCCGTCCGCGCGTCCCACTCACCGCCCGTAGAAGAATCGGCTTTAAAGCGGTCATCATGCATAAACGATGTGTCAATTTTAAGTTGAGCACCAAGGTCATGGCAAAACTTTATCCAATCTTTCTCAATAAGAGCCTCTCTTCTTCGCATCCGTTCGCCAATTTTAAGCACGGCTTGGAACGGCATGGTTTGCACCTCTCGTGAAGTGTCCGCGGCGCAGAAAGTGCACTGATGGCGGCAGCCTTTGGTTGTTTGAACCACGGCCAAGTGCGCCCCATATAATTCTTTTTCTTCCGCCGGTTCCAGTTCCGCCAATCCGGAAAAATATTCTCCATGAGGATTTTCCACGGTCGGCAGTTCCCGCGGGTCCATCCTTAAACCAGCGGCAATTTTTCCCGCCACTTCTTTTCCCTTCGCACTCAAAGGAAAATGAGGCGTAAGCAACGGCCGCGCCAGTTTGACGCATAGGTCTTCCGCCGCTTTTTTGTCCGCATTTTCTGACACCAAAACATCGGCGCCGACTTTCGGTTTTAGCGGTTCACGATGTTTAAATTCAAATCCCATATTGATGTAAAATTATTTATGATATCTAATATTTTACCTATTCCGTAAATAAAGTTGGTTTGATTTGTTTCAAATACCCCATGCAGTCGGCCCATTCGCTGGCCGGGCCGGTCAGGTCAAAAACCAGAACCAGGCCGTTATAGGGAACGATAACCCTGCCATCGCTTTCCGTTCCCGCATCAGCCTGCTTCGCGATTATGTTATAATGCTTGGCCGGGCAAGTTTTCTTGCCGTCCTCTTCGCGGTAAAATTCAAGATTCCTGGCTCCCGCGGTTTTAAAGCCTCGGGGCAGGTTGAAGCCGTAGCCCATAACCACATTATCCACGATTAGCCGGCCATCAGCGGCTTCGGTCACGGCATAAGGCGAAGCCTGATGCACGATTTGAGCGCTGATCCAGTCCGCGCTTTCCTCTCGCACTAAAGCATACCAAATAATAAAAATACTAACTAAAGTTGAGAGAAATAAAACGGTAATTTTTATAGAATAATCGGTCTGATACATAAGCAAAGCATGTTTGTCTTCGCCAAGAGTCCCCCGCTAAAATTTAGCGGGGGACGGCGAAGCCATGGCCGACAGTGCTAAAGTCATCCATATTATAGCAATATTTATCCAAATAAAAAAGGCGCTGCACGCGCCCCTGATATTTGCCCTGTTAAAAAAATATAATAATAGAACTTACGCGGTTGAAAAACCTCCGTTCAGTCAACCGCGTAAGTTCTAAATAGGGTAAAATTAATTTTATTGCGGCGTGGCGCATCCGGCCGCGGCGTTGCTATTACTGACGCCGGCGCCGAATCCGGCCGCCGGAGAGACGCTGGATAACTGCTTGGAGCATTCGGCCGGTTTATTATTGAAAGCCGCGCAAATGCCGGCTAAATAACTTGCCGCGTCCCTGCCGGCATCGGACTGAACCCCGTTGATCACTAAAGTCGGGCTGCCCTGCACGCCATAACTCTGGCTTAAATCAGAATCGGTTTTATAATAATCTTTTGACTTGGCGGCAAGGCAGCTCGCCAATTTGATTTTATCAATCCCGGCCTGGGTCTGACAGATGCTGGTATCGCCTTGCTCGGTGAAACATTTTAAATAATTATAATATTTGGCGGTTTGCTGCTCGCGCAGGCAAACTTGAGCATAGGTTTCCTGATTTTCCTTGTCGCCATGCATGAAATAATGGACGAACCTGACCTTGGCGTCAATCTTATCGCCTAAAGCTTCAAAGGCGGGAATGATGCCTTTTTCCGCCTGCAAACCGTAAGGGCAATGAGTCATAACGAATAATTCAACCTTTGGTTTATCGGTTTTTGGCACATTAGCGGTCGGCGCAACGGCTTGAGAATTATCCGCCGAAGCCGCTGCCGTCGCTTGTTGGGCGGCGTTCTCCTGGGCGAAAGTTGCCATATCAAGGCCGCTTTGAAAAAATTTCCCGCCGTCCTTGGTCATATATGAAGTATAGTCCTTGCCGCTGACGTTTAAATTAATATTGTAGACATCGCCCTCCAAAATCGCGTTTTTAACCGTGGCCTTGATGTCTGACGGCAATAAATTTTCGTTAATAAATTTTTCCGCCGCCGCCTTGGCTTCTTCCGGGCTAAGAATTTTCCTGGCCTGCTGATCAATCTTGGCCAGCGGAATGGCGCAGCCGCTTACCAATACAGCCAAAAATAGGCTTAAAATAATTATTTTTTTCATGTTTTTAAAAATTAATCTTATTTAGATAGAATAACAAATTATCTTTAACAAGTCAAAAAAAATCTGCCTAATCAGTAACAGCCGCTTTATCACTCAGCGCCAAATCTTGAAAGTTGGCCGTTTTTTAAATTACGGCGATAAATCATAATTAAAAAAATATACATCAACGCGAGATAAATTATGGCTAGCCCCGCGCCGGTTAAAAAATTAGCTAAAAGATGAGGCGTTGAAACAGCGCCGGTTAAACCACGAAAACTTTCAAAGACATACGAGGCTGGAATAATTTTAGAGACAGCTTGAAGCGCGGCCGGCAAGGTGCTAATCGGATAAAAAACCCCGGCAAAGATCGACAAAACGAACGGTATGGGCCAGCCCAGCCATTCGGCCGACGGGCCGAAGCGTAAAATTATGGCCGTCATAAAAATCCCCATGGCCACGGCAAAAATAAAGAGCACCAGCATAAAAGGCAAAATTATTAAACCGATTTTAAAAACATTATAACCGAAAACCAGGCCGGCTACTGCGGCCATAACCAGAAAGCTAGCCAAGCCCATGGCCAGGCTGGTGGCTACCAGGCCGGCCACGTATTCTTTAATCGTTAAGGGCGAAGCAAAAAAATTAATAAAACTCTGCGCCCAGACGTCTTCTAAAAAAGCCGTCATCACGCCCTGTTGAATGCGAGTTAAAAAATTCCATAAAATAATCGCTCCCAAAATCACGCTGGTAAAATTAAAAGTGGCGTTGCCAAAAGCGCTTAAATATTTACTAATAAATCCCCACAGGATAATATCAACAAAAATCCATAAGAAAGGAGCGGTCAATCGCATGGGGTTGCCTTTGTATAAAAATACTTGGCGGATAAAAATGGCGTAAATTCTGGTCAGGCTCATATGATTCAAAAGTCAAAGGGGGAGAACATTATGACCTTACTTGTCAAAACTTAATGGCTCCCTGGCTGCGGCGATGAATAATTCTTCCAAATCCTTTTTGCCGTGCTCGGCCGGCAGAGTTTTCGGGTCGCCCGACAGCAAGATCCTGCCGTGCGACATAAACAACACCCGATTACAGACATCCACGATTTCAGCCATATTATGCGATGTCCAAAGTACGGCCGAACGGGTTTCTGCGGCGTAATTTATTATTTTCTGCCTTATTGACTGGGCAATGCTTGGGTCCAGGGAGGCCGTGGGTTCATCCAGCAATAAAAGCAAGGGCTGATTTATCACGGCTTTGGCTAAATTCAGGCGGCTGGCTTCGCCCGAAGACAAAAAGCCGACTCTGGTTTTAGAAAAACTTTTCAAATCAAAATCCTTAAGCAAGATATCTACCCTTTTTTTTAAATTTTTAACGCCGTAAAGCAGGCCGAAAATATATAAATTCTGCCAAACCGTCAGGTTGGCGGGCAGATGAGCGTAAACCGCGGCAAAATTGGTCTGGCGACTGACTTGACAGCGGTCGGCCTTTAAATCTCGGCATAAAATTTCGACCGAACCGGCGCTGGGTTCTAAAATCCCCAAAATCATATTAATAGTGGTGGTTTTTCCAGCGCCGTTCGGGCCCAGTAGGCCGACAATTTCTCCGGCCCGCACCGAAAAAGAAATATTGTCCACCGCTTTGACCAGTTGGTATTGTTTTTCCAGCCGGCAGACGCGTAAAATTATTTCTTCAGGCATATAAACTTACAGATTATGCTCATTAATTATTTTACAGGGCTTACGCGTTCTCTAAGATTACCTGACATTAAATAAAAGGCGATCGGCTTATAACTCTTCGGATCTTTAAAATAATCTTTTATTTTTTCAACAATTTCGCCCGGAATAAAGTGCTGTTTAACGAAATAGTCAATCATACCCAGCCCGGCGGCCCTGGCCACGTCCGCCTGCTGGCTCATATTGCATAAACCGACTATGGGAATTTTCTTGGTTGCGGCGTGAGACTTTAAAATTTCCGCGGCCGTGAATCCATCCATCACGGGCATAATTATGTCCATAATAATCAAATCCGGTTTTTCTTTTAAAACCACCGCTACCGGATTTTTAGAAGGACTGCCATAATTCACGTAAGCGAAGCCGGCTTTCTCGAATTTGGCGCCATACATTTTAGCCAGCATCCCATCGTCCTCAAAATGCAAAATTCTAAAATTCATTTTTTTTGCCGAGGCGCTAAACAACGACGCCTCTCCGGCCAATATAACCTGCTCGTTATTGTTTATAACCTTTCTGGGCAGAGCGCCCGCGCCCGGGCCGATGACGCCTTGCTCTTCCATCAGATCTAAAAGTCTGGCCGAACGAGCGTAACTGATGTTAAGCTTGCGTTCTAAATAAGCGGCGGAGGCATGGCCGGATTTAATTACCAGCTCTTTGGCTTCTCCGAGCATATCATCAACCAAGGCCGGATTGGCATTTTCCAGGGCGGCTCTTTTCTTCATCTTCTTGTACATCTCCGGCGTGATAAAAACTTCTCTCGGATTAGCGCCGCTGGCCGGGCCGATGACGCCGAAATTTTCCAGCTGATCCAGGATATACGAGGCCCGGGCATATTCGATGCGCAGCTTTCTTTGCAGCAACGAGATCGAGGCATGACCTTCTTCAATGACTAGGCTTTTGGCCGTTTCGAGCAACTCATCCAAATCATCGCCCGAAGAAGCCAAATCTATCACATCGGCTGGTTTAAAATTTCCGCTCTGACCGCGAAAGTAATCAACCACGTTTTTTATAATTTCATGGCCAACGTAAGGAAGCTGGAGCCGAACCGGCTGGCTCATTTCGGCGTTAATAAACAAAGCCTCTCCCTTGCCGGACAGCCGTTCGGCTCCGCCCGTATTTAAAATCTCTCTGGATTCTTGTTCGGAGGAGGCGGCTAAGGCCAGCCTGGCCGGAAAATTGGCTTTCAATGCGCCGGAAAATAATTCATCGCCCGGCTTAGACGTTGCCGCTACTAAATGAAGGCCGCCCGCCCTGCCCAGCTGTAAAAGTTTAATCATTTTCCCCGCCAGTATCTTCTTCTGATCGCCAATGCAAAAGTCAGAAATTTCAGCCAGGATAAAAATGATGTAAGGCAGCTTTTCCGGGCGGTCTTTATTATATTCTTCTAAATTGCGCATTTCAGCCGCGGCAAAAATTTTGAGCCTGAGGTCCAGCTCGCCCGAGCACCAGTAAAGCGCGTTAATAATTTTTTGATAGGTAGTGATCACCGGAGTCAAAAGATACGGTAAACTATTGTAAACCGTCAGATCAACCCTCTTTGAATCGGCTAAAATAAATCTTAACACGCGCGGACTATGCTTAGTCATTAGACTGATAATCAAAGAATTGATAAAAACCGATTTTCCCGAACCGGCGGCGCCGCCGATTAATAAATGGGGTAAATTATGCAAATTCACGCTCCGTTGCTTGTTTTCCGAATCTCTGCCAAAAGGCACAGTTAAAGGATTTTTGGTATTTATAAATTTATCGGTTTCCAGCTCATGCCCCAAGCTGACGCCGGCTTGGCGCCGGTATGGCACTTCTACGCCGATTAAATCTGTGCCGGAAATCGGCGCCTCGATTTTTATGGGATGGACCAAGAGCTCTGAAGCCAGGTCATGTTTTACGGCTAAAATTTCCGCGGCCTGGACGCCGGCGGCCGGCTTAAAAGAGAATGTCGCGGCCCGGGGTCCAATTAGGGGCTCATTCATGGTTTCAACTTTAATATTATGGTCGCGTAAGGCTTTTTCAATAATTTCTTTAAGGTGCTTGACATCGTCCGAGCTGAATTTTTGGCCGGACGATTTCAGAAGTTTTAGGGGCGCTCTAATGTCAGGCGTTTCCAGACACCACCAGCTGTTGCTAAGATGCCTCTGGCCAGGTTTAGACAATCGGTTTAAAAGACTGGCGTCCTTGGCCCGGCCCATTAAATCGGTAATGGATTTTTTAATTTTGTCCAATTCCAAGATAATAATAATTAAAATGGCTAAAATAAGGATTAAAAAAATTTGTAAAAACATATGATTTATATTAATTCATTTAAATTTTAACATAAATCCGGCATCAGTTCAATTTAAGCAGGGCTTACGCGGTTGATTGAACGGAGGTATGTCAAATGCGTAAATCCTATTAAAAATTAATCCTCCGCCAAATTATTTGGGTTACCGACCATTTAAAAAAAGGGACCTGCGAGCTTCTCTGGCCGCAGGTCTTTGAAAAATTATAGCCCCTTGGCCGGACGTGAAATCAGGCCGGAGGCGTTGGGCGCGCTTTAATGCGCGTCAGCAGCATGGTGATGACCGCCTGCGCGGCCCAATCCAATATAAGCTGGCTAACCGTATCGCCTTGGAGGAAGACGCCATTTTTTGCTTCCAAGATATGAGAATCGTGAAAATGCCAAATAATCTGGATAAGGGTTTGCTGCAAGCCTACCTCCCCATGGCGGATGATATAAAGCTGATCTTCCTCGTTCGGGAAATTCTTTTGAATCCGCTCCTTAATCCCGGTTTTCCGAGCTTTCACGATTTTAAGCTTTTGAGCAGACAAGTGCGGCGCCCGCTCTCCTGGTTTCAAACAACCGACAAAGCTGTTCCAAATCTTCTCCTCCTTAATTCCCTCGGGGAAAAGTTTTTTCAAGATGGCGGTTGCGCGCTGTTTTTTGCTGGTTCTTCTGTTTAATTTCATTTTCATTGTTTATGGCCATTCAAGGTGCCGGGCTCTTTCCCTCCAAAAAGTTGGGCTAAACTTAAAGAGCTTGGTGGGCGTAAGTATAGCGCTAAGCCTATTTTATGTCAACTGCGGGTCGGGCGCAAATTCATATCAACCGCCTAAAACGCGATCATAATCGTGGCCGGACCAGAGCTGACGCCTGATTAATCAACTCTAATTGTTTTGACACTTCCCTGGTCTTGCTTTAAAATAAAAGAATACCAGACAGTTTACCGTCTTTAATTTAGCGCCCTAAAAAATATGAAACAATCTCAACTTTTCACTAAAACCGAGCGCTTCGCCCCTAAAGACGAAGAAACCGTCAACGCCAAGCTTTTAAGCCGGGCCGGTTATGTGGAAAAACTTATGGCTGGCGTCTATAGCTACCTACCCTTGGGTTTCAAGGCGCTCAAAAAAATTGAACAGGTGGTGCGCCAGGAAATGAACGCCATTGGCGGACAAGAAATTTTGATGCCCATAATGCACCCTAAAGAAAACTGGGTAGCAACCGGCGGCTGGAGCGGCATTGACGTGCTGTTTAAGATTAAAAGCCGGACGGAAAAAGAATACGCTTTAGGCCAGAGCGAAGAAGAGGTGGCAACGCCGCTGGTCATGCGCTGGGCGAGGAGCGACAAAGATCTGCCTTTGGCGGTTTACCAGATCCACTGGAAATTCCGAGACGAATTAAGGGCAAAATCCGGACTATTGCGCGGACGGGAATTTCTCATGAAAGATATGTACAGCTTCCATGCCGATCAAGCGGATTTTGACAAATTTTATGAAATCGTCAAACAGGCTTATTTAAAAATATTTAAACGGTTTGGCTTAACGGCTAAAGTCACCGAAGCTTCGGGCGGAAGCTTTAGCGATAAAATATCTTATGAATTCATGGTGCTGACCGACGCGGGCGAGGACGATATCCTCTATTGCGATAAATGCGTTTTTTGCGTTAACCGTGAAATCGCCAAACAAAAAGAAGGCGATCCCTGCCCCAAATGTAAGTCCAGTAAATTAAGCGGCGCCAAAGCCTCGGAAGTGGGCAATGTTTTCGATTTGGGCAAAAAATACGGCCAAGATTTCAACCTGGGCTTTACCAATAAGGACGGAGAGAAGCAGTACCCGGTCATGGGCTGCTACGGCATCGGCATCTCGCGCCTCTTAGGCGTGATCGTGGAAAAATATCATGACGATCAAGGCATTGTCTGGCCCGAAGCCGTGGCGCCATTTAAGGTTCATCTCCTGTCTTTAAATAAAAACGATCAGGCGGAAAAAATATACCGCGACTTAGAAAAAAACCAAATTGAAGTTTTATACGACGACCGCGACTTAAGCCCAGGCGAAAAATTCGCGGACGCGGATTTAATCGGCCTGCCCTACCGCCTGGTAGTGAGCGACAAGTCGCTTAAGGCCGGCAGCGTGGAAATAAAAAAGAGAAATGAATATAAGGGCAAGATTATTAAAGATAAAGAGATTGTGAAAAAATTGAAATAAACATTCACATAAAAAAATGCAGAGACGCGATTAATCGCGTCTCTGCATTTTTTTATGTGAATGTTTGAACACCTGCGCCGTAAACACCAAAATCTCCGTGTCTTTATCTTTGTAAGCATCGGACGGCAGTCCGGCCTTCTGCCGGCAGAGCTGACTTAAAAATTCTTCCAGGCTCCAGCCGGTTTCGACCGCCACCTGGGGCAAAAAAACGCCACTATGATTTCCTTTTCTAATAATTACTCCTTGTTCACCCAATTTTATTTTCCGCCAATCGTCAATCCGCCAAGGGGCGGATAAAACGCTTACCTCATATTCCAATTCGTCCAATTCGTCTTGACTAACCGGACTAAAACGATAATCTTCGCTGCAAGCCGCCACGGCCATATCGCGCACCACCTGCCAGAGCGGCTGGTCCAATGGCACGATCTGGCCAATACAGCCACGAAGCTGGCCGTTTTCATCCAAAGTTACAAACGCGCCTTGTTTTTCGTTTAATTTTTCATCGGCCACGCTGAATTCAGGCACCCGGCCGGTTTTTACATAAATCTCCACTGTGTCTTTAGCGATTTTCAGTAGTGTTTGCTGTTGCTTAATATTTAATCCACCGGTTGCCACGGCTTCAGCCGAGGTTGCATTTGCAATTTCATTTTCAACTTTGACTTTTACGCTTTCCACTTGAGCGAAAGCGACCGCTCCATACCCCACCACTTGATTTTTATCGCCAATCGGCGCGTCGCCGCTATTCATGTATTTTAATATTTTAATTTCATCCCAGCCGGCCAAATTCGCCAGCTCCATCACAGTCTTGACCGCGTCAATGCCGCATAGCGCTGTTTGCTCATTGGCGTAACTGGCCTGTTCCACCGTTGCCGCATATTTTTCTAACTCGGCTACGTCTCCGCTCTTAATTTTTTCCAAAGTGCCTTGATCAATTTTATTGGCATCCGCGTACTTAGGATAATGCGACATGTCGGTTGAAATCACCACTAAATCGTTCTCGCCCAAGTTAGCGGCCAGCGCCCGCGCCAGTTTCTTGTAACCGCCATCGTCTTTATTGCCAAATTCAACGGGTACAATCTTAAAGCCCGGGCTTAAAACCGTTTGCAAAAACGGCAATTCCACTTCCAAGTTATGGTCAGCTTGATGCGGCGCGCTGTCAAACTTTATGGCGCCGCCGCCGGCAACGACCAGCTTATCCGCCAATTTCTTATCAACCGCCGCCTGGCCCAAAGGCGTTTGCCAGGCATCGCTATCATCAATGGCCGCGCCGTCAAAATAGGCTTGATGTGAATTGCCGATCATCACCACCGTATTCACCTTTCTGCCCTGAAGCGCTTTAAAAGCGTAAGCGGCCACCGCTCCGCTATAATCGTAACCGGCGTGGGGCACCATAATGGCTCGAATTTGGCCACTCCCGCTTTCTCTCTCCGCAGAAGTTCCCCTCCTTACGAAGGAGGGGCCAGGGGAGGTTATTGAGGGGGTTGTTTGTTTTAAAAATCTTTCAATCTGGTCCGAGACAGCGCCCGGTTCGCTGGGATAAAACTGCCCGACCACGGCCGGCTGCCTGATTTTTTTTGGCATATCAAATGTCGCCCGGAGACTTAAGCAGGCGGTTAAAAATAGCGGTGCGAGAAATATAAATAATAATTTTTCACAATTAATTCATTGAGATGGTCGCATAATTTGATGTTTAAATTACTTTACGCCCACGGCTCTTAATATCTGCCTGTGCGCCTGGCCGTTTGACGCCGCGATATTGGGCCCGCCCAGACGCCAATCGCGGCCTTTAAAATCCGTCACTCGGCCGCCGGCCTCTCTAACTAACAAAACCCCAGCGGCCACGTCCCAAACCTTGATGCCGGGCGCCACATACGACTCCGCCCGGCCGGCGGCCACATAACCCAATTCAATGGCGGCCGAGCCCAACTGCCGGCAATCCAGTTGGTTCAACTTTTGCCGGCGGCAATAAGCCATGGCTTTTTTAATATCCGCGTCTTTACTGCCGTGGCAAAAAAGATTTAAAACTTTGCTTTGCCGAATGCCGGAAACATTAATTTTTCTGCCGTTTAAAAAAGCGCCTTGCCCGGCCTCGGCCGTATAAATATCCTCTAGCATGGGCGCGCAGACTAAACCGAAAATCAGTTCATCTTGTTTGGCTAAAGCCAAAGAAACCGACCACAAAGGATTATGCATGGAAAAATTAGTCGTGCCGTCAAGCGGGTCAAGATACCAAACATATCCCGAGCCGCTTTCTCTGTTAGCTTGTTCTTCGGCGATTATACCATGGCCGGGAAAATGTTTTTTAATTTCCCTGATAATTATTTCCTGCGACATTAAATCAGCCTTGGTTAAAATTTCATGATTAGACTTTAAACTGACATCTAAGCGATTGAATTTAGTATAGGCTTTCTTTAGCATCCGACCCGACCGTTTGACCGCGGCCAAGGCCATTTGCTTTATTTGCTTGTCCATAATAATATTTTTTTATTATTAAATCTTATTTACAATAACTCCAAAATTTTCAGCTCTAGGGGCGGCTGGCCAGCCGCCCCTACACTGTCCCAGACCGCGAAAGTCGCTTTAAAAAAAACTCCGCCCAAAGTTCCCGGATTAGCCATCATCACCCCATTTTTTTCCTCTAGCCACGGCCTATGCGTATGACCGTAAAAAATTATGTCGCATTTTTTCAAAGGCGCATGGCAATGCGCCGCTACTTTTTTTATAAACCAGGGTTCGTGGTATAAACCAACGGTTTTGCCGTCTATCTCAAACACGCCGAACCGGCCCAGATATTTTATATTTTTATACTGTCCAACTTCTGCCTCATCGTAAATTTCTAAATTGCCGCGCACCAGATATATGGTTTTAAAATTTTTTGCCAGATAGGCCAAAGTATCGCTATTCACCACGTCGCCCGCGCAGACGGCATTTTCTATGCCCTGGTTTCTGCCCCAGTTTAAACATTTTTCCAGATTGACCAGGTTGTCATGGATGTCGGAGATAATTAAAAATTTCATAAGTTTATCGTGTTACGCCCTAAAATATTTTATAAAAACGGCAGCAGGCAACGGCTAATTCTAATTAATTATCGCCCAAACCTCATAAATCACTCCCAAAATAAACAAACCGGACAAGAAATAAGCCCAAGGCTTGGTTAGTTTATTGTTAATCGCCGAAACTTGCTCCGGTTTGGCTTTAACTTTGAAAACCAGCCAGATTAAAATCAGGCCGGACAGACCGCCGGTAACCGCGCCGGTAAAGCTGATGACTCCGGTCAAATTGATCCAACCGATTAAAAATAAAAAATAGGGAATAAACCCGGCCAAAAACCAGGCCAATTTGTTGCTTAATTTAAAATCCCACTCAAAAATTTCTTCCGCGGCCTGGGCCGTAACGATGTGAGAGGTAATTACGGCCAACAGGCCGAAAATCAAAGCCAGGGTAATCACGCCGTCGTTTAAGGCCAGAGCCAACCCGGCCAGGGCGTCGGGCGAAGTCCGAGCGCCGGTGATGCCTAAAATTATTAAAACAAAAAACAACATTAAACCGGCGGCCAGAAACGTTCCCCAGGCAATGGCGCTTTTAATTTTATGTTTCTCATAAGCCAACAGGCGGCAGACTTCCGGAATGGCCGCGCCGCCGCCAACGGCAAAAAATATCGGACCATAGGGCAAAAAAATGTTTTTCCAATTAATTAAATCATAATTGCCGGGCTCTATCTGGCCAAAGCCCCGCCAGGCGATTAGTCCCATGGCTACGACTAAAAGAGCGGTTAAAACCAATTCCGTGCCGGCGATCAATTTTATGTCAAAAAACGTTATTAATGAAACCAGGGCAAACAGGCCGGTTGAATAAAGAAAAATACTGCCGCCCAAATAGGGATTCAACAGCTGATACAAAAAAAGCCCGCCCGCGATGATATAGGCTAAAATCGCGCCATAAGAGCTGATGACATCAACTAAAAAAGTAAATTTTTTGCTTTTTTCGTTAATATACTTGCCCACGAAACCGGGCAACCGGTGCTTATCTTTGGTCGACAAAACCGCCTCGGCAAAAAGCAGATGTAAAAAATATTGAATAACCGCCAACCCTGACATGTAAACAAACAACGGTATAATGCCGGCCTGATTGATCACAAAAGGTATGGCAAATAAGCCGACGCCGATGATGGCGCCGATCAGGGTGGTGATTGCCAGAAGGTAATTGGACATAGGATATCTTGCCCCCTTGATAAAAGGGTTGGGGGATTATATTTTAAAAAATCTCAAATTATCCTTTTTGAAATAATCCAAGACCCCGATCTTTTGATAAAAAAACCAACCCGTCGAAATCATAATTAAAACAAAAACCAAAGCCAAAAAACCGGCTATTTTAATAAACTTGTCTAATTTTACCATGCTTTAATTATAGCTTAAAATAACCTTGTATACCAAATATAGATTGAGATGGTTACAAAACTATTTTTGCTGCAATTTGCCTGCCTGTCGGCGGGCAGGTAGCGCGGCTCGCGAAGCCTGCCTGCCGGCAGGCAGGCGATAACATAAAAAAGCGCGCTACCTTGAGTGCGCGCTTGGCGTTTAACGCCGGATACCTCCTATTCGCCCCCGACGATCTCGTCAAGTTCTTCAAAAAAACCTATAAATAGAGTCCCCAACGAGATAGGCGGCGTATCGGTGACTTGCGGGTCAAGGTTTTCGTGTCTGCCACCCATATAGAGCTCGCGTAATTTCTTTCGGGTCGCTTCAACCAAGCTCTGGTCATCCAAATAATATTGCTCTTTATGAAACCATTGCACCCAATAGGCGTGCCACAAAGAAATGGGATTCGTATCAATCTTCACCAGCTTGGGCCCATGTCTTTCGCAAACGGTAAAAGTCAGCTTAACGACGCGCCTAATCCACCAGCGCCGCCTGTTTTTAGAACTGCGCAAAGAAATTACTTCGTCTGGCGGGAGCAATATCTTGGATACGCGCTTTAACATGCGGCCGCAATCTTGGATGGTGCAACGACGCCCGATTCGCTTGTAGAGGCGATAAAAAAACCAGCCGGGCGCGATTACGGCAAAGGCCGAAACTATCGCGCCAAAAATGAGATATATGTTCATCGTTATCCTTTCGTTATTGAAATTACTTAGGTTTAACAAACCTGTTCAGATTGTTTTGGTTGGGCTCTTCGCCGCGGCGGGAAAACCTCCGGTTAAAAGAACGCTTCAAATTATTTAAACATTATCATAAAATCTAATTTATATCAAAACGAGGTTTAATACTTAAAAATGGTTGGTAATTTTTTGGCCAAATCAAAAATTTATCTTACGGACAGCTTATTTGTTGCTATTTAGGCGCGTAAATACTAAATTAGTATATTGATACACACACTAATTCAAATCGATTTAAATTTGTTGTTAATCTACGCCTAATCTTACAACGAAAACAAAGTTTTCACCAACCAATTTTAAGTATTAAACCCAAAACGACCAAATAAAAAACGGCAGAGACGCGATTAATCGCGTCTCTGCCGTTTTTTATTTAACCAACCTATTTTCTCAAATTCACCTCGTAATTTATCTGCTCAATTTTCCTTAGATGGCCCTTGGCCTGATCATACTTGGTCCTTAGATAACCTCTCATATCGAATTCGACCAGTTCGGCCATAATGTCATCGGCAATCTGATGGATTTTTTTCACTTCCTTATATTTCCCCAGGGTTGCCATCTTAATCGCCCAGCGGACCAATTCGCCGATTAAATCCGACAGGCCGCCCAGATAACTTTCATAAGTTAAGCCGACTTTATTAATCTTATCAATCTTTTCTCCGGTCATGACCAGAAAAAATAATTTGGCTTCGGCGTATTCTTCCGCCGCCGCCCGGTACGAGCCTTCTTCCAAAGGCCGCTCCAAACCGAACTTCTTTTCCAGGTCGGATAAAATCCACTCGATTTCCACAAGCATCTTGGCCGCGCGGTCCAGGTCATCGCGATGCAAAGAAAAAATCGCTTTTTTAGCGTCATGCAAAACCGCATTGGCCAAACTGATAATCTGCCGGGCTTGGCTGGCATGGTCGTCAAACTCCTTTTTCAACTCACGAATGAATTTTTTGTTGATCATATAAACACAAATTAACACAAATTATCGCCTTACGGCGGAACAAATTTACGCAAATTTATATTGAATCTGTAATAAATTTGTGTAAATTTGTGCCTTTACTCCGAAACCCTGAAGACCTCGTCCACGCTGGTGATGCCTTCCAAGGCTTTCAAGAGCCCGTCCTGAACCATGGTAATCATGCCATTTTTCTTGGCAATATCGCGCATATCATATTCGCTGGCCTGGCCGCTCAAAACCATTTTTTCCATTTCCTGATTCATATTCATTACTTCATAGATGCCGATTCTGCCTCTGTAGCCAATGCCCTGGCAAGCCTGGCAGCCGGCGCCCTGATAAAATTTTAAATCATTGAAATCAATGACTTTCTTATCCTCCTCCGAGAGTCCGGCTAAAAGATCTTTGACCCGCCCTAAAACTTCTGTTTCAAGCTTAATCTCGTGTTTGCATTGCTGGCAAATCTTTCTAACTAACCTTTGACCAACCATGGCGTTTAAGGCTGGCGCCAACAGATAAGGCTTAGCGCCCATGGACAGAAATCTCGGGACGGTTCCGGCCGCGTCGTTGGTATGGATAGTGGACAGCACCAGGTGACCGGTCAAAGCGGCCTGAATGGCGATTTCAGAGGTTTCCAGGTCGCGGATTTCGCCCACCATGATAATATCCGGATCCTGACGCACGATTGAGCGCAAACCTTGGGCGAAAGCATAATTTTTGCTGGTTTGCGATTGATTGACGCCGGAGAGCTGATATTCAATCGGATCTTCAATGGTGATAATCTTGGTTTCCTGGTTATTCAGTTTTTTTAAAATCGCGTAGAGCGTGGTAGTTTTACCCGAGCCGGTCGGACCGGTGGTGATAACCAGGCCGTTGGGGCGCTCCACCTCTCTTTTAAGCTGATCAAAGGCTCGGCCGCGAATGCCCAAATCATTGAATTCCAAGCCGACAGCGCTGGATCTTAGCAGTCTCATCACCACGCTTTCGCCGAAATTGGTCGGTAAAAATGACGCCCGGATGTCAATCCGGTCGGCTTTTAAATAAATCGACAGGCGGCCGTCTTGCGGTTTATCCAGCACGTTAATTTTCACCCCGGCCAAAAGTTTCAAGCGCGAAATTATCTTCCCCCATGATGATTTGTCTATAGCGGCCGCGTCATGCAAAACACCGTCAATCCTAAACCTGACTTTTATGGCCTGCTCCTCGGCTTCAATATGAACATCGGAAGCGTTGGATTTTACGGCCGAAGCCAAAATCATGGTAACAATTTCCGTGGTCTGCGCCTGATTTATGCCACTCTGCAAATCCCGGAAACTGGAAAAATTTTCTCCGTACTTATTTAAATCTTCTTCGGTGATTTTAACGCCCCTGACCACCTCTTTTACTTTAGGTATGGTTTTGTACATGTTCAAGCCGTAATTAAAACTGTTTTCCGTAACCAAATAAATTTTTATTTCGGAAAAATATTTTTCCGCCAATTCTTTGGCCAGGCTGACCGCCAAAGGATTAGCGGGGTTCAGGCTGGCCAGGCGGATGCTTTTGCCATCATAAAAAAAACATAAAACGCCAAGTTCCTTTGCCTGGCCTTCCCCAATTAAAACCAAAGCTTCCGGGCTGATGGGGAAACCAATTAGATCAACATAGGGCCAACCCATACTGTCGGCTCTTTGTTTAGTCAGCCGTTCCAGCTCTTTAATTTTAAACGCCTTTTGCTTGACCGCGAATTTGGCTGCCGCGCTTTCCTCGTTACTTGGCTCGCCGTCGTATAAATCTTTAATGGATGGAGTATTGGACATACAAAATTTAAAATGTAAATCTCCCCGGCCCGCCTCGCGTTAATTTGTCTGTTAATAATCGCTGATTATATCTAACGAACATTTATGATTAATAAACAATAAAACAGCGAGCGGGGCAGGCAAAATGAAAAATTAATAATTTCTAATTCCTAATTAACCTAATTGATCTAATAAAATCCCAAATCCGAATGACCAATAACCAAACAAATCCCAATGAATAAATCCCAAAAAATAAATTAAAATTTAGGGCTTCATTGGACATTGGGATTTGGATATTTGGTATTATTCTCTAAATACATTATACCTCACGGGACTAAGAATAAAAAGTCCGCGGATGTATCAATTTTTTTTTGAACCTTTTCACCCTAATCAGTCCGGAAACGGGGATAACCTCCAGACCGCGCTTCTCCAGTTCATCCAGGAAAAGATTCATGCCCAGCGAATCCGACGACATGTGGCCGGCGATAACCACGTTGACGTGGCTCTTCTCCGCTTCTTTGCGATGATCTTCGCTCATATGCATGCCGATGATCGTGCCGATGCCGGCTTGCGCCATTTTTTCGTACATGTCCTTCGAACCGCTGGTGCCGCCGGTGAATTCGGTCACGGCGATACGGCCGCAGCTGGAATCGGGCGAACCCACGAATATCTTCGGTCCGGCGCCGTATTTTATCGCCTCCCGATATTCCGGAATCTCCCGGAGCATCTCCATCACTTCGCCCACGGTTTCCGGTTGACTTTTATCGAGAACACCAACCATGAAGCTTGCGCCCAGATTATCGGCCGCGGTATGCACGCACATATAATCCAATTTAAGCATCCTGGCCAAATCCACGTCACGATTATGATTGATGGGCGAAATACCACGGCTAACTTCGCTGATTCTCGGCCTGATAACCGACTCGGCGATATTGATGGGCACGCCGTACTGGGCCAGGACTTCAGCCTGCAGATCCATGACGCCGGACAGGTCGGCCAGCGCCTTACCTTCCGGATGGTGGCCGATAACCAGGTCGATGCCCAGCTTATCGGCGAGCAAAAGTTCGCTCCCTTTCATGTCGATACCGGCCAAAATTTTCTTCACGGCATTTCTCTCCGTATCCACCAGCACGCGGGTATCGCTGAAAGGATTGGACAGCTTTTCCGCGTCGAAATCCTTTTTTTCCGCCGCCGACATGGCTTCGTATTTCTTATTCAGACGCGCCAAATATTTTTTCACTTTTTCCAGTCCGCGCAAATCGGCCTTGATGCCCATTTTAATCGCCAAATCGAAAATTTGTTGTGTGGTCATATGACATCCTTAGGGTCGAACAGCCGTTCACCCCTACTTTTAATTATAAATATTTTTACAATAATTCTGCCTTTACGATTCTGTTATATTTTTATTTACGGCTAAATTTTCAATATCATTCGGCCAGTTGCCGGGATTGTTCCAAATATAATTTCGTATTCTATTTAAAGAATTTTCGTTTCTGATTATATGTTCGTAATAATTGCGCTGCCATAAATCCGTCCCGAGCATATTTCGAAATAAATTTACCTGTTTTGTCGCGGCTGATTTATAACCGGCCATCAACGACGAAATTGATTTTGGCCGCATTCGTAGGGGCGAACGGCCGTTTGCCCCTACCGTTAGCGCATTGCCGCATTCGTTAATAAACACAATAAAATGAAAATAATTCGGCATGATGATAAATTCATCCAAATAAATTTCTTTTCTGATTACGCCCGTTCTCAACCATTCCCTTTTAACGATAATGCCCAATTCATTTAACATCATTTCCTCTTCAACAATCTCCCCGAATAAACATTCCAGATTTTTTACGCAAATTGTCACGAAATACATGCCAGCCTGACTGTAATCATAGCCGGGCAAACGAATCGACCGCCGATTATATTTCCCTCCTTGCATAAATTAATTTTTTTCCATTCCCCTTAAGGCCGCGATTCTTTCTTCAATCGGCGGGTGGGTCATGAATAATTTTGTCAGCCAGCTGACCCGATGTTCCTCGTCTTCTTTAAAGGGCGAGGCGATATAGAGATGAGCTGTGGCGCGATTGGCCACTTCCAGGGGTTCCTTATCAGCCGAAATTTTTTCCAGCGCTCTTGCTAAACCATCGGGGTGGCGTGTCAACAGCGCGCCATCGGCGTCAGCCAGAAATTCTCGTTTACGGGAAATGGCGAATTGCATCAGATAGGCGAATATCGGCGCCAGGATTGATAAGATAATGGCGATGATCATTAAAATCAGGCCTAATTGGCCGCCGCTCTTATTATCGTTTCTCCGGTGGCCGCCGAAAAATGACCATCTTCTAAACCAATCCGCCAATAAGACTATCATGCCCACCATCACCGTGACCAAAGTAGCCAAGAGGATGTCGCGATTGCCGATATGCGATAGCTCATGGGCGATCACGCCTTCCAGCTCGGTCTTTTCCAACTTAGACAGCAACCCGCTGGTCACGGCCACCACCGCGTGGGCGGGATCTCGGCCGGTGGCGAAAGCGTTTGGCGCCGTGTCATTGATTATATAAATTTTAGGAACTGGCAAGCCGACTGTAATACAAAGATTTTCCACTAGGTGATAGAGCTCGCGGTTAGAGTCGTGATCAATTTCACGCGCGCTGGACATGGCCAGGACGATTTTGTCGCTCCACCAATAACTGATGAAACTGGAAACAATGCTAAAGGTAACGGCGAAATACAGAATCGCCTGATCGTTCATGATATAGCTAAAAACATAGCCGATTAAAATGATGGCGACAAAAAAGGCGACAAACAAAGCCCAAGTCTTTCTTTTGTTGGAATCAATATGAGTATATAGGGTGGGCATAAATAATATCAATAAATTTCGCGACTGGAGCGAAGCGACAGGAGCAAATTTCTATCAATTTCAGAAATTAAGAAATTAGCTCCCCCGTGTCAAGCACGGGGTCGCGAAATTAATGGAAATTCATACATTAAAACTTGACGTTCACCGCTTCCCGTTCAGCCGCGTTTTCCACCTCAAAAAACTCTCTTTCTTTAAAGCCCAACGCGCCGGCCATAAAATTAGTGGGAAAAACCTGCAACTTGGTGTTAAGATCCCTGACGTTGCCGTTATAAAATCTTCTAGCCGCCTGAACTTTATCTTCCGTATCGGTCAATTCTCTCTGCAATTCCAAAAAATTCTGGTTAGCCTTTAAAACCGGGTAAGCCTCTGATAAGGCGAACAACGATTTTAAGGTTCCAGAAAGCATGTTTTCCGCTTCAGCCAAAGCCTTATTGTCGCCGCCGGCCTGCGCCTGCATGGCTTGATTTCTGGCCTTGATTACTTTATCAAACGTGCCTTGCTCATGGGCCGCGTAGCCTTTGACGGTTTCCACCAGGTTCGGTATCAGGTCGTGGCGCCGTTTTAACTGCACGTCAATGTCGCTCCAGGCTTCGTCCACGCGCAACTTCAAACGAATTAAACTGTTGTAGATGACGATGGCCGCTAAAATTAAAACGGCGATAACCGCTAAAACAATCCAGAGAAATGTAGTCATAAAATTTAACCTCGTAACTCATAACGCATAACTCATAACGCGATACAAGAAACGATCATTTTTATTTATAAATTCTTACTTCTAACTTCTAACTTAACTTTTCTACCTCTCGCTTTAGTCGCGTAATAGCTAGCCAATAATGCCGCCAGGCTGATAATTTCTTCTCCGTTTTTTCCCTCGTCCATTTTTAATTCACTCATTTTCAACTCTTGGGGTACTTTTATTTCGCGCGTTTCATTCGTAATTTTTAATTCGTAATTTTTAATTCGTATTAAACTCGTCGGTCCGGCCGCCTCTGCCATATTGATTAATATATCACCGGTCTGGACAAATCTCAATAAATTCTCATTGTCTTGTTGGTCCCGGCCCACTACCACCAGCGCCCTAGATCCGCCTTGGCGTCCCTTAGCGTCTTTTGACGTTTTCAGCGTCAGCCAATAAATCCTGCCGTGCTTTAAGAGCTCTATATCGTTACCAGAACATTCCGGCCAATATTCCATTAGTTTCATTAATTTTTCGCTAAACACCGGATCGGTCAAAATACAGCCGCCGCCCGGGCTGGAATATTCCTTTATACCATACTTTTTTACCATTGCCAACTGGCGCTTTCTTCCCCGGCCGTTTAAATCCAAGAGCCGGCTCCTGTCCACCCTGCCGGTTTTTTCCAAATCCGATTCGTCCAATAATCTGGCCGAGAGCGGCCTGATCAGCCTGCCTTTAAGCCCGGCGATTTTCTCCACCAGCCGAAGCGCCTCCGGATTTTGCGACATGGGCCGCTCGCCCAAAACTTCGCCCGTGGCCACGAAGTCATATTCTCCGTTAACGTTCTCCCCCTTAGTAAAGGGGAGATTAAGAGGGGGGTTTTCTATTATCTCTCTAGCTTTTCCGAGCATCAGCGCGTGGCAATCAACGCAGGGGTTCATGTTTTTGCCATAGCCGTATTGAGGATTTTTCACCATGGCCAGATGCTCTTCTGAAAAATCCATTTCAATTAATTTTACGCCTAATCGCTCGGCGACCTTTTTTGCCTTGGCCGTGCCAAAAAAATAACTCTTAAAAGACAGACCGGTAACTTCAACGCCCTGCTCCATTAAAAGCCTGGCCGCCAGCATGGAATCCAGTCCGCCTGATAGTAAAATAAGAGCTTTAGTCATATTTTTATTCCCAACCTAACTTTTTCCCCGTTCACCTTCACCGCCTCGCCCCCAGCTTCGTTTTCCGTTATTTTCTCGCTCAAAGTATCCTTTTTCAATTCCCCGGCCGTTTCTTTAAAAACCTTTTTCACCATTTCCGAATCGCTGTGCCAGCTCAAAATTATCTTATCTTTTATGGTTAGACCGGCGTTTTTGCGCATATTATTAACCAAGCGCACGATTTCCCGCTTGAGGCCATCCAGTCTCAAGTCTTCGGTTATAGTCGTATCCAGCTCCGCCTTTATTTCGCCCTTGCCATTTTTGACCGTAACCTTTTTCACATTCAATTCATCTTTCAACAGTCCTTCATAGTCTTTC
Source organism: Candidatus Falkowbacteria bacterium RIFCSPLOWO2_12_FULL_45_13 (assembly GCA_001778055.1). Taxonomy (GTDB): domain Bacteria; phylum Patescibacteriota; class Patescibacteriia; order Patescibacteriales; family GWC2-42-12; genus GWC2-42-12. Next base: position 26,901 of record MFFY01000036.1, read on the forward strand.
CCTAATTCATAATTTATAATTCTTAATTCACTAAGCATTTGCCTGACCTTAATGCCCGCTTCATCCCGCTTGGCCAATCCCAGTTCCACGACTTTCCTGACTTTAGCCATCTCTGTCAAAACTCGCTCACCTCCTTTATCTGTGATCTGTGTTTTTGGCCAAGCCTCCAGATGCACGCTCCTATTTTTATCCTTAAAATCGAGCTCCGTAACTTTTTGCCAAATGGTTTCAGCCATGAAGGGCATGAACGGAGCCATAATCTTGGCCAGTTCGATCAAAACATGCTTAGTCACGGTCAGGGCATTATTTTTATCCGCTACGTCTTCGGACTTATACCGTTCGCGGCTACGCCGCAGATACCAGGTGGAGATATCGTTGATAAAATCGGTGATGGGCCGGGCGGCGCGCGGCAAATCATACTTATCCATACTTTCCGTGACTTCGCCTATCAATTGATTCAAGCGCGCCAAAATCCATTGGTCAAGGATGTTAACCCCCTCTTTTCCGCCAGAGGCGGATCCGCCTCTGGCGGAAATCTCCCTCTTAGTAAGGGTGAGAACCTCCCCCTCCTTAATAAGAAGGGGGTTGGGAGAGATGGCGTAAAGCTCGTAAAACTTAAAAACATTCCACAATAAAATGATATTTTTTCTTAAAGTGTTTTGGATATCAATTTCGGACAAACTCATGTCATCGCCGACCATTATCGGGCTGGACATAAAATACATCCTGATGGCATCGCTGGTATATTTCTCCAGGGTGGCTTTGGGGTCGGGATAGTTGCCGTAGGATTTGCTCATCTTTCGTCCGTCGGTTCCGGCTAAAACGCCGGTAACGATAACATTCTTAAAAGCAACATTATTAAATAAAGAATTGGCCAAAACATGGAGATAATAAAACCAACCCCGCAACTGTCCCGTATATTCAATGATGAAATCGGCCGGAAAAAGACGCTGCCATTCATCTTGACGGTTAAAGGGATAATGGAATTGGGCGAAGGGCATGGCTCCGGATTCAAACCAGCAATCTAAAACTTCACGCACCCGTTTCATGGTGCCGCCACACTGAGTACATGTAAATTCAACCTCATCTATTGCCGGTTTATGCAGATCAATAATTTTTTTTCCACTTAACCCTTCTAACTCTTTTATTGAACCAACAACCTTAATGTTATCACAAGGTTGATTATTTTTATATCCACTTTTGACTTTTGACTTTTGACTTTTGACTTCGGCCAAGCCGCTGCATTTCCAGACCGGAATCGGCGACCCCCAATAGCGGGAGCGCGACAGGCTCCAGTCCGGCGCTGATTTTAAATTATAGCGGAACCGGCCCGACTTAAAATGCTCGGGAATCCAATTTACCTTCTCCCCGTTCTTTAGGAGTTTTTCCCGTATCGCGGAAATCTTCAGATACCAGGCTTTCTGCGCCCGATATATGAGCGGCGTACCGCAACGATAACAAAACGGATAACTATGCGCATAAGCAAACGAGCTGAATAATTTATCACCCAAATCGGCCAAAACTTTCGCGCCCGCTTTGGAAAAATAATGGCCAAACCAGGCCCCGGCGTTTTTGGTATAGATCCCGTTTTCATCCATTAAATCAACCACGGGTAAAGATTGTTTTTTCCCCAGTTCAAAATCATCCTCGCCGAAATTCGGGGCGATATGCACCACGCCGGTGCCTTCTTCAGTGCTGACAAATTCCCCGCCGTATATCTTAAAAACGTTTTTATCTTCCGCAATCTGTTTATTGTTCAAATCAAAAATCGGTTCATAATTTAAATTTATCAAGTCCTTGCCGGCAAATTTTTTTATGATTTCATGCTTTTTATCTTTAAAAATATCCTTTACTTTCTCTTCGGCTATAATATAATACTCACCCGCAGATTCCACTTCCGCGTATTTTATCTTTTCTCCAACGGCTAAAGCCAAATTTCCCGGCAGGGTCCAAGGAGTGGTGGTCCAGGCCAGCAAATAAACGTTCTTGCCCCCCTTCAAAAGGGGGGTTGAGGGGGTTTTGCCTTTCAATTTGAACTTTACCACTACCGTGTTATCCGTGACGTCGCGGTAGGAGCCGGCATCCATGGTAATCTCAAATTTGGACAAGGGCGTAGCGCAACGGGGGCAATGAAGAGAAGAGCGGTAACCTTCGTAAATCAAACCTTGATGATAAAGTTCTTTAAAAGCCCAGATGACGCTTTCCATATAGTTCAAATCCATGGTCCGATAAGCATGCTTCATATCCACCCACCGGCCGATCCGATTGATATACCATTGCCATTGCTCGCTACCCTGATCGACATAAATCCGACAGGCGTCAATAAATTTGTCCACGCCCAATTTTTCAATATCCTTTTTATTCCTTAACCCCAATTGTTTTTCCACCTGATTTTCCGCCGGCAAGCCGTGGCAGTCCCAGCCCCACACCCTTTCCACCCGGTAGCCTTTCATGGCCCAAAAACGCGGCACTACGTCTTTGGCGATACTAGGAAGCAATGTGGCGTAGTGCGGCAAGCCGGTTATGAACGGCGGCCCGTCGTAAAAAACATAATCTCTCTTTTTGCCCCCTTGATAAGATCCCCTCTCCTTACGAAGGAGAGGGTTAGGGCGAGGTTCTCCGGGGGGATTATTTACGCTTTTTTCAAAAATTTTATTCTTTTCCCAAAAATCCAAAACCTGCTCTTCCATTTTAGGAAAAGGATTGGTTGACTGCTTCGAATCTGATTTTTTATCAATCATAAATTTTCCGCTAACTTAGCGTTCAATTTTCTCTGTATTATTAATTATTTTAGCCCAAATTAAACTAAATGTCAAAAATTTTTTAAAATAAATCCTGCCACGGGCGCCCCTTGATAAAGAAGCCGGGCCGGACTATCATTAATATTAACCGCGTTAATTTATAACCTACAAAAGAGCGGGGCTAAAATCGCGCGCTTACAATTATTCAAACCCACCCACGGCGGCTGCCCTTAAAACTAAGCCAGGATCGGCAAAATGATTTTTATTATTCTATGCCCAAATTCATACTAAAAAGTAAGTTCAAGCCCGCCGGCGATCAGCCCGAGGCTATCGCCAAATTGGTGGACGGCTTAAAAAAAGGCTATCGCGACCAAACGCTCTTGGGCGTAACCGGCTCGGGCAAAACTTTCACCATGGCCGGCATTATTGAAAAAATTCAAAAGCCGACACTGGTGATTTCCCATAATAAAACCCTGGCCGCCCAGCTCTACGGCGAGTTCAAGCAATTTTTTCCGGGCAACGCCGTGCATTACTTTGTTTCCTATTACGACTACTACCAGCCCGAAGCCTATATCCCGCAAACCGACACCTATATTGAAAAAGAAACCGCCATCAACGAAGAAATAGACCGCCTGCGCCATGCCGCCACCCAATCCTTGCTTTACCGCCGGGATGTTTTAATCGTGGCCAGCGTTTCCTGCATCTACGGGCTGGGCGAAAAAGCGGATTACCAGGCCATGGGTAAAACCTTCCGGGTCGGCCAAAAAATAAAAAGAAATCAGCTGCTAAGAGAACTGGTCGCCATTCAATACGCGCGCGACGAAACCGAATTCAAGCGCGGCAATTTCCGCGTCCGAGGCGAAAATATTGATATTCATCTGGCCACCGGCGAAGCCGTGGCGCGGATTGTCCTGTTCGGCGATCTGGTGGATAAAATCAAAATCTACGCCATCCGGCCGGGGCTGGACGCTCCCTCCTGGTCGCTCGATTCCCGCCGCCTGGAGGCCGAGACGCTCTCGGAAATCATCATTCTGCCGGCCAAACACTTTATCACGCCGCCAGAAAAAATGGTGCGGGCGCTAAAAAATATCCGCCAAGAATTAAAATCCAGGCTTAAAGAACTAAAAAAACTCGGCCAAGAGGTTGAGGCTTACCGGCTGGAGAAAAAAACCAATTACGATCTGGAAATGATGGCGGAGGTGGGCTACTGCAATGGCATAGAAAATTACTCCCGTCATTTAACCGGCCGCGCCGCCGGCGAGCCACCGGAAACTTTGATTGATTTTTTTCCTTCGCCGCGCCGTAGCTTTAGCGAAGGCGAGCCCAAAGATTATCTCTTGCTGATAGACGAGTCGCACGTCACTCTGCCGCAAATCCGCGGCATGCACGCCGGCGACCAGTCGCGCAAGCAAACCCTGATTGACTTCGGTTTCCGCCTGCCCAGCGCCCGCGACAACCGGCCATTAAACTTCGAAGAGTTCAACGGCAAAGTAAAACAAGTAATCTACACGAGCGCCACGCCGGCCGATTATGAAATCAAAAATTCAAAACAAGTGGTGGAGCAGCTGGTCAGACCGACCGGCCTCCTAGACCCGGAAATAGAAGTCAGGCCCAACCCCGGGCAAATTCAGGACTTAATCAAAGAAATAAAGACGAGAATCGACCATGGCCAGCGCACCCTGGTGACGACCCTGACCAAGCGCATGGCCGAGGAACTGACCAGCTACCTTGCCGAACAGAAAATCAAAGTGCAATATTTGCATAGCGAGGTGGAAACTTTAGAGCGGGTTGATATTTTGCGCGACTTGCGCTTAGGCAAGTATGACGTCTTAGTGGGCATCAATCTCCTGCGCGAAGGCCTGGACTTGCCTGAAGTTTCGCTGGTCGCCATTTTAGACGCGGACCTGTCCGGCTTTTTGCGCACCGGAACCTCTTTAATCCAAACCATGGGCCGCGCCGCCCGCCATTTAGAAGGCAAGGTCATTATGTACGCGGATAAAATCACTCCGGCCATGCGCTATACCATTAACGAAACCAAGCGCCGCCGAACAGTTCAGGCATCATACAACAAAAAGCACGGCATCACGCCGCGACAAATTACGGCAAAATTTCACGAGAGTATGATATAAACCCTTCCCTAACAAGGGAGGGTGGGGATGGGTTATTCTTCGCCCACCAAATATTTTTGAAAAAAATCCAAATTTTTCTATAAAAATGTCTTTATCATCTCTTTCTTCCAACCGCCGGATTGTTTAAGCGCTTGGCGAAAAATTGAGCGCTTAAAAATTTTTTCCATTTGAACTTTATTACCGGTTCGCGCGTAAATAATTTTTAAATTTTTTACTAAATTCAACTCCTCTCTTAGTTCAGCCGGATTTTTTATTTTTTTAATAAACTTAACATAGCCCTGTCCATATTGGGCCAGGGTTTTGCAATTTAAAAAATTTTGCGGCCCAAAAAATTTTTTATCCCTGACGTTGCCTCGGTATAAGTCGGCCGTAAATTCGCCCGGCCTTTCTTTTTTAAGCAAATTAAACAAGCGGCAGTTGGCGCAATCGTTCTGGCAACGGCGCACATCGCCGGTATCATAAACAAAGCGCCAGCCGCGCCAGTCGTCGGCGATAACGAAAATAAAATCGCCGTATTTTTTCTCTAATTGCTTAAATTTTCTTTGAGCTTGTTTTATGATTAAATTCATAAATTTAAAAAAGGGGGCTGGAAACGTTTTTTTTTTCGTTCCCAGCCCGTTGATTAATGCCCGACACTTTCCCAGACTTTTACGCCCGGTCCCAGGGTCTTTTCCCCTAACGCCAGCAATTCTTCGCGCCCTGGCCAGTCGTGAAGATAGCAAAGCGGGTAAGAATCGGCTACCAGGCCCAGGGTTTCCCGTAAGGCCGTACAGCCGCCTAAGCAATTTTGCCAAAACTGGCAAGTCGCGCAAGGTCCGCTCTTGATGTTTCTTTGCTCGCAGCTTAGGCGGCGCGCCAAGAGGTCAGGGTGAGAAAAAACCGCCTCGGGTAAGTCCGTAAGCAGGTTAAGCTGCCGCCCGCTTTCATCCAGGAGCGGTTTGCCGCTGGTGCAGAGCCCGACCCGGCCGTCCCGCTCGGTTAGGAGCGCGCCTTGCTTAAAGGAAACGCAGCCCGTGCCCACGCCCGACGCGTTGCGGCCGGTTAGGTGCGGCATCATGGCCGTGTAAGCCGGGATGCCGTGGCGCTGGTTAATTTCTTGCACTGCCTGAACGCAGGCCCGAATCTGCTTTTTGGCCGGAAAAAGTTCCAGCCATTGGCGCAGGGCGCGAACGCCGCCAGCGAACGGGCAGGTGGGGATTTCCAGGTCTACGAAGAAGCCCATCTCTAACCCTACTTCATAGACTTGGGGCGCCAACTCAATGTTGGTTCTTCGAACCAGGTTCTCCACGCCGATTTTCCCCTTAGCGAAACCAGCCGCCAGCAGATTTTTTAGCCCCTGCCACATCTCGGTAACCTCCTTGGGCGGCGCGCCGATCAGCCTGGCTTGAAATTTGGCCTGTTCCGGGTCAAG
>MFFY01000036.1:33191-33754 GCA_001778055.1 Candidatus Falkowbacteria bacterium RIFCSPLOWO2_12_FULL_45_13
TCTCCGCTGCTTTGAAGTAAGTCTTTGGCCAAACCACGATCCGCGCCAAAGCGCGTTAAGTTGGAATAGACCCAGACATCCAGCCCGACGGCCACGGCCTGCTGCACCATTTCTAAAAAATCCGGGTGCAGCGTGGGTTCGCCGCCCACCAGGTCAACCGAGATACCGCCCTGCTCGGCGAACAGACCCAATATTTTGGTAAAATCCTTTAAGGCCATGTGCCCGTCGTCGCGGCAAAGGTTGTTCTGCAACACCCGGTAGCAGCCAGGGCAACGGCAATTACAGCCGTCGGTGACGCTGGCGATCCAATTTTTCCAGTTCCAGTTTATTTTTGTTTTCATTGTCTTTTCCCTTTTGTTTCCTTGTTTTTTTACTTTCTTGCTTGCCCGCCGTAGCTTCAGCGTAGGCGGGTTTCATTGTTTACCGCGGCTTGTCATTTGATTGTAAAGATCAAAAACCCCTTCTCGTTTTCCAAGAAGGGTTTAAAATTAAATTTGTGTAAAATCTGTTTTACTCTGTATCAATTTGTGTATTCTAAACTCTTCTTAGAAACTAAAGAAGAG
>MFFY01000037.1:0-96 GCA_001778055.1 Candidatus Falkowbacteria bacterium RIFCSPLOWO2_12_FULL_45_13
ATACTATATCCGCCATCGCCCGCGACACGTCTTTTAACTACGCCACGGCTACTGTTTCCGTGACGGTCGTGGAAACTGCGTCTCCTCAGCCCGCTT
>MFFY01000037.1:169-4962 GCA_001778055.1 Candidatus Falkowbacteria bacterium RIFCSPLOWO2_12_FULL_45_13
AAATACTCCGACTATTCCCATAACTTCGCTCGGGACAGGCCTATCAACATCTGGGGCAGCCACTTCTACGCCCCCCTTGGCACCTTCAAGTTCGCCTAGTGCCAGCGGCACCCTTACTCCAACCGTTTCTATCGTACATATTCAAGCAACTACCGCTAACTCGCAAATTGCCTCGTCTTCAGCTGGTCTAAGTTATCCCGTTACTAATAGTCGCCTTTATGAAAGATTAAAGGGTAAGATTATTCTAAGGGTCCAGAGCCATGGCGAAGCCTATTACATTAGTCCCAAAGAGAAAAAAATGTACTATTTAGGTAGTCCCAGCCACGCTTTTCAGGTTATGAGGCAGGAAGCCATTGGCTTTACTAATGCCAATCTGAATAAAATGCCTTTGGGCCTTAAAGTTCTGTTCGGAAACGACGCGGACAAAGACGGCCTGCCGGATGTTTTTGAGCAAGCCGTGGGCACGGCTAAAGATAAAATTGATACTGACGGCGACGGCTTTAGCGACTTTAGAGAACTATCCACGGGTTATTCGCCTCTAGAAAAGAATAAGAAGTTAATTTTTGATAATGTTTTAACTCTAAAATTTAAAGGTCGGATTCTGCTTCAGATTCAAGGTAAGGGCCAGGCCTGGTATGTTTACCCGATGGACCAGAAAAGGTACTTTCTCTCCCGTCCCACCGACGCTTTTAACGTCATGCGCCAATTAAGCCTGGGTATTACGGATAAAGATTATCAAGCCTTGGGCGGAAAATAGTTTAAAAAAAATTTTATTATTTTTATTTTATCTGTTCGCTCCGCCGTCAGACTCGCTTGAGTCTATGTAGGAAGTTTCGGCGAAGCTGTTTAGAGCAGGCAAGCTTGTGGATAAAATTTTTTATAATGGAATGATATACAACGGTTAAATTAGATATTATAGCTAAAATTAAATAAAATTAAATACACTTGATTTATTCTATCAAATTACTTCGAAAAGACTTGACAAGCTCCATAATTGTTGTTAGTATTTAATAGGTTTTTAGTTGAATAGCATTTGAATAGTTTTTCCTCAAATGTCATTTAATTAAAAAATTCATCAGTGTAATCAAAAATGAAAACGGCTCCGCCAGGGAAAGAATCCAGCGGGAAGGGAATTTAGTCTTAAGCCGTTTTTTTGTTATCTATTTAAAATCTCCATGCGTATTAACTGCCACATATTTTAAATTTAAAATAAGTGAAAACTTATCTCACTAATTAAATATCTCGTTTCAACTCAAGGCCAAAAACATGGTTTGAGGTTTTTTTGTCTTTTAAATAATAAAATTCCCCTAGCCCCTCCGCCAGAGGCGGATAAATTTATCAAGGGGGCGATAAAAAATATGACCATGAAAATAAAACCAACGGCGCGAAAATTTTTTAACGAAACCATGGCGGCGGTCGATTTGCCGGATTTGATCGAAATACAAAAAGATTCGTATAACTGGTTTTTGCGCGAGGGGCTGGCTGATTTGTTCCAGGAAATTTCTCCGGTGACGGATTTTATCGGCCGCGATCTTGAATTATCTTTTGAAGATTATTATTTGGATGAGCCGAAGTTTGACGAAAGCGAAAGCAAGGCGAAAAATATCACTTATGAAGCGTCGCTTAGGGTAAAGGCCAGGCTGGTCAACAAAAAAACCAGCCAGACGGTTACCCAGGAAGTATTTTTGGGTGATTTTCCTTTAATGACTAAGAACGGGACTTTTATCGTTAATGGCATTGAAAGAGTCGTGGTTTCCCAGCTGATCAGAAGCGCCGGCGTTATATTTACTTCGGAGTTTATTAAAGGCAGAAAATATTACGGCGCTAAAGTCATCCCCAACCGCGGCGCTTGGCTGGAAATTGAAACCGACACGAACAATGTTATTTGGGTTAGGATTGACCGCAAAAGAAAAGTCGCCATCACTTCTTTATTCAGGGCTTTTGGTTATTCCGCAGACGAAGAAATCAGGCAGCTTTTTGCCGCCAAGGGCGAGGACAATATACCGGGAGTTAACGATCAGGAGGTTTATCTTAGTTTCATTGAAGCCACCCTGGCCAAAGACGCGGCCAAGAACGAAGCCGAAGGCCTGAAGGAGGTTTATAAAAGAATCAGGCCGGGCGATTTAGCCACCACCGATAACGCCAGGCAATTGATTCATGCCATGTTTTTCCGCTTTGACCGTTATGATTTTGACCGCGTCGGACGATATAAAATGAATAAAAAGTTCGGCCTGGAGGTGGCCAACAATAAACAAAATCGGGTTTTAAGAAAAGAAGACCTGGTATTGATCGTCAAAGAAGCGATCAGATTAAATATAACCCAGGAGCGGGAAGACGACATTGATCACCTGGGCAATCGCCGGGTCAGGGCGGTGGGCGAATTAATCCAGAATAAATTCCGGGTCGGCCTGGCTCGGATGGAAAGAATTATCAGGGACAGGATGAGCATTATGGAAATAGACAGTTTAACCCCGAATAAATTGATCAACGCGCGACCGGTCATCAGCGTGGTCAAGGAATTTTTTATGTCCTCTCAATTGTCGCAATTTATGGATCAAACCAATCCGCTGGCCGAGCTGGAACATAAAAGAAGGCTGTCGGCCATGGGGCCGGGCGGGCTGACGCGCGAACGCGCCGGCTTTGAAGTCCGCGACGTGCATACTACCCACTACAGCCGCATCTGTCCGATCGCCACCCCCGAAGGCCCGAATATCGGCTTGGTCGGACACTTGTCCAGTTTCGCCAGATTAAACAGCTACGGCTTTATTGAGGCGCCATACCAAGCAGTTTTGCATGACGTTTATAATAAAGCGGAAATAACCGAAGGCCAGACCGCGCGAGAAGATATTTATGAGATTCACGGCGCTTCTGCAAGCTCAGCGCAGGCGGAAAAGAAAGGCAGGTTAATTGTCAAGGCCGGACAGGTGATTGATAAGAAAACCGCCCGTGAATTAAAAGAGAAGCTGCCACATGTTGCCGTACCGATCGTGCCGGTAGTAACCGATAAAATTATTTATCTTGATGCCTTTGAAGAAGAAAAATATATTACTACTTCAGCCACCACGCCGGTTGATCAAAATCGCCACTTTACCGTGGCCAAAGCCGAAGTTAGAAAATACGGCCAGCCAGCCATGGAGCTGGTGGAAAAGATAGATTTAATCGGCGTGGCGCCCAATCAGATTGTTTCCGTGGCCACTTCTTTAATTCCGTTTTTGGAACATAACGACGGTATCAGAGCTTTAATGGGCACTAATATGCAGCGGCAGGCGGTACCCTTGATCACGGCCGAGGCGCCGATCGTGGGCACCGGCGTGGAAGCGCGGGCGGCTACCGATTCGGGCCATATTATTTTGGCCGAAACTGACGGCGAAATTGTTAAGGTTGACGGCGGTTCAATTGAGGTAAAGGATAAAGTCGGTAAAACCAGCAAGTATATTTTAAATAAATTTTTACGATCCAACGCCTCAACCTGTATTAATCAGCGGCCGATTGTCAATCGAGGCGACCTGGTCAAGCCGGGCGATGTTTTAACCAACAGTTCGGCCATTGATCATGGCGAACTGTCGCTCGGCAGGAATGTGCTGGTCGCTTTTATGAGCTGGGAAGGCTTTAATTATGAAGACGCCATAATTATTTCTGAACGTTTGATAAAACAAGACGTTTATTCTTCAATTCATATCGAACATTATACGATTGATGTCCGCGATACTAAGCTCGGGCCGGAATTAATCACCTCAGATATTCCCAATATCAGCGAAGAAAAGTTAAAAGATTTGGATGACCGCGGCATTGTCCGCATCGGTGCTGAAGTTTCATCGGGCGATATTCTGGTCGGCAAGATTACACCCAAGGGCGAAACCGAATTATCGGCCGAAGAAAAACTTTTAAGAGCGATTTTCGGAGAAAAAGCCAAAGATGTCAGGGATTCATCGCTTTATTTAGAGCATGGCGAACACGGCAAGGTGGTTGATATTAAAATTTTTTCCCGGGAAGACGGGGACAAGCTGTCGGCCGGAGTCATCCAGTCAATCCAAGTAACGGTGGCCAATTTAAGAAAAATTCAGATCGGTGACAAAATGGCCGGCCGGCACGGCAATAAAGGCGTTATTTCCAGAATCGTGCTGGTTGAGGATATGCCTTATCAGGCGGATGGCACGCCGATTGATATTATCTTATCGGCTTTAGGCGTAATTTCCAGAATGAATCTGGGTCAGCTTCTCGAAACCCACCTGGGTCTAGCCGCCAAAAAATTAAATTATCAAGTGGCGGTGCCGTCGTTAAACGGCATCAGCGAAGAACAAATCAAAGGCGAGCTTCAAAAAGCCGGCTTGCCGATCGATGGCAAGACCACGTTGTTTGACGGCAAGACCGGTGAAGCTTATGACAATAAAATAGTCATCGGCTATCAATACATGCTGAAGCTCAACCATATGGTGGAAGATAAAATGCACCAGCGTTCGATCGGCCCGTATTCTTTGATTACCCAGCAGCCGCTCGGGGGCAAAGCTCAATTCGGCGGCCAACGTTTCGGCGAAATGGAAGTTTGGGCCTTGGAAGCTTACGGCGTGGCGCATTGTTTGCAGGAAATTTTAACCATCAAATCAGACGACGTGCCCGGCCGGAGCAAGGCTTACGAGTCGATTATCAAAGGCGAGCCGATCAAAAAAATAAATGTTCCGGAATCCTTCAATGTTTTAGTCAGAGAACTAAAAGGCTTGTGTTTGGATGTGGAGCTTTTGCAGGGCGGCCAAGTTATCAATCTGGAAAGACAGGGGGACGATAAGCCCGCGGAG
>MFFY01000038.1 GCA_001778055.1 Candidatus Falkowbacteria bacterium RIFCSPLOWO2_12_FULL_45_13
GCTAAAACTCCGGCATCGATTTTGTCAGTTTTAATGTGCGCGTGAGCGATAGCCTTGACTTCCATGGGATGCGCCAGATGCACGTCAACCCCGAGATTCTCAATCAGATCGGCGTAATAGTACCATTGGGATACCGGTTCGACCACTAAAGACAGTTCTTTACCCTCATTATTCCGTTTAATGGCATTAATATACCGCGTCACATCGTTTTTATCCGTAAGGACTTTCATAGAATCAATCAGCTTTCCCTCTCTATCTTTAACCACGAAAGTTGAGGTATTTTTGTGAAGATCCATGCCGATAAATAGTTTATCAGCAGCATTAACTAATGTTATTGTGTCCGACATAATTGTAAGCTTAGTGAATTAGAGTTTTTGCTTTTAGCTTACCACGGACCCCTTAACTCTTTTATATCATTATGCCAGAAGAAAAAAAGCCTCAAACCGGCGCCGACCCGGATATTCTAAACAATAAAATCGTGGCCGCTCTGTCCTATGTTTGGATTCTGTTCTTATTGCCCCTGCTCTTAAAAAGAGACTCAAAATTCTGCCAGTTTCACGCCAAGCAAGGCTTGATCCTGTTTGTTTTAAGCTTTATCACCTGGTTTCCTGTCATTGGCTGGCTCATCGGCTTGGCCATTATTGTCGTTTCGGTTGTGGGTATTATTAAAGCTTTGGCCGGGGAATGGTGGAAGACGCCCTATCTTTATGATTTGAGCAAAAAAATTAATTTATAGATTCACAAATCTACAAATCTTCTCACGAATACACAAATACTGTAAGATTTGTTAATTTTTTATATTTGTGATATTCGTGAAATAATTTGTTGATTTATAAAATAAATAAATCTCAAAATTATGTCAAATAACGACTACATTAAATTCTTTGAAGGAACCACTATTAAGGACGTGCCGGTGGTGGGCGGGAAAAACGCCTCTTTGGGCGAAATGTATAAAAACTTAGCCGGCCAAGGCATAAAAGTGCCTAACGGCTTTGCCACCACCGCCAGAGCCTATAATTATCTTTTAGAGCAAACCAATTTAAAAGCCGGCATTAAAAAAATTCTGTCCGGCTTAAACACTAAGGATGTTACGGATTTGGCCAGGCGCGGCGCCGCGGTCAGAAAACTGATTATCGCCACGCCTTTCCCTAAAGACTTAGAGCAGGCCATTGTTCAAGCTTACAAAAAACTTTCTGAGGAGGATACATTAAGTCGAAAGTCGAAAATCTCCGCCGGAGTTTGTCGCGCCAGCCAGAGGCTGGTCCGCCTTGGGCGGAGATCCCTGCCTGCCGGCGGGCACGGCGCCCCCGGCGGAGAAAATTCGAAATTTCTTCGCGTGGCTGTCCGCTCTTCCGCCACGGCCGAAGACCTGCCGGATGCCAGCTTTGCCGGCCAGCAGGAAACTTTTTTAAATGTTTCCGGCGAGACCGAACTCCTCTTGGCGGTAAAAAAATGCATCGCTTCCCTGTTCACCAACCGCGCCATCTCCTACCGCGTGGACAAAGGCTTTGACCATTTTAAAATCGCCCTATCCGTGGGCGTGCAAAAAATGATCCGTTCAGATTTGGCCGCTTCGGGCGTAATTTTCACCATTGACACGGAATCAGGTTTTTCCAACGTCGTACTGGTCAGTTCCATCTACGGCTTGGGCGAAAATATCGTCCAAGGCAAGGTTGACCCGGATGAATTCTATGTCTTTAAACCCACCAGAACTATTATCTCCCATAGTATCAGCCGCAAAAACATAAAAATGATTTACAGCGCCAACCCCAAGCGACCGGTTAAAGACGTTAAGGTGCCTCTGGCTGCCCAGCGCCGGCAATCCATCACCGATGAGCAAGTATTAAAGCTGGCTGACTGGGCCATAAAAATTGAAAAGCACTACGGCCGGGCCATGGATATAGAATGGGCTTTGGACGGCCGGGAAAACCAGCTCTATATCATCCAGGCGCGGCCGGAAACTATCCACAACGTGCGCGATTACAGCGTGATCGAGGAATATGTTCTAAAAAAAGGGGGTAAAATAATCGCTACCGGCCGGAGCGTGGGCAACCGCGTCGGCGCTGGGCAGGCTAATCGGATTATGGATATTTCTGGTATAGCCAAATTCAAGCCGGGCCAAGTCTTAATCACCGACATGACCGACCCGGACTGGGAGCCGATCATGAAAATCGCCTCGGCCATCGTCACCGACAAGGGCGGACGCACCTGCCACGCGGCCATCGTTTCCCGCGAGCTGGGTATTCCCTGCATTGTCGGCACGGGCCAGGCCTCTAAAAAAATTAAAACCGGCCAAAGCGTTACGGTCAGCTGCGCCGAAGGCGACCTGGGATTTGTCTATGAAGGCAAATTGCCGTTTAAAGTCAACAGAACCAGCGTTAAAAACTTGGCCAAACCGAAAATCAAAATCATGATGAATATCGGCTCGCCTGACATCGCTTTCCTGTCGTCCTTGATCCCCAACGACGGCGTCGGGCTGGCGCGCGAAGAATTTATCATCAATGATAAGATAAAGATCCATCCCCTGGCCCTGTTAAATTACGCCAAGCTCAAAGACAAAAAAGCTAAGAAAAAAATCGCTGAATTGACCGCCGGTTATAAGGATAAAGGACAATATTATATTGATAAGCTGGCTGAAGGCATGGCCATAATCGCGGCCGCTTTCTATCCCAAAGACGTGATTATGAGATTTTCTGATTTTAAAACCAACGAATACGCCAACTTAATCGGCGGCTCGGCCTATGAGCCGGTGGAAGTTAATCCCATGATCGGCTGGCGCGGCGCTTCGCGCTATTACGCGCCGGAATTTAAGCCGGCCTTTGAGCTGGAATGCGTTGCCCTGAAAAAAGCCCGCGAGGAAATGAAACTGACTAACTTAAAAGCCATGGTGCCGTTTTGCCGCACTATCCGCGAAGCCGAACAGGTTATAAAGATCATGACTGATAACGGCCTAAAACGCGGCGATAACCCCCTCCTTACGAAGGGGGGGGCGGGGGGAGGCTTTGAACTTTACTGTATGATTGAAATACCGTCCAACGTCATATTAGCCGAAGACTTCGCCAAGCTCTACGACGGTTTTTCCATCGGCTCCAACGACCTGACCCAGCTGACGCTCGGCGTTGACCGCGACAGCGCCCTGGTTGCCAAAGTCTACGATGAAAATAACGCGGCCGTAAAAAAATTAATCCGGCTGGTGATCGAGAAGGCTAAAAAGACAGGCACCAAGATCGGCATCTGCGGCCAAGCCCCGTCCGACTTCCCCGACTTCGCCCAATTTCTGGTGGAATGCGGCATTGACAGTATCTCCTTGAACCCGGATACGGTCATCAAGACGACTTTGGCCATACTGGAAACGGAAAAGAAGTTATCACCCCCTTTAACAAAGGAGGGGAGGAAAATTTAAAAATTTGTGTCATTCCCGCGCAGGCTCGCCTCGCCGGAGCTTTCAGCGTAGCGTTGCCTTGCTTAGCTCCATAGTCCCGAAGAGCTATGGAGCTATAATGCAAATTCACATAATGGCTCCATAGGGCTAAGGCCACTATGGAGCCAAAATGTTTTATGTCTTTAACAAACTTCCTCCGTACCTTCCATCCCTCGCCCATCCTATTTTCCTTAGGACCAATCAACATCTATTGGTATGGTTTTTTTATTGTCTTAGGCGTACTATCCGCTCTGACCGTGGCCATTATATTGGAAAAATTTTACGCTCTGAAATCAGATACCATTATTGACTTGAGTCTTTGGTTGATCCTCGGCGGACTAACCGGCGCGCGGCTTTATGATGTTTTCTTGGAATGGCCATATTTTTTAGCCCACCCGCTTGATGTTTTCAAAGTCTGGCAAGGCGGTTTGGCCATTCATGGCGCGATTATCGGCGGCTCGGTCGCCCTATGGTGGTACACTAAAAGATTCAAACATAATTTCTGGCAATTGGCCGCCATCGCGGTTACCGCCCTGCCCTTGGCCCAGGCCTTAGGCCGCTGGGGAAATTTTTTCAACCAAGAACTGTTTGGCCGGCCCACTAACCTGCCTTGGGGCATACCGATTGATCCAGCCAACCGGCCCTGGCAGTATCTGGATTTTACTTACTTCCACCCCACTTTCCTCTATGAAGCCATGGGCAATTTAATAATCTTCATAATTTTAATATCTTGCCAAATTTGGATTATAAAAAAACAAAAAATTATTAGTTCCTCTTACTTTCAACTTTTAACTTTCTACTTTCTACTTTATTCCCTGCTGCGTTTTTCCCTGGAATTTATCCGCCTTGACCCTACGCCGATTATCTCGGGCCTGCGTTTTCCTCAGTTAATCAGTATCTTAGTCATTATTTCCTGCCTGATTTATTGGGCGCTGAAATTCAGCCGAAAAATCAGTCAAAATTCCTCCCCCAAGCCCATTCTTGAAAAATAAAATGACTTATGCTAATATGATTAAACTCCAGTTAATTTTTAAATGATCAATATAAAATTTATTAATTTATCATTCATTTAAAATTTTAAATTCTACTCTATGCCTAACGCGCCAGCCGCCAAAAAAGCTTTGCGTCAATCAGCCAAAAACCGGGAACGCAATCTTAAAATTGAAAATCGCTTAAAAGACTTGATTAAAAAAAGCCACCGGCTAATCGCGGCCAAGGACGCGGCCGCCAAAGAATTTGTTACCAAAACCCTGACCGCCCTGGATAAAGCGGCCCAAAAAGGCGTGATTAAAAGGAATACGCGCGACCGCAAAAAATCAAGACTGCACCAACATTTAAACCAAGCATTTAAATAAAACGGGGCTTCAAAAAGCGTAGCCGTATCGTGAGCATAAAAAATTTAACGATACGGCACGCTTTTTAAATAAAACGGATTTTTCTATACTCGCATTATAATCAAGGCCTTTTATTCTTATATCCTGGCCACTAGCATCCCCAGGCCGGTGGTATAATCGCCCCGTCCAGACTTAGCTAGATAATCAATATCAATTAATTGGCTTAAAATGTTTTTTAAAGCCGCCAAACTGAAATCCCCGGCCTGGGCCAGGCCTTTTTGCAGGACGAAAGGGTGTAATCTTAAAACTGCCGCCAGCTGGCGCGGACCCGAGCCAGTATCAAGGGCCTGTCTGATTTGGAGTAAAATTTTAAACTGCCTGATAATCATGGATAGTAAGTATCGGCCCTCCAGACCGGATTCCGTTAACTCGTCCAATAATTTAACCGCCAGCGCCCTGTTTTTAACGCTAATGGCGTCAGTTAAAGAAAAAATATTATCGCTGAATTTTCCCCGCACTAAACTTTTAATATCCTCAACCTCGATTTCCAAGCGCGTTTCGGTCAATCTGGCCGCCGCCTTGAAGCTGATTAATTTGTCTAGCTCATTGCTTATTTGCCAGCCGTCGGAACCCGCCAAGCCGATCAAAGCCGCGGCCGCAGCCGCGCTGATTTTGCCGCCGCGCTTAGCCGCTTCGTTCTTAACCCAGGCGGCCAGCTCGGTATGGCTTAATATATTAAAACCATAAGAATATTTTTGCCCGGCGAGAAATTTATAAAACTCCGCCTGAGCTTTAAAGAGCGGCTTGTCGCGGCCATCCGAGCCGATTAAAAAAGGCGATAAAACATTCTTTATTTTCTTCATTTTAAGATTTTCGTCCCAAAAAATAATAATATTGTCATCGCTTTTGTTGCCTCGGCTTTTCAAATAATCCAATAACTTGCCAAATATCTCCGAGCTTTTGTTAATAAAAATATCCTCAATTACAATCAAACGCTTTTTAGATAATAGCGAAGACGGGTTGACCGCTTCGGTAATTTCCGAAAAAGCCGCCTTAGCGCCGGCCAAAACCTTTAGCCCGCTGCCCGACCGGTCTACTTCTTTTAGATACTTGTCTTTCAATTCGTTTAATTTTAAACGGCTCCTGAAATTATCTTCGCCGTAAAGAAATAT
>MFFY01000039.1 GCA_001778055.1 Candidatus Falkowbacteria bacterium RIFCSPLOWO2_12_FULL_45_13
AAAACGCTAGCTCGGTCAGCGCCCCGCAAAACAGAAGATGATTACTAAAGCCAGCAAAATTGAAATGATCATGGCTCCGCCAGATCTGGCGGAGCGAGATAATTTTAAATTTTGTCTTGTCCCGCATTCGGGATCCCGCTTTGCGGTGGTCGTTTTTATTTTATGTCTTTAATTAACGAACTAATCAATGATGGTTACTTAAAGATCCCGGAAATAATCCAGGCGTTTAGGATTATTAAACGCCAGGACTTTGTTTTAGTCGACGATCGGGGTCAGGCGGAAGCAGACTTGCCGCTGGGCATTGGTTACGGCCAGACTATATCTCAACCGGCAACCGTGGCGTTTATGCTGGAAAAATTAAAACCAAAATCGGGAGAAAAAATTTTGGATATTGGTTGCGGTTCCGGCTGGACAACGGCTTTGCTGGCGCAGATCGTCGGCGGCCGAGGCAGAGTTTATGGCCTAGAAAGAATTGAAGCGTTAACAGATTTCGCCATAGCTAATGTCAACAAATATAATTTTATTAAAAATAGAGTTGTGCACATTATTGGTTCAGACGGTTTTTTCGGTTTGTCTGAATTCAGTCCGTTTGATAAGATAATAGCGTCGGCCGCGGCCGACGAAATCCCCGAAGCCTGGTTAAGGCAGCTTAAGATTGGCGGCCGGCTAATCGCGCCAATTGGCGAAAACCTTAAATCCCAGTCTCTGACAGTGGCGGAAAAAATCACTGATCAGGAATTTAAAATAAAAAAATACCCGGGATTTATTTTCGTGCCGTTAGTTAAAAATTAATTTTAGATTTTAAAAACATGCGTAAGAAAATTACCGTGGCCGTTAGCGGCTATTTTAATCCTCTGCATATCGGTCATCTTGAAATGATGGAGAAAGCCAAAAAATTAGGCGACCTCTTGGTGGTTATAGTTAATAACGACCGCCAGGTTAAATTAAAGGGCAGCACGCCTTTCTTAAATCAGGCTGATAGAATGAAAATAATTTCAGCCGTTAAATGGGTGGATAAAGTTTTTTTATCAATTGATCGAGATAAAACAGTTTGTAAATCTCTGGCTAAAGTTAAGCCGGATATTTTCGCTCAAGGTGGCGATAGAAATGAAGGCAATATACCGGAAGCTGAAATTTGTCGTCGGCTGGCGATAAAAATGATTGATGGCTTGGGCGCTAAAATTAGATCAAGCTCAATTTTAATTGCCGAGGCCGCGAAAAAAAAGCTGGTTAAAAAATAATTTTTTTAAACTAAAGAGGAACAAAGGATGACAAATTATCTTTTGGTCGGTCTAATTTATGTTGAAAAAAATAATAATTGTTCTGGCCATAATTTTAATCGCCGGATTGTTTTATTGGCGTAATTTGAATTCGCCGGCCGATTCGGGCGGATCAGCGAGGATATTTTTAGTGAACCAGGGCGAAAACGTAATGCAAGTGGCGGAAAATTTGCGCCAAGACAATCTGATTAAATCGGCATTTTATTTTAAGTATATCGCCAGGCGCGGCCGGCTTAGCATAAAAGCCGGAGAATATACCATCAGCCCGAGCATGACTACCAGCGAGATAAGTGAAAGATTAACTTCAGGCGAAGCCTTAAGTCAGGAAAAACAAATTCGAATAGTTGAAGGTTGGAATATAAAAGACATTAATGATTATCTAAATAAAAATAAAATCGTGCCGGAAAATACTTTTATTAGTATTGCCAAGCAAGAAATTAGAAATTTGAAATCTGAAATTAAGCTTAGCGGGGAACTAACGAATGACCTGCTCGAGACTGCCAGCCTGGAAGGTTTTTTATTTCCCGATACTTATCGGATATTTAAAATGACTACGGCCGAAGGGATCATTTTAAAAATGTTATCTAATTTTGGGAAGAAACTTACTCCGGAGATGAGGGCGGAAATAAAACGGCGGAACAAAACGATTTATGAAATCGTGACCATGGCTTCCATAATTGAAAAAGAGGTCAGGACGCCGGCGGACATGAAAATCGTTGCCGGCGTATTTTGGAATAGGATTAAATATGGCATGCCCCTGCAGTCCGACGCCAGCTTATCATATATTCTGGACGATAAAGTAGGCGCGCATACGATTAATGACTTAAAAATTGATTCGCCTTACAATACTTATAAGTATCCGGGCTTGCCGCCGGGGCCGATCGCCAATCCAGGCCTTAATGCCATTAAAGCCGCGATTTACCCTGCCTTAACTGAATATAATTATTTTTTAAGCGACCCCAAAACCGGCGCGACCATCTTCAGCAGGACATTGGAGGAGCATAATGCCAACAAGTACAAATATTTAAAATAGCTTCAATTTTTTAAGCATGAACCGGTTTGCTTGACACTAAGAGAGCCTGTGCTATTATATAATTAATTGAATAGTTGCAGACAGCAGGTTTCCGCCATAGCGGGGTTAAATTCCTGCCGAGACAAGGCTAATTTTAGCTAATTTTATGGTCTGCGTTAAAGCAGATTTTTTGTATCTACAAATCAACGAATCAATTACAAATACTACGAATAAATATAATGCGGATTATATAAATCAATAGGAGTATGCCGGGAATAATATTTGTAATATTAGCCAATTTTCGCCTCGTTAAGTTGGGTTGATCGGCGAGAGAATGGTAGTTTAATAAATTAATAACATACAATGATATGCCAAAGACCAAAGAACAAAAAAGGACGATTTTAAAAGAGTTATCCCAGAAAATCGCTAAAGCCAAATCAATTATTTTTACTAAGTACAGCCGTTTGGGCGTTAAGGATAATGAAGAATTAAGATTAAGATTGCGCCGAGAAAATAACGAGTATTATGTAGCCAAGAAGACGCTTTTTGATTTAAGCCTGAAAGACATGGCAATCGCCGGTCTGGATATTAAAAAGTTTGACGGCCAGGTGGCGGCGGTTTTCGGCTACGGCGACGAAGTTTCTCCGGCAAAAATAGTGGGCCAATTTAAAAAAGAGAAAGAGGACAAAATTGAATTTATTGGCGGTATTTTGGAAAATAAGTTCATCGACGCGGCCGAAGTAGCCAGTTTAGCCAAGCTGCCAACACGCAAAGAACTTTACGCTCAAATCGTCGGCTCCATTAACGCGCCGGTTTCCGGCCTGGTGAACGCTTTGGCCGGGAATATCAGGAAGTTAGTCCAAGTTTTAAAGGCAGTGGAGGAGAAGAAGTAGCTGATAAACGGCTGATGCCGGATTATTACGTTATTGAGACTTTACGAGTATTCATTTAATAACTAATAAGATTTTTGAGATTATAGAGAATGTTGAGATTTTTAGGATGCCTAAAAATCTCAAATATCCTGAATAAAAATTTATGGCAGAAGAAATAAAACAACCTGCAGCGGCCGAAACCACGGCGAGCCAGCAGGAGAAAATTGAAATCCCGGCTAAATTCAAAACTTTAATTGAGACAATTGAGAAAATGTCGGTTTTGGATCTGGCCGAATTAGTGAAGATCTTAGAAAAGAAGTTTGGTGTTTCCGCCGCCGCTCCGGCCATGATGATGGTTGGCCCGGCCGCGGCCGCCGCTCCGGTTGAAGAAAAAACCAGCTTCAATGTCGAGATAACCGAAGCGGGCTCGAATAAAATCGCGGTCATTAAAGCGGTTCGCGCTTTGACCGAAATGGGATTAAAGGATGCCAAAGACTTGGTTGACGCCGCCCCCAAAATGTTAAAAGAAGGCGTTAAGAAAGCCAATGCCGAAGTCATGAAAAAGGCGCTGGAAGAAGCTGGCGCCAAAGTCACCCTAAAATAAACACGAAAGAAACGAATAAAATACGAAATAACTTCGTATTTTATTCGTTTCTTTCGTGTTTATTTCACCAGATGGCTCATCTCGATTGAATAAACGGCGGCGTTATCTAAGAAGTATATTTTTTTATTTTTTTCGTCAATCTGAAAATCTTTTAAGTCGTTTAATTTATCGCTGGTATATTGGCAGTTAAATTTACCGTCCTTATTAAAAACCGCCAGCCTTTTAACCGCCGGTTCAAAAACATAAATGAAATTTTCTTCCGCTGACACGGCAATCTTTGAAGCTTGGCTGATGGCTGGTTCAATCGCGGCCAGAGTGAAATCTTCCTTCTTTCCTTTTGCGTATCTTAAAACCTCCCCGCTGTTTTTTAAGAGGTAAATATCGCCGTCAATATCCAGGCCGACAACATCGCTCAGATCTTCTTTATTACTAAACCAGGCGATAGGATTAGTCAGCCCGACCGAGCCCTTGGTAAAACGGTAAATTTGGCCAGCGGTTTTATCGGCCAAATAAAATCGGCTGTTGTATTGTTTTAAATCTATGGCTTTTTCAAAATTGCCGCCGTAATCTATGCCCAAGCTGGATAATTTCACGGATTTTGTATCTAAAACCGCCAGGCTGCTTGAATCCAGATAATAAACATTATTATTTTTATCCAGACTCGGGAAATCAAGCTGGCTTAGTTTTTGATTGTTTAGGTTTGCCGAAGTCACCAGTTTATTTCCCAGATCGATAATATAAATGGCCGATTGGCTGGTGTCGGCGGCGTAGATTTTATTTGAGGCTAAAATTATATTTTTAGGCTTGGCCGCTTGATTGAAATTAAGGAAATTAGCCAGTTCAATGGGATTAACGCGTATCACCCGGCTTATTTTCTCTGCTTGTACCTGGCTCTTGGCTGTCAGTTCGTTGTATTGATCTTTTTGGCTTTGAGTTTTTTGCGGCAAGCGCGCCATCAGATCTTTAACTTCCTCCAGCAATTTTTTGGCGCCGGTTTCATTATCATAGAGCAGGCTGGCGTCAATTTGATTTTGTTTTTGTTTAACGGCAGCCGTCAAATTGGTTAAAGCCGTCTCTTTTTCCGCGGTTTTATTTTTTACGTTCTGCCAGCCCAGACTGGCAAAGAATATTAACAGGCAGAGCGAAAAGACAGAAAATAGAATCTTGTTAATCCGGCCCAAGTTTCTATACCAGAAAAATGTTTTTAAGCCCAAGGTTTTAGCGGCTTGTAAACAGTTCTTTGTCCCGATAATTAGATTCCGCCAAAATTCCATCAAAGCCTTTTTGTCAGTGATAATTTTCAGGCTGTAAATACATAGACCCGTCAAGTAAACCGCGGCGCTCCTTAGCCGGCCAAATATTTTTTTAGCCGACAGCCAAACGGTTTTTTTCTTAGTAAATATCCTGTCTTTCAATAAAAAGGCGGAATTGGCGTTTTTACCCGCTCGGTTAAAAGCAAAACGATTGAAAAAATTATTCAGGGATAACGACCATTTTTTGGCGTTTATCAAACCTGACGGCGTCAGCAATTTTTCGGTTTTTTCTTCGGTAACTACCAAATTTTCGATTGAAACTTTGGTTGAGGCGGTCGGTTCTTTAATGTTAATTTTGGACATTTCCAGTCCGGCCGTGTTTTTTATAATAATGCCTAAAAAGGGCACGTAAGCGTTGATCTGACTAAGCGTATTCTTTATTTGTTCAGCCGCGCCGGCCGGAGGCAGAGTGGTAGTGATATTGATAATTTGTTTGGCCGACAGGTATTCGCCGAAGGTTTCGTTGGCAAAAATAAAATAACCGCCCCGGGGCAGGGCGCCGCTGATTATATTGGAGAACAATTTTATGGCGCTCGATTTTTTTTTGGCTTCAGCGGCGCCGGTTTGCTCGGTGATGTCCGCCATTTTGTATTTGGCCCCAGCCTCGGACTTGCTTTTGTATACCAGCAGGGTTTTATTTTTTCCTAAATTGGCGAAATGCAAACTGTCATTGCAAACCACGCCGACGGTCAGGTTTAAAATATCGGGATTGAGCGTGATTTTTTCAGCCCGTAAAAATTCAGCCAATTTTTTATTGGTTTTAGCCAAGGCTGATTCAAAAATATGTTCAACTTTTATCGCGTTCACCCGCTCCCGTAAAATCATTTTTTCATTTTGATAATAGTTATGATTCAAAGTGTTGATTAAAAAGTTGATGATTTTAAGGCCAGCCGCTTTGTTTGATTCAATTTCCATTAAAGCGAACAACTTCCCGGATAAAGCTTCTTTATCGGCGTCGGGCTGGGCAACATAAATTTCCAAGGCTGATTGGTTGCGTTGCGGCGGAGTAAGCATAAATTGGGAGATTTTATAGTTCATGGAAATGTTAATTTATAGCTAAGTCAAAGCGAATTTAGCGAATAATCACAAGCTAATTAAATAAAAAATTATTTCATTAACCCATTGAGTCAGAAAGCTATTTTTTTTGACTTAATCGTATTTCTATTATACAATAAATAAATAAATAAGTTAAGCTGACCTCCGCAAATCTACCCCGTTAAGCGGGGCTACGAATAATACAAATAAAATTGTTTACGCATATGCTTTGCCGGCCGACGGAAGGCTTATTGGCTTTATATATTTGTAGTATTTGCGGCGGGTTAGTAGATCGGCGGGATATTGAGATTATTTAAGTTCAGATTTTTTTATGCTGGAAAAATTATTTGGTTCAAAAGCCAGAGTTAAAATTTTAAAATTATTTTTAATTCACCCCCACGAGAAATATTATATTAGGCAATTATCCCGTAATCTTAAATTACAGCTGAATTCAGTCCGAAGAGAGTTGGAAAATTTGGAAAATTTTGGCATTTTAATATCCGACGCCAAAGAAAAAAATGAAGCGACGGCTATGAGCAAAGCTGAACCGGCCGCGGATCAAGCCCTCTTTGGCCCGGCCGGCGCGCCCGCCGGCCAGCCAGCTAGGCCGGGCGCCAGCGGGCAAGAAAAAAAATATTACCGCGCCAACTCCGGCTTCGTCTTATTTGACGAAATTAAGGCTCTGATAGTCAAGGCGCAAATTTTATATGAAAAAGATTTTGTGCGAAAATTACAATCCATCGGAAAAGTTAAGTTGTTGGTGTTAACGGGAATATTCGTCAACAACCCGATTACCATGATTGATATATTGCTGGTCGGTAAAGTTAATAAGATAAAACTGGTAAGATTAATCAAAGAACTGGAAACGGAACTGGGCCGGGAAATTAACTTCACGGTTTTTAATCCCGTTGAATTCAAATATCGCCGCGATATTACAGATATTTTTTTGTATGGCATTTTAGAAGGCAAGAAGCTGGTGATAATTGATGAGGTAGGATTGACCTAGGCGGACTGACAACGTTAAAATAATGTTTCACGGCTCTAAAGCAATTACATAACCTCCTTACCCGGGAGGTTATTTAAATGGTTTATTTTGGGCACACCCATTGACGATTTTCCTATAGTTTTTGGAAAATCGCAATATGTGTGTGTATATATTACCCTCTTAAATTGACTTTTTCTCGGTTTAATGATAATATTTTTTCATACTTTGTTCTTTATATTCCGCTAATATCAGGGTAAGCGGATGATCGTCCAGCCCCAGTTTTTATAGATAAATATTAAAATTTTTATTTTAAAATAACTGTGATTTAATAATTTTTCGTTTTTTATCTATAGAAACTGGAGCTGGGAGGAAAGTCCGGACTCCTGCCTACGCCAAGTCTTCCACCGTCGTTAAAACTCTGGTGGACAAGTCGGCGGGCAAGCCAGTAATGGTTGCGCCCGTGAAAGTATTTGGCTAGGTGTCGTGGCAATGGCTAACGGCCATCAAGAGCAATCTTAGGGAAAGTGCCACAGAGACAATACTAGCCGCCGCGTAGCGGCGGAAATTACAATAGCCAAGAAACAAACACCAAACAAATTAAAAATTCTAATAACCAAATTTTTGGAAATTGGGATTTGTAAATTGATTATTGTTTGGTTATTGTATCTTGATTTGAAATTTCTGCTGTCGCGCGGCGGTGAAAGGTGAAAAGTTTTTCGATGCTTGGGTTATATAGGATATCCGATTAACTTAGGCTACGGAATTCGTCCTTTGGCGACAGAGAGACGCGGTAAACCCTGCCTGGAGCAAGAGCAAACTCGTCCAAAAAATTGGGCGAGAGAAAGTGGCTCGCTTGAGCCTCGCCGTAAGGCGCGGCCCAGATAGATGATCATCTCCAGCCCAGTATCTTAAACTGGAGCTGCAACAGAATCCGGCTTATAGCTTGCCCTGAAATTAGCGGAATATAAAACCTATAACGAATCAACAAATTGGACAACGAAGACAACGAATGAAATTGACTAAATCGATAATTTTTCGTGATATTCGTTGTCCAATTTGTTGATTCGCCAGGATGCTTATGAAGAAATCAGAACTTATTTTTTCATTTTTACTCGTGCCGCTGGATTTTCTGATGATAATTTTAGCCGGCGTTTCGGCTTATTATCTGCGCTTTACCGCCCTGGCAACAGAGATCAGGCCGGCAATTTTTAATTTACCGTTTGGCGAGTATTTTAAGATTTTATCGCTTATAGCCATTGCTTGGTTAATTATTTTTGCTTTAGCTGGATTATATAATATCAAAGGGCCGCGCCATTTAGGCGAGGAAATTTATCTGATAATATTAGCTTGCTCCACAGGACTTATGTTGATAGTCGTCCTGATTTTTGTTTTCAGAGAACTTTTTTCTTCTCGTTTTATCGTCTTGGCCGGCTGGCTGATAGCCATAGCTTACATCGCCGCCGCTCGAATTATAATTAGGTCAGTCCAAAGAATTTTGCTTCGTTTCGGTATCGGCGTGCATAAGATAGTTTTAGTGGGCTCGAGCAGTACCGCGGATATTTTAATCCATGAATTTTCCAGCCGAAAAAATTTAGGCTATGAGATTGTCAAGCGGCTTAAAAATTTTAGTTTAGAATCAGAACAGGAAATGTCTATGTATTTGAAAACCGGCCAGGCTGATGAAATTATGCAAAGCGATCCTAATTTAAGCAAAGCTGAAGCGCTTCGCCTGTTTGATTTTGCCGATGTCAATCATCTAACATTTAAATACGCGGCCGATTTGCTGGGCGCTAAAGTTTTAAAAACCGAGGTGGCGGAGATCGCCGGCATCCCGATAGTTGAAGTTAAAGGCACTCCCCTAGACGGCTGGGGCAGAATCATAAAAAGGATTTTTGATATTATATTGTCGCTATTTTTTATAGCGCTTTTCGCCCCGGTTTTTCTGTTCACTATAATTATGATTAAATTGACTTCTCGCGGACCGGTTATTTACAAGAGCGAACGAGTTTACAAAAACGGCGTTTTTAAATTTTACAAATTCAGGTCGATGATAAATCAATATTGCGTTGGCGAAGAATATGGCAGCCGCCAGGCGCAGGAGCTGGAAAAAAAATTGATCGAGGGAAAGAACACCAAGACCGGGCCGGTTTATAAAATAAGCGATGACCCGCGGCTGACCGGCGTGGGTAAATTTATCAGGCGCTGGAGCGTTGATGAATTGCCGCAGCTTTTTAATATTTTAAAAGGCGACATGAGCCTGGTCGGGCCGCGGCCGCATCAGCCCAGGGAAGTGGCCAAATATGAGCGTCATCATAAAAAAGTTTTGTCAATTAAGCCCGGCCTGACCGGTTTAGCGCAGATTTCCGGCCGCAGCGATTTAAGCTTTGAGGACGAGGTTAAGTTGGATAGTTATTATATTGAAAATTGGTCGCTGCAGCTGGATTTGTTGATTTTATTCAGAACGCCATTGGCTGTGGTTAGGAAGAGGAAAGCGGAGTAGAAAATTGAAAATGTAAAAATCCCCGCCGGAGGCGCCCTGCCCGCCGGCAGGCAGGGATCCGCCTTTGGCGGAAAAGCTAAAAATCCGTCCGAACGAATGTTAATCCGGGCGGTTGACAATTTAAAATGCAAAATAATTTTAAATTTCAAATTCCAAGCACCAAATTACAAACAAACCCCAATACCTAGATACTAAATTACAAACTGCCAGAATTTAGTCACTTAGAATTCAGTATTTGTTTGTAATTTGTGATTTTGGAATCTTAACTAAACTTTAAATTATTTATGCGTGTTGCCTTAATCCACGATCATCTCGCCCAGGACGGCGGAGCGGAAAGGGTTTTAAAAGTCTTGGCAGACATGTTTCCCCAGGCGCCGATCCATACCTTGCTTTATGAAAAGAAAAACGCCGATCGGTATTACCGGCAGCGGCGGATCGAGACTTCGATTATCCAAAAACTCCCCGGCGGTATTTCGCATTACCAATGGTATATGCCCTTTATGCCTATGGCCGTGGAGTTTTTTGATTTAAGTAAATATAATTTGGTAATTTCCGATTCCAGCTCTTTTGCCAAGGGCGTAATTACTTCCAGCCACACTTTGCATATCTGCTATTGCCATACGCCGACCAGATACCTATGGAGCGATACCCATCAGTACATCAATGAACTCAAATATAATAAATATTTTAAAAAAATCATCTCCTTGGTTTTAAATTATATCCGCATCTGGGACAAGCTGGCGGCTGACCGGGTGGACCAATATATTGCCAATTCCCATTTTGTGGCCAGGAGAATAAAGAAATACTATAAGCGAGAGGCGGCCGTAATTTATCCGCCGGTGGAAATTGAGCAGTTTAAAATTGCCAGCGAAGTGGGCGACTATTTTTTAATCGGCGGCCGATTAGCGCCGTATAAAAGAGTTGATTTGGTGATTGAAGCATTTAATAAATTAGGAATTAGGAATTATGAATTACGAATTAAGAATAAAATTATAACTTTGAAATTAAAAATATTCGGCGACGGGCTGGATATGGCGCGTCTGAAAAAGTTGGCGGCAGGCAATCCTAATATTGAATTTTTAGGCCGGGTGGATGACGAAACCAAGGCCGAGCTTTACGGCCGCTGCCTGGCTTTTATCTACCCTCAAGAAGAAGACTTTGGCATTACAGCCGTGGAAGCCATGGCCAGCGGCCGGCCGGTCATCGCTTACGCGCGGGGTGGGGCGCTAGAAACCGTGCAGGATGGCGTTAGCGGCATATTTTTTAATGAGCAGACAGCCGATAGCCTGATGCAGGCAGTGTTGAGTTTTGACCCTTTAAAATTTAATTCAGAAGCTATTAAGCAACATGCCGAGCGGTTTAGCGTCGCCAGGTTTAAGAAGGAAATTCAAGAGTTCATAGAAAGGGAGTATGAGAAGTTTAAATCTCATAACTCATAACTCATAATTCATAACGAAACATCCCCTACTTGTCATTCCCGCGTAGGCGGGAATCCAGAAAAAATAGCCATGGCATGACAGTTAAGATTATTAAAAAATATGAACGAAAAAAGAAAAATTTTTTTCTCCAGAGAACAAAAAAACGCCTCCCTTTCCCGACACGCAAGACCTCGTGCTTCTAGATTGGCAGTTTGCGCAATGCGCTAGAGCTGATAGCGGGGGGCCTTTTCTGGCTTATAGGATATATGGGCTATCCAGCGAAATATATTAGCATTTCACCAGAGGAATGGATGCAATATGAATATACAGCGCCTGGCGCAGACATACACACGGCGATAGATTTATATAAGAAAGACCTAATGAATCAAGAACGACTTAATCAGGTTTATTGGGGATCGGAGCAAGAGCAGCATCCTGAATTAAAAGGGTATGTTACTTTTTTTGGAACATTTACCAAAAAGAAAGAGAAAGAATAGAATTTTTGCGTCAGAAAATTTATGTACATTGGCATTGACATAAGAACTCTGATGGACGCGCGCTATAGCGGCGTGTCCGAATATGTCTTTAATTTGATCAAGGAGATGTTAAATTTGGATAGGGAAAACGAGTACCGGTTTTTTTATAATTGCTTTGGCGACTGCCCGCATCTTCCGCTAGTCGCCGGCGGCAAGGTGAAAATAATAAAATATAATTATCCCAATAAGGTTTTAAACTATTTGTTTTTTAAATTTTTTAATTATCCGAAAATTGACAAAGAATTGGGCGTGGACGTACTTTTCATGCCGCATATCAACTTCATTGGTTTGAGCCCCCTTGATAAGGGGGAGGAGAGGGGAGTGGCGGCCAGACCAAGTCTGATTACGGTTCATGACTTATCTTTTTTACGATATCCGGAATTTTTCAGCTGGCGCAAGAATTTTTGGCACAAAATGGTTAATGTAAAAAAACTGTTAAACCAGTTTAGTCAAATTGTCTCGGTCTCGGAAAATACAAAGCGGGACATTATGGAATTGTGCGGCGTAGAACCGGACAAGATTAAGGTGATTTATTCAGGGGTAGGGAAAGAGTATAGAAAAATGACAAAATCTCCCGCCTCGACTTGCGGAGACTGCTCGTCGACGCGAGGCGGGCAAATCCCAATGAACAAACAAATCTCAAATACCAATGACCAAACAGGGATAATCTCCTCAACCCCCCTAACCCCCTTCCCGCCCGACCGAACGCCAGCCCGACAGATTCATTCTGGCGGGGTCGTTCGGGCGGGCGGGAAGGGGGAATTTTTCAAGGGGAAGGAATATACTGACGAAAGAAAGCTGACGGAAGTCAAAAATAAGTACAGCCTGCCGAAAAAATTTATTTTATATTTGGGCACGATTGAACCGAGGAAGAATGTTGACGGCATTATGGCCGCCTATAACGAGTTACGAATTACAAGCTACGAGTTGCGAGATTATAAATTAGTAATCGCCGGCGGCAGAGGCTGGAAAAGCAGGGGTATTTATAAAGAATGGGAGCGGTCGGAATTTAAAAATGACATTAAATTTTTAGGCTATATTGATCCGGCGGATAAAGTTTATCTTTACAACTTGGCTACGGTTTTTGTTTACCCCTCTTTTTATGAAGGTTTTGGCTTGCCCCCGCTCGAAGCCATGGCTTGTGGCTTGCCGGTGGTGTCGAGTTTTACTTCCAGCCTGCCCGAAGTAGTGGGCGACGCCTCTCTGATGGCTGATCCATATAATGTCAATGATCTGGCCCGCGCCTTGGCGGAAATTTTGACTGATAATAATTTGAGGAATAAATTAATCGGACGCGGCCTGGAACGCGCCAAAAAGTTCACCTGGGAGAAAGCGGCGAGGGAGTATTTGAAAATACTAACAAGTTATGAAGAAGTTTAATTAATTCAAATCCTCAAATATATTCGAAAGCCTCAAATTATATTTGAATAGTTTGAATGAATTTGAGGGTTTGAATTATATGAATTTAAAAAAGACTATAATCATAACTCGGATATTTTTATGGTTGATCTTAGCCATTATTTTGGGTTGGCTTATTTTTTTGAAAATCGTGCCCACGGGCCATATCAGCTATCGCCACGATTTTGGCAAGTATAACTTTTTTATCGGCAAACTGACGCCGGCGGAAAGGGTGGCGGTCAGCCAGGGCTTGGCGCAAATCAAGGGCGATCCGGTTTATTTTTCTTTAAAGACCCCGCGGCGATTCGAGCGGGCTAGTGCGACCGTGAAGTTTAAAAATACCACGGTTTTTCCGGTCATGGAAATAGGCTTATTAAGCGACAAGATTGCTTGGAGTTATGATTTAAAGCCGCTGGAAAATAAAATAATCGATCAGCTGGCCTTGGTTTGGCCGGTGATTGACGGCCCGGGTGGCGCCAGATTAATTGAGCGCCGGAAAAATTATGAGACGATGGAAAAATTTCTAAATAATTTACCGAGCGCCAGCGAAATCGCTTTGTATGACTATAGTTTAAAGAATAAATTTTTACTGGCTAAGTACGCGCCCGGGTCGGCCGAGCGGCTGATAGATTACCGGTTCCGCGGCGCTTACCAATTTTATACTTATATTAAAAATGAAACCCTGGAGTATGCTTTTGATTTTGTAGATTTAAATATTAATAAAGATAACGACCCGGTTGACATTAAAGTTTATTCCCCGGCGGGCTTGATTTACTCTAAGCACCTAGCCGATGATCCGCTGGCCAGCCCCGAGCGCCAGTCCAGTTTTAAGATAGCCGATTTGCCCGAAGGCGCTTACCGCATAAGCTTTACGGCCAACGATGACATAGTGACTCGGGCTATAATCAGCCGCCAAAGCCAATTCGCTTTGATCAATAAAGTCTGGTTGGCCGGCGATAATAAAAAGAATTTGGTTTTATATACCAATAGCCGCCAGGTCAGCGCCCAGACCGCTAATCCGGCCAGTTTGGGGAAAATAAGAATAGGCCAAGGCGTTATGGACCTTAATAAAACTTATCAGCAATTTTCTCTAAAAATCGCTGGTCTTTCCGCTAGCCAGCCAGATTCCGGTTTGGTCGCAACAAGCAACCGGGCGGATGACGCAATCGGCGGGGCCAGGATTGAGCTAGCTAAAGATGATATAATTATTTCCGGCGACGGCGTTTTTAGCCTTGATCAGGCTGGCCTGATTGACCCTCGGTATAAAAATGTTGATAAAAATATTGATGTTAATCAGGAGAAAATAAATTATATTTTAACCAATTATAAAAGTCCGTCCGGATCGGCGGAATGGCAGACAGCCACGGTCGATTTTGATCTGACAAAAGCCTATCAAGAAAACGGCAAATATCAGTTTTTGATTTCCGTGCCCGGGCTTAAGGCCGAAGAGGCAAACCAAGGCGAGGTCATAGTTAAAGAAATTAAAGTTAATTTATTCGGTGTTAGTTTATGGCAAAAGGTGAAAAGATATTTTAAGAGATAATGCTTATAAAGTTAGGACTTACCCGTTTGAAAAACCTCCGTTTTAGGCAGTCAACCGCGTAAGTTCTAAAAGTGTTTAACTTTTTTTGTCATCTTGGGCATAAGCGAAAGATTTGTAATAAATGACAGGCGGGCGAGTCTTGTATTATAGATTCTTCACTCCTCCGCCCGCTGGCGGATTCGTTCAGAATGACAAAAGGGGATTATGTCCATGAAAGTTTTTATTCACAATTTTTCGTACGAATTATTTTATGTCTTAACCGGGGCAATTCTAATCTTTATCTCTCTGGAAATAATTTGGCCGGGGCTGGTTTTGGCTTATCTAAGTATAAATTATTTTTTGATATTTTGGCTGATTATTGGTATAATAATTATATGGTCTTCTCTCTAAGAATTTTTATGGTAAATAAGAGGAAAAAAAATATTGCCGCCAAGGTACTTTTTGACCAAAAATTTTTAAGTTTGATTGGTTTAACGGCGATTATTTTAATCAGCCTGCCTTTTGCAAAAAACGCGGTTAAGCAGAGTAGAATAAATAAAGAAATAAGCAATTTTAAAAAAGAAATTGCCGCTTTGCAGGATAAAAGCACGAATTTAAAGAATTTTGTTTCTTATTTAGAGTCCGATCAATTTATTGAAGATCAGGCCAGGCTGAATCTCAACCTGAAGAAATCAGGCGAGGAACTAACGGTCATAAAAACTCCGGCCAGCGGTTCAGGCTACGCCAGCTCTTCAAGCGGCCGTCTGATTTTTGACATCCCGGGATATAATAGAGAAGCGCGGGAGCAAGAATTGTCCAATCCCCGGAAATGGCTTAATTACTTTTTTTAAATATTGATGTAATACTTGTGTTATTTAAGTTGTATCTATATGGATAAAAGCTTAGATGGCATTAAAAAATTAAGCCCGGAAGATATAAAAAAATATCGTAAAATAGTTTTAAACTATATCGGCGAGAAAGATACGGCTAGGGCCGGCGAAAAACCTGCCGCCCAAGGTTCGGCGCCGCTTAGGAAAATGGACGGTATAATTTTTAATAAAATTAGCAGTCTCGGACGCCAGAACAGCGTTGAATTAAAAAAATTATCTATTGGCGAAGGGTTTTTGTCCGGTCCGTCCAACCCGAGCGCCGGCGGTTTGACCGGTAAAAAAGAAAAGCCTGTCAGAACAAATTTTTTAGATAACGACAGGCTGAAAGAAGCGATTAGGCGGCAAGCCGAGGAAAGAAGACGAATAAAGGAAGAAGAAAGGCAGCGCCAACTTAAAAAAGAACAAGTGGAAAAAGACCAATTAGAGCAGGCGGAAAAACAAGAACAAGAAAAAATAAGATTAGAAGAAGAGCGTGTCAGGCAGGAAAAAATTAAGCAGAAAGAAATCGGGCGGGCGGAAGCAGTTAAAAAATGGGAAGAAAAGATGAGACTGAAAGAACGGGAAAAAGAAGAAAAAAGAAGAATTGGAGAAAATATTAAATTAAAGAAAGAAAAAGTTAGGCAAGAAAAAATAAGACAAATGGAAATTGATAAACGGGAGCGAGAAACAGCTGAAAAAAAACGTCTTGAGCAAGCCGAAATAGCCAGGCGGGAAGAATTAAAAAAAGCCGAGATTGCCGAGCAGGTTAAGTGCCAGGCCGAAGAAACCGAGAAAGCGGAGGAAACCAAAAGATGGCAGGAAAAAATAAAATTAAAAGAACTGGCAGACGAAGAAAAAAGAAGAATAAAAGAGAATTTACGCCTGGAAAAAATGAAGCGCCAGGAAGAAATAAAAAGAATTAAGCGTGAAAATAAAATAAAGAAACGGGCGGAGCGGGAAAAGATAAGATTTAAACGTCGGTGGGCTTGGCGAAAATTCAAGAAGAATTTTAATTTAGAAGCGGCGGAGTTTTATTCTGTGATGAGGCGGAATATTATTTATATCATATCGCTGGCGGCGCTTGTCTTGGCCATTATTTATCTAATTTTTTGTATAGCGGCGTTAAGATTTAAAATTGACAATAATCTTATCAGCCAGATTCTTAATTATTTGCCCGTACCGGCCGTAATCACCAACCAAGGAGTAATAAGTTATAATGATTTTCAAAATATAGAAAATAAAAATTACCTAGGTTTTAATTTAAGCGAGAAAAAAAAATATTTAGCCAGCTGGTTGGTTCGGCGCAGGCTGATACAGAAATATGGCCTGCCAGTCAGCGCCCCGGCTGATGATTTGGCGGTCAAATTTGTTTTAGACAGAGACTTCAATCAAGTGGGGTTATACAGAATGGAAAAAATTAGCGATTTATTAAAGGGGCAGGACAGCTTTGAACAGCTCGGCAAATATGCCGATGAATATAATAACGGGGTTTATTATAATCTGGGCCAGGCCGGGGAAAAATTCGGGTCGGCAGCGGGGGAGCTGGCCGTCGACCAGATCAGCCAGATCATACCTCGGGCCGATGGCTATTATATTTTAAAAAGAATTAACGATAAAGACAATTTGTTGGGTATAAAATATCTCTTTATTAAGGCGCGAACTCTGGATCAGCATGTGGCTGAAAAATCAGAAAAAATAAAAGCGTTTGTTTTGGCCGATTAAGCAAAAATAATAAAATTAGCTCCGCCTTGTCGGCGGATTCTGCGGGCAAGTCTGCCAGATGGGCTTTTTGAGTGTCTTTACGACTCCGCTCGAACCTACTTTATCAAAAATTCGTAATGATGGCACCAATTCGTCGGTCAAAAACCGGAAAGTCTAATCTTGGAGTCTCTATTGTACTCCGCTCGAACCTATTTTAGCAAAAATCTCGACTGACTTCGCACGCGCCGAGCGCGTGGTGACTCTGGATTGAATCGTACGCTCGACGAACACCCCGCCCCCACCGCCTCGCGGACTCGGCGGAAACCCCGAAAGAAAAACACCCTTTCCTTTTTCAAAAAGAATCGGGCGCGCGCAAATCA
>MFFY01000040.1 GCA_001778055.1 Candidatus Falkowbacteria bacterium RIFCSPLOWO2_12_FULL_45_13
TTACAAAATTTATATTTTTAGCAATTTAGCTAATATAAGCTGATAATAGGTATTTGTGCAACAAAGCCATTGAAAATTGAGAATTGAAAATTGAAAATTATCTATGATTACCATTAAAACCGACAACGAAATAGAATTGTTGCGTCAAGGCGGCCGCATTTTGGGGCAGATAATGAAGCGGCTGATTGGTGAAATCAAACCTGGCGTTACCACCGACCATTTGGAAGAAATGGCCAATTTTTTAATTGGGCAAGCCGGCGGTCGCCCGTCCTTTAAAGGTTACCAAGCCGATAAAAATGATAAGCCATTTCCCACGGCTTTATGCGTTTGCGTCAATAATGAAGTCGTTCACGCGCCAGCCCTGCCATCGCGCGAATTGAAATCCGGCGATCTTATAACAATTGACTTAGGCATGGAATACCCAGCCTACGTTAAAGTTACGGCGGGCAAGTCCCTTCCCGCCTCTATCGGCTCCGATGTAGCCAACACGTCTGCCGGCGCCGTAGAATCTGGGAAATCTGCCGGCCGGCGAGGGTATTATACTGATATGGCAGTGACGGTGGCCGTAGGCAAAGTCAGCCGTCAGGCCGTAAAATTAATCAGAGTGGCCAAACAAGCGCTCAAATTGGGGCTGGAGCAGGTGAGACCGGGCAACAGTTTAAATAACATCGGCAAGGCGATTGAGCAACACGTTAAGCGGTCCAGCGATTTTTCCGTGGTGCGCGATTTGGTGGGCCATGGCGTGGGTTATGAACTGCATGAAGATCCGCAGGTCCACAATTACGATTACGCTTATAATAAAAAGATAATTTTAAAACCCGGCATGGTCTTAGCGATTGAGCCCATGGTTAATGCCGGCGGCTTTGAGGTCAGGACCGGCGCCGATGGCTTAACTGTTTTAACCGCCGACGGCTCGCTGTCCGCCCAGTTTGAGCATACGATTTTGGTGACTGAAAATGGATACGAAATACTGACGGCGTATGAATGATTAATTTTTATATTGTCATTGCGAGCCTGCCAGCAGGCAGGCGAAGCAATCTCCGGTAAGAAAGAAAAACGAATAAAAAGAAAATACCGCAGATTGATAGAGTGAATTTTGTTCGCGGAATTTTATCTCCAGAGTCGGTAAAACGTTCTAACCAGAGATTGCCGCGCCGCCCTGATTACAGGGCGTTTCGCAATGACAATTAAAATTATAAAATTAAAAATTTTATTATTATGAATTATTTAGGCATAGACTGGGGCGAAGTCCGCATCGGACTGGCGCTGGCCGACGGCGAAACTAAAATTGCCACGCCGTTTAAGACCGTGGGAAATGCGGCAGGAGTGTTAAAAGTGGTAAGCGATGAGCAAATAGATGTGGTGGTGGTAGGCGAGCCGGTGTCAATTACAAATTACGAATTAAAAATTACCAATAAAAAGTTCAATGATTTCGTAAAATCATTGAAGCGGGAATTAAAAATTTCGCTTGAGCTGGTGGACGAGCGTTTGTCCAGCAAGGCGGCCGACGCTCTGCCTGGCGGCAGAAAAAGCAAGGCGCCACGCGATGCCGTGGCAGCCATGCTGATACTGCAGAGCTGGTTGGATAGGTTGAATTAGCCTAGACTGTCCGAGAATTGTCATTCTGGAGCGTATCTTTTGGCTAAAATAAAAGATGCTATCGTTCGCTCCTGTCGTCGCTCCCTCCAGTATGACAATTCTCGGACAGTCTGGCGAGGGAGGTTAAATTCCCCTCCTTACTTTTAGGAGGGGAATAAGGGGAGATTAAATCCGGATTAAGAAAAATTAACCCCCTTTCCGCCCAAGGCGAATCGGCCTTTGGCGGAAATCCCCCCTTACAAGGGGAACAAATGCCATATATGGAAGACACTTATAACATCAAAGCCATAGTTTTAAACCGCCAAAGCTATCTGGAAAATGACGGTCGGGTGATGGTTTATTCGCGGGAAACCGGCAAGCTGGAATTAACTGTCCGGGGAGCGAAAAAAATAAAATCAAAGCTGGCCGGTCATTTAGAGCCGATGAATTTGGTTGATATTATGGCGGTGCGCGGGCAAAGGCGAGACTACGTGGGCGCGGCGGTGAGCGATTGTTGTTATGGCAATATTAAGAACGATTTGGCCAAGCTGGCGGCCGCGGGGCGGGCGATGAAAATCGTTGACCAGCTGATTAAGCCAGGATTGGCTCAAGCGGAAATTTTTGAATTATTGAAAGATTATCTTGAGGCGCTGGAGGTCGCCAAAAAGGATTTAACATTTTTGGCTTCCGTTTTTATTATTAAATTCTTGGCCCGCTTAGGCCATCAGCCGGAGCTGTCGCGGTGCTTAAGTTGCGGCACTACATTGCGGCCTGGCAGCAATAGATTTGATTTGGCGCGGGGTGGCTTAGTTTGCGCTCAATGCGCTAAGCCTGGCGAGATTAATCAATTGGCCATTTCTAACAATGGCATCAAGTTATTGCGCCTAGCCTTGAAGTGCGATTTCGCGGAGCTAGCGAAAGTAAAAGTTGAGAAGAAATTGGGCAGGGAAGTGGAGACAGTGATTGAGAAATTTTTAAGGTATGGGTTTTAGTTCGTCATTCCTGCGAAGGCCTGCCCGACTGCCAGCCCGACAATGTCGTTCTGGCGGGCGTCGTCCGCCCGGCCAGGTAGCCAAAATTGTTTATTAAAGCTTGCCCAAAGATGTTAAAGAGCCTAGAATTCTTGCCTAAGTCGGTAAAATAAGTTAAAATGGAAATGCTAATAATAAGTGAATTCTGGTAATATTAGGTACATATATTTTGGCTAAATTTAAATAAATTTAACCTCCCCGACCCTGCTTTGGAAGGAGGGCAAATTCAATAGTATGTTAAGGACTCATACTTGCGGCGAGCTAACTAAAAAAGACGCCAAAAAAACCGTGGCGCTTTGCGGCTGGGTGCAGAGTCGGCGCGATCATGGCGGCGTGATTTTTATTGATTTACGTGATCGCTACGGTTTGACCCAGCTTACCTTTGATCCGAAAATCAGCCAGGCGGCTTTAAGCGAAGCTGACAAGTTGCGCCATGAATGGGTGATTAAAGTCAAGGGGCAGGTGGCGCTCCGGCCGGCCGAGATGATCAATAAGAAACTAAAAACCGGGGAGATTGAAATTGAATGCGGTGAAATTGAAATTTTGTCCAAATCAAAAACTCCGCCCCTTGAATTGAATGAAGAGAAAGCCGAGCCGGCCAACGAAGCCTTAAGGCTCAAATATCGTTTTGTGGATTTAAGGCGGTCAAAACTGCAGGCCATGCTTAAAATCAAAGATGAATTTTTTCAGCAGATTAGAAAATATTTCCATGAGCACGGCTTTATCGAGGTGCAAACGCCGATTTTGGCTAATTCTTCGCCGGAAGGCGCGCGCGATTTTTTAGTGCCGTCGCGGCTTTATCCGGGAAAATTTTACGCTTTGCCCCAAGCGCCGCAGCAGTTTAAACAGCTCTTGATGGTGGGCGGCTTGGATAGGTATTTTCAAATCGCGCCTTGTTTCCGCGACGAAAACCCAAGAATGGATCGGCATTACGGCGAGTTTTATCAGCTGGACATGGAGATGAGCTTTGTGGAGCAGGACGATATTTTAAAAATCATGGAACCGCTAATGAAAGAGCTGACCGAGAAGTTTAGCCGTAAAAAGCTGGTCGGTTTGGAAAGAAACGGCCGGTTTAAGCAAATCTCTTGGCGCCAGGCCATGGAAAAATACGGCACGGATAAGCCGGATTTGCGCTTTGAAATGGAGATCGCGTCAATCACGGATTTGGCAAAGGCTTGCGGTTTCTCCGTATTCGCTGAAGCCATAAAGGCTGGCGGCGTAGTGCACGCCTTGAAAGTTAGCGGCGGCGCTAAATTTTCTCGTAAAGAAATAGATGAAATAACTGAAGTCGCCCAAGTTAAGGGCGCCAAAGGTTTGGCTTATATAGTTATAAAGTCAAAAGTCAAAAGTCAAAAGTCAAAACTTGAAAGCGAAGGATTAAAGGCAGAAAGGCAGAATATAGAAGATTTTGAATTGCAGTCGCCGATTGTGAAATTTTTGGGCGAAAAGTTGGCAAAAAAGATTGTGGAACAAGTTAGCGGCCGGCCGGGTGACATAATTTTTTTCGGCGCGGATATCTGGAAAACGGTTTGTTTGAGTCTGGGCGCGGTCAGAAATGAATGCGCCGCTCGATTGGGTCTTAAAGACAATAAAAAAGCGGCCTGGTGCTGGGTAGTGGATTTTCCCATGTACGATTATTCGGAGATAGAACCAGGCCGCGTGGACTTTGCCCATAATCCGTTTTCCATGCCCCAGGGCGGCCTTAAGGCTTTAACCACCAAGCAGCCGTTTGACATTTTGGCTTATCAGTACGATTTGGTTATCAATGGTTTCGAAGCCTCTTCGGGCGCCATCAGAAATCATGACCCGGAAATCATGTATCAAGCTTTCGCTATCGCCGGTTACTCGCGCGACCAGGTGGATAAAAAATTCGGCGCCATGATCAGGGCCTTTGAATTCGGCGCTCCGCCCCATGGCGGCAACGCGCCGGGCGTTGACCGGATTTTAATGGTACTCTTGGACCTGGATTCCATCCGTGATATTTACGCTTTCCCCAAAGACGGCCAGGGCAAGGACTTAATGACCGACAGCCCGAGCGAAGTCTATGACAAGCAGTTAAAAGAATTATCCATAAAAGTTAAAGGCGAATAGAAAAGGTTGAACTAATCAATAATTAGTTTATCATATGAATGAACAGCTAAGGGCGCCGTTAAGCGAAGAAGCTATTGCTAGCGCCATTCGAGAAAAAATAAAATTTTTGCTGGAAAAAAAGAAAATAAATAGAATGCTGGAGGTTAATGATAGAATCGCCGATAGGCTTAAAGCACTCGAAGAAGAATATCCAGACGCCAGACGCTGCTATTTATTTCATGTTTTAAGCGGCAGCACCATCGAACGTCAAATTTGTTCCTCTTTTGACTTTCCCGGAGAAGATTCACTTGTGAAGATGACAGAAGATTTATATCAGGAATATCAGAAAAAAGAATAAAATAATATGCGGTTATCCAAACTGCAAAAATATATTTTGGAAAGGTGCTATAATTATAAGAGTTCAGGGCCTGAGGATTTTTATGACTTTTATGGGGAAAAAATAAAGAGCAAAAAGTTGGTTCAAGATGTAATTCATAAAAGCCTGGATTCGCTGGTGAGTAAAGATCTGTTGGCGGCCATGGGCAAAAAGACGGCGCGAAAATGGTTTATACATCGAGTAAAATTAACTAATCTTGGCAAAAAATTAGCTATTAAGATGATTAAAAATCGACAGCGAAAACTGCCCATTAAATAAATTTCTAACAATAATTTTATGGAAAAACAAAACGCCAAATTCGCTTTCTTTTATATGTTATCCTTGGTGGCGCTGGTTTTCACCTCGCTGGCCGCGGGTATGGTGGTTTTTCAAATAATCAACAAAAAAGTCATTGATTTAATTACTTTGGCGCCGGGCGGTTTTAACCAGGACGCTTTGAAGTTCGCCATCTCGGCAATCATCATCGCCGCGCCGATTTATTTCGTCATGATGTGGTTAATTAATAAAAATTTGCTGGCCGGTAAAATGGACAAAGAATCAGGCATCAGAAAATGGCTAACCTATTTCATATTATTGATTTCGGCCGTAGTTATGATCGGCTGGCTGATCGGCGCCATCAATAGTTTTTTAAACGGCGAGCTGACTCTTAAGTTTATCTTAAAATTTCTGACCGCGTTTTTAATTTCCGCCCTGATCTTTAGCTATTATCTTTACGATATCAGGCGCAAAGAGGTGGCTAAAAACAATAATATTATCAGAGCCTATTTCTACGGCTCCATCGCCATCGTTTTAGCCGCGTTAACCGCCAGTTTTTTCTTTATTGATTCGCCGCTTAAAGTCAGATTGCAGAAGTATGACCAGAATCTGGTTAATAAATTCAGCCAAATTGATTACGCCATCAACGCCTATTACGGCGAAACCGGCAAATTACCCGCGGATTTAAACAGCCTGCTGAATGGCGGGTCAACTTATTATCTAATCGAAAGCGACCTGACCGATCCGGGCACCAATAAATTTATTGAATACAGGGTCGGCGGCAAAGACACCTATGAATTATGCGCCGTTTTTAAGACGGAAAATAAAAGTTTGGCTAATGACAAATCGTCTTATGTTGACGTGCGCTGGCTGCATGGCGAGGGTTTCCAATGCTTAAAGCAAAGGGTGGCGCAGGTAGATAAAAGCAAACCGGCGCCGGTATCCGTGCCGGTTAGATAACTTTTAAATGATAGCGACGCACTCATCCCGGCAAAAGAATATTTTTCGCCTAACCGCGATTTACCGACTAATTATTAATTTAAATAACATGAAAAAATTATTAAAATTTCCTTCAAAATTAGCTAAATATCTGGAGAAAGCCAAAATTAAGCACAATGTTTTAGCGCATAAAACCGTTTATACGGCCTATGACGCCGCGGCCACAATGGGTAAAAAGTTAAATGAAATTGCCAAATCATTATTAGTGTTGGCTGATAAAGACTATTATTTGGCCATACTGCCGGCCGACCATAATTTGGATTTTAAAAAATTAGCCCGGCTAATAGGCGGGGCTACCGGGAAAAAAGTTAAAGCCGTAAAGATTCCGGGAGAAGAAGTTATGAAAGGCTTACTAAAAATTAAAGCCGGAGCCATGAGCGCTTTCGGCAGTTTGCACAAACTGCCAGTGGTGATGGAAAATAAATTAACCAAAGTTAAAAAAGCGGTTTTTTCTTCCGGCAGTTTTAACCATTCGGTGGAAATGGCGGTTAAGGATTTTATTAAACTGGAAAAGGCCATCTTGGGCAGTTTTGGAAACAAGAAGAAGTAAAATAATACGAATTACGGATCTAGTACGAATTTACGAATAAAGACAAGATAAATACAGGGGGATAAGCATAGATATTATAAGATAGAATTCGTAAATTCGCGTTTAAATTGGTTATTTGTATTAAGCTATGCTTTATTTTAAAATAGAAAAATTTGAAGGTCCTTTGGGGTTGTTATTGCAGTTAATTGAAAAGGAAGAGCTGGATATAACGGAAATTTGTTTGGCTAAAATCGCGGATCAATATATCGACTATATCAGGAGTTCTCAGCAAATGAAGCCGGAAGAAATAGCGGACTTTTTAGTGGTGGCCGCTAAATTGCTGTTAATCAAATCCAGGGCTCTTCTGCCCTTTCTAAAAGGTGAAGCCGAAGAAGAAATCAGGGAGTTTGAGGACCAATTAAGAATGTATCAAGAATTTTTGGCCGCGGCCAAAAAAATTGAAGCGATCATTGGTAAAAAAAGATTCAGTTTCACCCGCGAGTTTAACCGTCAGGCGATCTTGGCCAACGCCGATATTTTTTCACCGCCGAAAAAGCTAACGGCTGGGGATTTATCCGGGCTGTTTAATGAAATTATTAAAAATGTCAAGCCGCCAGAGCTGTTAGAGGAAAAGAAACTGGAGCAAACGGTTAATATTGAAGATAAAATTTTAACTATCCAGCGGATTTTAATTGATCGTTTGCGAGTTAGTTTTAACCATATTTTATCGAGCGCGCGAAGCAAAACCGAGATGATTGTCAGCTTCTTGGCGCTTTTGGAATTAATCAAGCAAAAAAATGTTGTCGTGGCGCAGAGCAACATATTTGGAGAGATTGAAATCAGCAGAGCGGCGTAAAGTTTAAAAATCAAAATGAAAAATGAGCTTAAATTATGAGTTCCCTAAAGTCCAAAATTGAATCTCTTTTATTTATTTCCACTAAGCCTATGGCCCTAAGTTTATTGGCTAAGCTTTTAAAGGTTGACAAGAAAGAGATAGCCAAATCGGCCGATGAGCTGATGATCGACTATAAAAATAACCAGGCCGGCGTCCAAATTATTAAAACTGATTCCAAATATCAAATGGTCAGCGCGCCGGATAACGTCAAGGTTATACAGGAATTCGTCGCCGATGAAACTACCGGCGAATTATCCAGGCCCAGCCTGGAAGCCTTAACCATAATCGCTTACCGCGGACCGGTTTCTAAGATTGATCTTGACAGGATCAGGGGAGTAAATTGCGCCTTGATTTTAAGAAATCTGCTGATCCGAGGATTAATTGAAAGCAGATTGGATAAAAAGAAAAACGAGACATATTATTCCGCGACTCTTGATTTCGTCCGTTTTTTAGGACTAAACGAAATTAAGGACTTGCCGGACTACCTTAAACTCCATCAAGACGATACCATAGACAGAATGCTTATAGCGGGCCAGTAAAATAGCCAGCCCTAAACGTTTATCGGCGATAAAAAATAATTTATGTTAATCCCGGCCGCCATCAGCCTGATAATTTCCGTTCTTTTTTTAAACCTCAGCCCTTTAGGCCAGGGCAAATTTTTTATAGCCCATCAGTCTAAACCGATTGATGCCGGTCAAGTTTTAGGAGTTAGCGAAAAGATTAGCGAGGAGAAAAAATCAATTGAGCCGAATGTTAATT
Source organism: Candidatus Falkowbacteria bacterium RIFCSPLOWO2_12_FULL_45_13 (assembly GCA_001778055.1). Taxonomy (GTDB): domain Bacteria; phylum Patescibacteriota; class Patescibacteriia; order Patescibacteriales; family GWC2-42-12; genus GWC2-42-12. The sequence goes on from MFFY01000040.1 coordinate 8,514, forward strand.
TAAATAAAACGGCCGCTAAAATGCTCGTCGAAACCAAATCTTTGCTGTCGCCGCGGCCAGGCCAGCCAATTCGCCAGCCGTCTTCGGGCGCGGCAGGTCGGCCGGACCGCAGGCGGGAAGCGATCATGGTAAATGAGGATTTTACGGCCGAGAATGGAGCAATTTTGTCTGCTAGCGATAATAGCTTGTTTTTCGCCAAGCGGCCAGACCAGCCTTGGCCGATCGCCAGCATAACTAAATTGTTTACCGTCTACACCTTTCTAGATTTTAATCCCGGCTGGGAGAAAAGCTATGAAATTAAGGCGGCCGACAAACGGGAAGGCGGCAAAATTTATTTATTTACGGGCGACAGAGTAACAGTAAAAGATTTATTTTATTTCAGCCTGGTCGGTTCGGATAATACCGCTACCGCGGCCCTGGTGCAGGCTACCGGTTTAAGCGAGGCGGAATTTGTAGAAAAAATGAACGCCAAAGCCAAAGAACTGGGCCTTAAGAATACTAGACTCATCGATCCGATCGGTCTAAAAGATGGGAATATTTCAACCGCCCGTGAGGTCGCTGTTTTCGCCAAGATTATTTTAGCCAAGGAGGATATTAACCGCGCCTCTTTGACAAAAAAATATGAATTTAAGACCGAGCAAGGCAGGAAAAAAATTATCGTCAGTACCAACGAGTTGCTGGACGATTATCCTAAAGACGGCATCAGTATTTTAGGCGGCAAAACCGGGTATCTCGACTCTTCCGGCTATTGTCTGGTCAGTCAGTTTAAAAATTATGAAGGCCGGACGATTGTCACTGTGGTCTTGGGAGCTGATTCGGATAGTAGCCGGTTTAGTTTAACTAGGAAATTGGTTGATTTGTATTATCAGGCCCAACCCTAGCTCTGATATTATAGTTAATTTATTGAGTTTGTGGTATAATAGACCAAGCAGCAGCTCAATGCTTCGGCCAGCCTGGTATGTTAATTTCAATTTAAATTTATAATTTAACATTCGCCCAGATATGCCTACAAAAAAAATAATCATCGCTAACCTGAAAATGAATTTAAGTTTAAGCCAGACCGCGTCTTTGGCGAGAAAATTTAAAAATAAATTTACCGCCTTTAATAAGGGCGAAGTGGTAATTTGCCCGGCCACCCTGGCTTTATGCCGAATGGCCGAAATACTAAAGGGGAGCCGGCTGAAACTCGGAGCGCAAAATGTATTTTGGGAAGAAAACGGGCCGTATACCGGCGAGACCTCCGTCAGCTCTTTGGCAGAAATTGGCTGTCAATACGTTATTTTGGGCCATAGCGAAAGAAGAATGCATTTGTTGGAAAACTACGAGATGATTCATAAGAAAGTCGCGGCCGTGGTTAAATCGGAAAAATTAACGCCCATAGTCTGTCTCGGCGAAAACTGGAAAGAGAGAAAGACCGACAGAAGGGATTTTGTCTTAGTAGAGCAGCTCTGGCAAGCCTTATCGGGCATAGATATTTTTGGCGATCAACAAATAATTATCGCTTATGAACCGATTTGGGCTATCGGCACAGGCACGGCTATAAAGCCTGACGAAGCCGAGTACGCGCATAAGATAATAAAACTTGCCCTCAACGATATGTTTGGCATGCAAGTAGTCAGTAAAAATTTTAGAATTATTTACGGCGGCAGCATTAATCCTAAAAATGTTAAGGGTTTTACTGATTTAGAAAATATGGATGGCTTATTGGTCGGTGGCGCGAGTTTAAAGGCCGAGGAATTTTATAAAGTAGTTAAGGAGATAACCAAATAGGGAAATTTGAAATTTGAAATTGGAAATTTGTAAAAAAGAATAATAATTGATTTGCCTGCTCCAAATTTCTAATTTCTAATTTCTAACTATGCTGGTCCATATCAAAGACATAGTGAATAAGGCCGAACAAGGCGGTTATGCCATCGGCGCTTTTAATGTTACTAATTTGGAATCGGTACTGGGCGTGGCTCAAGCCGCGGTCAAGGCTAATTCCCCGGCCATTATCCAAGTTTCGGAAAGCGCTATCAGGTATATGGGGCTTAAGCCCATCACCCACATAGTTTCAACGGTAGCTAAAAATGTGGCGGCCAAAGTTCCGATCGCGCTGCACCTTGACCATGGCTCTAGTTTTGATTCGGTTTTTGAGTGTATTAATTCCGGCTTCACTTCGGTCCATATTGACGCCTCAAGTTTGCCTTTGGATGAGAATATCAACTTAACCAAGCAGGTGGTGAAAGTGGCGCACGCTAAACACGTCTGGGTTCAGGGAGAAGTCGGCGCCATGATCGGCGGGCACGGAAATACAAATAATTTTTTAAAAAAAATACCTTTAGCTGACTTGGATGAAGTGATAAAATTTGTTCATGAAACCAAAGTGGATACTATCGCCGCGGCCGTAGGCACGGCGCACGGCGTTTATAGAAATGAAGATATTATCTTAAGTTTGCTTAAAGCCATTAAAAAGTCAGTTAACCTACCTTTCGTTTTGCATGGCGGCTCCGGTGTTTTAAATAGCCAGATGAAGAAAGCGATCAGGGAGGGAGTCAACATAATTAATATTGGCACTGATTTGAAAGTTGCTTTTTGCCAGTCTTTGATAAAAGTTTGTTTGGAAAATAAAAACGAAACTGATCCTAGGAATTTACTAAAGCCGACGATTAAGGCGATAGAAAAAGTAGCGGTTGAAAAGATGAAATTATTCGGCAGCGCTGGCCGGTATATCGTCGGGGGAGTGGAAACCTGAAAAATAACTCAAAACGCAAAAGTAAAATGTCAAAGCTGAAATACTATTTTTAGTTTTATATTTAAGTTTTGAGCTTTGAGATTTGACATATTATTATGTATAATATAATCCCCTTGTTATTAATTTTAATCAGTTTGAGCATAATTATTATAATCGTAATGAGGAAATTTTCCGTTTTAGCTAATTTGGACGTAGACAATATACCGGCCGAAAAAGAGGCGAAATTTAAAGAGCGAATTATTTCAAATCGGCTGAAGAGAAATATTATTAAGTGGTCAGCCAGGCTGGGCAGAATATTCCAGCCGCTGGTTCGAAGCATCAGCAATTTTTTTAAATTAAATTTGCATAAACTTTACCAGCTAAAGAATGATTATAAAACCAAAGAAGACGGCGAAAGCGGGGATGTTGAAAAAAAAATTGAACAGTTATTTATCCAGGCGGAAGAATTTAAAAAGCGCGGCGAATTGACTTCGGCGGAAAATAAATATATTGAAATAATTGGCTTAGACAGCAAAAACTTAAAGTCTTTTAAGGATCTGGGCCGCGTGTATTTTGAAAAGAAACAATATGAAGAGGCCAAAGAGACTTTCGAGCACGTTTTAAAGTTAAAACAAGGCGACGAGGATGTTTACGAAAATTTAGCGCAAATCGCCAAAGAAAAAGGAGATCTGGATGAGGCGCGCGATGAATATTTAAAGTCCATTAATTTTAATAAAGAAAACGCTCAAACTTATTTTAATTTAGCTTGCGTTTATCAGGCCATGGGCAAATGGCCGGAGGCGATACGCAGCTTGAAAAGGGCGTTAAAGATAGAACCAGCTAATCCCAAATACCTTGACACCATGCTGGAAATCAGTATAATAATAAAAGATAAAGCGCTGGCTTTGGATGCTTATCAGAAGTTGTTTAAAACTAATCCGGAAAATAATAAATTAGTCGAATTTAAAAAACAGATCGATGGATTATAAAACGGCATCTTAATAACTTTTAACCCATAACTTAATAACTGGCCGAAAGAAAATTAACTTGAGTTATAAGTTATAGGTTATAAGTTATTTTTATTTGTTTTTTAATCGGCCGTTGTAGCTCAGCTGGTAGAGCAACGCCCCGCCTATATGCCGACGTAACTCAGTTGGTAGAGTAACTCCATGGTAAGGAGTAAGTCGCCGGTTCAAATCCGGCCGTCGGCTCAGATTTCGGCGGGCAGGCATGGTTAGGCGTAGGTCCGCGGTTCAATTCTGCGCAACGGCTCATGGAACATTTTAGATTTACGATTTTCGGTTTACGATTTTGGTTTAATTCCTAAACCCTAAATCTAAAATCGAAAATCGTAAATCTAAAATATCCAGGGTCGGTACCAAAGCGGTCAACTGGGACAGACTGTAAATCTGTTGGCTCACGCCTTCGTAGGTTCGAATCCTACCCGGCCCACCAAGCAATTTTCGATTTACGATTTTTAATTTTTTTTAATTAACTAATTACCTAATTAACCAAAGCTATGTCGCAAGATAATTTAATCAAATTGGAATGCACCGCTTGTAAGCGCGTCAACTATTTTTCCAATAAGAATAAAAAGACTCTTAAAAATAGGCTGGAGCTTAAAAAGTTTTGCCCGCATTGTAAAAAGCATACGGCGCACAAAGAAACTAAATAAATTGCCTGGCTTTAGAGAATTAATTTTTATAATAAGAAAATTAATAAAAATGCACCTGCGGGGTTAGTTAAATGGTATAACGATGGCCTCCAAATCCATTGTCGGGGGTTCGATTCCCTCACCCCGTGCCAGTTGGAAAATGCGTCGCTTCGCGACGCCAGCACCCACTCAAATTCAGCTAAAAATTCAAACTTTCCGCCTTGCAAAATAAAGTTCGAGCCGATATTTTTTAGAAATGCTTTGAGTTCAGAAAGATCGCCTTCATCGGCGGTCTTTTTTGCTAACTTTGAACGCAAAATAAAATCTCTCATGGGTTCGAGCCAATTATTGCCCTTGTCTTTAATTTCTCTTATTTTATCTCCTAAATCCAGTTTTTCTTTAATCAGGCTGTCTTACAAACTTAGTAACTTAAATTTAATAAATAAAATTGTAGGACTTAATTATCAGTTAAGAAGAACTAACCTTGATTTAGATAATTTATATAAAAGTTATTGGGGGGTGATATTTAAAATTGATTCCATACAAGATAAACAACAAAGGGAAATTGATTTGCAGAAATATCATGAAACAATTTTTCAAACCCTCAAACAAATTAAAAATAATTATGAACCCCTCATGAACAATTTAGTTGATGTTTTGGCTAATGTAAAGGTGGCCGCTAATGTTAGATTCCACTCCCTTTTTGGTTATCTAAATTTGCTTTTGATGGATATTTTTCCAAAAATGAGTTATGAAGCTATCGAAAAAGAAAAAGAGCGTTTGAAAAAACAGATTGCAGAAAGGACAATAAAACATAATTGAGAAATTTGGCTAATGAAACGATAAAAAGCTAGTAGGTTGGCCGCCCTTTTTGGATTTTATGAATATTTTATCTATTTATGCTATAATAGACTTAGATGTGGATAAGTCTTGACAAGCAAAAATTTATAGAGTAATATTGCCTTACTAGAAGTATTGGAGAAAGATAGATGAAACTCCTTTATTTTACTAACACCACCCACTCTGTCTCCGCAAGGGGGCACGGTGGGTTTTATTAAATATGAATGATTTAGATAAAAGAGTAGCCGTCTTTATTGATGGCAGTAATTTATATCATAAATTAAAAGAAATTAAGATAGAGAATACTTTGGATTTTGATTATAAAGGGTTAGCCGATATTTTAGCGCGAGGCAGAAAAGTAGTTTCTTATCGATATTACGTTGGAGTTGTGAGGGCAAAGCTCGGGGACGAGAAAGCAAATCAAATGAGAGCCGGACAGCAAAAGCTATTTAGTAATTTAGAAAGTAGAGGATTTTTGGTAGAGCAAGGCTATTTAATGGAAAATAATGGTAAATTTCACGAAAAAGGCGTAGATGTAAAAATCGCAACCGATATGTTAACCGGAGCTTATGAAAATAAATACGATGTTGCGATTCTTATTTCATCTGACACCGACCTTATTCCAGTTATAAGGCATATTAATTTTTTAAAAAAAGAAATTGAATATATTGGTTTTTCTCATAATCCAAGTTTTGGGTTACAAAAAAATGTTACTCTTTCAAGGCTTTTGATAAAAGATGATTTGGCTCAATTTTTAGCTAAAACATTAATTTAGGTTATTTAATTAATGAATTAATCTAACAGTATGGGCTGCTAACTGAAAAAGGCCAATTTTGCCAAAAAAGTCCGATTTCTATTTTAAGACAGTCCGATTTCTATTTTTAAATGACACAACTAATACAATTTATTGGCTTTTTTAGAAAAATGGTGTATAATACCAATAGATACAGATTTATAAACAATTTAATAATAACTTCCCGCGTTAAGCGGGGTGTAAAAAGTAAAATTATGTCAAAACTGACCAAGTCTCAATTATTAGACGCCATGGCTGCCGAAACCGCCATGAGCAAGAAGGACGTAGCTAGTTTTATGGAAAAGTTAGCTAATTTAGCCATTAGCGAGGTTAAAAAGAACGGCGAATTTGTGCTTCCTGGTTTAGGAAAACTGGTTAAAATTAACCGTGCCGCAAGAATGGGCAGAAACCCGGCCACTGGCGAATCTATCCAAATTAAAGCTAAAACCGTGGTTAAGTTTAAAGTCGCCAAAGCAGCCAAAGAAGCGGTATTGTAAAACATTATTGCTATTCCGGTCAAAGCCTGCTCCGGACTCTGTGATCCGGGCAACCGCCTGCCTGCCGGACAGGTGGGTCATCAGTGAAAAAGTACAAAATAACACCCAGCCCCAGTTTCTTAAACTGGGGCTGGGTGTTATTATTTATCTGTATTGTGCCTTTATCTTTTAGCTCCCGAATAAGCGATGGCCCTAACGATATCCTCCGCCTACGCTGAAGCTTCGGCGGACAAGCAGGCTTATCTCTTGGCTCCGCTATAGGCTATCGCTCTGACAATATCCCAAGCCAAAGCTGAAACCGGCGTGTGGCCGTAAATCGCTTTAAAGCTCTTGATGGCGGCCCTTTCACTATTCAGATTTCTGTTGCCTGGCCTTAAACCATAAGAGATGACAGTTACCGCGGCATTATCATTCGGCTGCTGCATATCGGGAATTTTCTTGTAGACTTTCTTGAATTCAACCTTGGCCTTTTCTTCCGCGGCCGCGCTTCTGGCGGTCGGCCATCTGCCATTGCCGATTTTAATCGCATCAGACCATTCGCTTTCCGTGGACGGCACTTTGCCAAAAGCCGACTTATAAGAATTCACCACGCCGGCTCTTTCGCCCGCGCCTAAAATTTTAGTGGTTGGAGTGCCGTAATTAACGAAATTGGTAATGGCGGCTTTCATTTCAGCCGTAACGTTCTTTAAACCGCTGACTAAGGGAGTGGTGTATTTGGACGAAGCGCTGGCTTCAGCTTTAGCGTCTTGCATGGCTTTGACGGCGGCTAAAACTTGTTGAACGTTACGACCGGCGATAGTGGCGGCTTCAGCCACGATGTTCTTAATCTGCTCGCTGGCGCTGGCCGGCGTAGCTGGAGTAGCTGGAGTGGCCGGCGTAGCTGGAGTAGCTGGAGTTTCGGTGGGCGTGGCCGGAGTGGCCGGAGTGGCCGGAGTGGCTGGAGTGGCTGGAGTGGCGGGTGATCCGCCGCCGACGACGCCACCACCACCTCCGCTAACGGCCGGAGGATTGCAGGTAGTTGAAGTGCTGGCTGAAGCTGCTGATAAGGTATAGGTGCCGCTACAAGTAGCCACGCCGCAGGTGGGCAAGGTGTAGGTGCCGTCATTTTGGTAGTAAGTGCTGGCGCCAGTTTGGGTAGCGCAAAGCGTGGAGCAATCAGAGGTGGTGGAGGGATAAACCGTGTAGGTATCGGCAGTGGTGGGCAGAGTAACATAGCTGGTGCCGAGGCTGGTGTTGTTGGCGCAAGCTTTAAGCGTGCCGCTGGAGTTATTTACTTTAATGCTTAAAACCGAAGAATTTGACGAGCCAACTTTAAAGGTGCCAGGATTGGTTACGGTGAAGGTACCGCCGGAAAAAATCCAGCTTTCAGCCGTGGAGCCGTTTAGTATGATCATATTAACATCGGCCACGTCGCCGTCAACCGCTTCAACCGTAATATTAGCGTCAGCCACAAAGTCAGTTGTTGCCGCTATGACCGGAAGAGCCAAAAATAAAGCCAATACAGTTACTACTAGAAATTTTTTCATAGTTTTAATTGAATTATTGCTAGGCTTTTAACCTAACAGGCTTTATTTAATGGCCATCCATGACCAGGTTTTTGACGGTCCATTAATGGGTGTATTGGTCGCGTTGAATAAAGTAATCTCAATATAGCCGGCCGTAGTCGAAGCGCTGGCTCCTTTAAATACTAACCAGTTATCTCCAGAAATTTCGTCAGAAGGCGGGGTAACAAAAACTTTATAAGCGCTTGTCAAGCCAGTAGCGGAACAGCTTGTGCTAACCGCGCTGCTGGTCGCTGCGGCAATCGATTGCGGATCCACGGCGCAAGTTCCCCACAGTAATCCAGAAACCGTTGTTCCTCCTCCAAAGTTAGCCAAGGTTGAAGAGGCGTTGCCAATAACTACCGGCACGCCGGCTTGGCCGATATTAACCCTGGTAGCGGTGGTGGTGCCGAGGCTTAGAGTGCCGGCATCAACCGTGTCCAAACCGTAAGCGGCTGGAACCTGGAGTGTTCCCAGAACCTTGGTGGTGGCCTGCGTGCCGCCGATGTTAATGGTGGTGGCCGTGGTGGTGCCGATGTTTAGTGCGCCAGCCGCAGTCAGATCTAAACCATAAAA
>MFFY01000041.1 GCA_001778055.1 Candidatus Falkowbacteria bacterium RIFCSPLOWO2_12_FULL_45_13
GCCGCGAGGCGGCCGCGCTCCGCAAAATCCCTCGCCGCTTCGCGGCGAACTGGCTGGCTGGACAAAAATCAAAGACGGCGGATTTGTTACGAACCCGAGGGTTCGTTCCAATTTTTTGGACGAATGATTTTATCTCGTGCAAATTGTCCGACTTCGCCAAAAAATCGGCCTGTTTCGTATCTAAAATCCATTCCCGCAGGGGTTCGACCCAATTTTTTCTCCCGTTTTCAAAGTCTTTCTTCCTTTGTTCTAAAGCGGCAGAAGCGAGTAAAATTTCATCTTTCTTTTTGAGATAAGTTTGTTTTGGTATATCGCCGTCTAAATAAGTGGAAACCAACTTTTCCATTTTCGCTTCTGTCATTTTTATATTTTCGGAAAGATTTTGAACCTCGCTTTGCGATGCTCCAATTTCCTCGCGCTCCCAACTTTTCACTTTGTCCAACATCCAATCGGTAAGCCCGTCGCAAAGCGAGATTGTTTGAAGCCGTGCCTTGATTTGCCGCGCCAACTCCGGCTCTTGGATATACGGTTGAGAACAGCGGCCGCGCTTTTTAGAACAGCAATAATAGCGATATTTCGTCCCCCAGCGGTTCGTTGCCCATTGTGCGCTAATCATTGAGCCGCACTCGGCACATCTAAATAATCCGGTGAATGGAAAATCGTGCCGAGCGCGGCAGTGGCGCGGCCGCTCTTTAGTGCGAAGAATTTTTTACACGGCTTCAAACAATGCGGGAGAAATAATCGGCAACATAAAGAGCCCCTGCGGGGTTGGTTCAAACCAAAATGTCGGAAAGCGCAAAGACACTATTTTCTTTTGATCTACGGCGTAGATGATGCGTCCCGACATAGACGAGGCGCGCAACGGCAGAAATCCCAGTATGCGAGAGTCATGTTCTCCTTGCGGAGAGCGACCAATCCGCGATTGGTTCATTGCTCGTGCACAGAGGCGAAGCGGAACAATCCCCTATGGGTCTTTCCCCGAGGAATCGGGGCGACAGGGTGTGGGAGCGTAATGCCGCTTCGCTTCTCTACACTCTACCTGTCTGCGTGCGTTCACGCACAGGCAGACCGGAAAACAAAACCCCAGTAGAGATTTCTCTCATACTGGGGTGTGGGGGGAATTCCGCCTCGCCTCCACCAAAGGCGGACAGGCGATCCTTGCGAAGCCCCGCCGCCCTGCTCGCCAAGAGCAGAACCCAGCAAAAAAGTTTTCTTTTCCTTTTACCTGCCCGCCGAAGCCTCGGCGCAGGCGGGGAAGAAAAAATCGGACGCGCGCAAATTAAAAAATGTGAAGAAAACTTTTTTGCGGGGTGGCGAGCGTTAGCGAGCGGCGGCGGGGCGGAGCGTCAAAATTCGCAGTCCGGATTTTCGTCAAAAAAAGTTCGGATTTTAACCAAAAGGCGCCGCGGTAAACGAAGTAAGGCAAGTAAGAATGGCGATCCAATCAGGCTCCAGCTGTATTTTATCGGAGTAAAAATTTTATTCGGGAAAATTTTTGCCCATGAAACAAAAAAATCATTTGTAATTCTTGGCGGCTGGCTCATGCTATCTCTGATTCCGCCCTTATTTCATAATGGGCTGAATCGAGATTTTGTTACCAAACTTTTAATCTTGGCTTACTTTTTGCTTAGTTTATGGTGGTTTTATAAAAAAGGACAGTTTATTAAAATAAAAAATCCCCGAAGGACTTTCCTTGTCTGGTGCACCATAAATGCCATGGCCGTGGAAATATTTTATATGATTTCCGAACCTTTGCATGCCTCTTTGCTGATTACTGCCAATACCTCTTTTTTTAATGCCCTTCAAAATACTGCGATTGACCTAATACTAACCCTGCCAGCCTACTTGTTAATTTTTTTATGTAATCTGGCGCCTGGCCAAACATTATCCCTATTCCCCTTTCGCCTTCTTTTTCTTAATGGGGTTGGGCCAAGCTTTAGGGGGCGGGGGCGTTTTTTTTCTGGCCAATCCAGGCGCTCTTATTTTTATTCCTTACGTCATGCTTAATTATTGAGCGATGAATTTTGTGCCTTATCTGACCATACGAAACAGCCTTCCCAAAACATCGTTACCGGCTGGAAAATTTAAAAAAATTATTTCCCCTATTATTTTATTACCAGTGACTTATTTAGTCGCTGGTGGGGCAATATTGACCATTAAAAAAATATTGGGCTGGATTCCAAAATAATTTTTGTATAAAAATTTACCACTAAAAAATCATAAATTATTAACCTTATCAACGAAGCCGCTTAGCCTTGTATATAAATTACTATAAGCATATAATTAAAATAACTTAACCAGGAGGTGCGCATGAAAAAACGGCCGGTCAAAATACCGCCACAGGGCAGAAAGGGCGAACGAAAAACCTCTCCTCTCGCGGCCGCGCTAAAAGATCTCGGACCCAAATGGCGCCGCGCTATCAGGTTCGTTATTACTCACCCACCAAACGATCAGCCCGCCGTCCACAACTCGCACGACTAACCGTGGCGAGCGAGAGAGGATCAGCCGCGTCAAGAAAACAATTCTCTTGGCGCTTTTTTTATCCTTTGGCCACCACCAGTCCCCAAACTTCGCCGGCGCCGTTAGCGCGCAAAACTCTGGCGCATTCATTCAGAGTCGCGCCCGTGGTCACCACATCGTCAAGCAAAATAATATTTCTTTTGTTTAAACTTCCGCCTCGCCAAACGAAACAATCCTTAAGGTTAGAAAGCCGATTTTTTTCGGTCAATTTCACCTGGGGCTTTTTGTGCTTAATCCTGACCAAGTCACAGGCGTTTATTTCCAGGCCATAATAGCCGGCGAATATTTTACCTAAGATTTCCGCCTGGTTGAAACCGCGCCAGCGCCAGCGCTTTTTTGCCAATGGCACGGGTATGATCAAATTAGCTTTAAAATCTAAGATGGCCAAAGGCAGATTCTCGGCCCGATTCAGCCCTTGCCAGCCAACGCCGGCCTTCAGGTCGGGCTTTAAAATTCTGCCTTGATTGATTAAATTATTAACAAAAAAAATTAATAACTTGCCCAAGTCATCGGCCAAAGAACTGGCAAAATAGTATTTTAAACTCTTAATCGCCTTGCTAATCAACTTATTCTCATATAAAGAAGCGATCCAGACGCCGGTTAGATCGTAATTGACGCGGCAAAGCGAGCAAAACTCGCCGAAATCATTTCCCCGCTTGCAATGCAAGCAATATTGTTCGGCCTTTAAGTTTATCTTTTTAAAGCAAGTCTGGCAAAGCCACTGCCCTTCACGGCCGCAACCGAGACACTCAATCGGAAAAATCAAGTCTAAAAAAAATGACCAGATATCGCTGGCATTTTGTTTGATCTTTATAAATTTATTCTTGTTAATTATAACATTCATTTCAATGGTTTAAAACGAATCCGCGAATATATGCGAATGCCGCGAATTATATTCGCAACATTCGCATATATTCGCGGCATTCGTTTTATCTTGATTGCCAGTAAATTCCGTCAACCCGCCAAACGCCTCGATCGCGCCAATATTCTATTAAAATATCCTGATAAAAAGTTGAGCTATTGCCAGCTACTCCGGCCGACTCGCGCCGCTGCGTTTTAACCAAAATTTCAGCCTGACCGTCGTCAGCGTCAAACCGCTTAACTTGGCTCGTTATCGACTTGGTGACAATGCCGTAATAGATTGAAGAGTCGGTTTTCTTGGCTTTGGCCTGGCTGATATAATTCTGCGACCAGGCCTGCATTTTCGCGGTCATAAAAATCTGCAAGTCGCGAAGATTGCCGTAATCCGACTGATTGGAGAAACTGCCGAACCTTTCGGCGAAAGCCGAGGCCATTCTGGCCAAATCATCTTGATTGACTTCGGTCTTTTTCGGTAAAGGCGCCGTCTGTTCCGCTGTCGCCGGATTTGACGTTCCAGCCGGCTCGGTTGAAACGGCCCGAGGCTCCGTTGCCGCGGGTCGATCCGCTACCGGTTGAGAAGCTGAAGGCTTATAAAAAAAGAGAAAAAAAATAATAGCGGCAATTAATAATAATCCGATAATTACAATAATCGCGCCCCAAATTCGCTTGTTCATAAAGATACAAATTACAAATTATTTACAAATTTCAAAATACGAATTACGAATCCTATACGAATATATAAATAATATTTACCATATTCGCAGCTATAAACCAACTTATTACAGTTTACTTGTTTGAGCTTAATTAACAAAAACGACAATTTGGCCGAACCACACTATCTTTATTCGTAAATTCGCGTAAGATTCGTAATTCGTATGCCTAAAATCATACCTCTTCTTCAGTCTCTCCATCTTGGTTTTCACCGGTCAGCATCTTAGAATTAAATTCTCTTTTTTCCTGCTCAATTTCTAAAAGCTGCCGCGGATCGGAAGTAATCAGCTGGTCTTCCGTGTAAGAAGCCACGACTTTTATGGCCACGTGCTTTAAGCCGGCGAAAAAAATGCCTTCGCCCACGCCGCACTCGAGGAGCAGATATTTCTCCCCTTGGGTTAAAACAAAAGTTTTTTGCACCAAATCAATGGCGGCCGAAGACTGCTTTAATAACAGCTGCAAAGCCGAATTATTGACGATGGCCTGGCCGTAAGGCGAAGTTAAAAAATCATTAACATCCTGGGTGATGGTGGTGACGCCGAGATAATATTTGCGGCAACGTTTAACCAGGGCGTAAATGAATTTAGCGCTGTCCTCGTGCTGCATCAGCCACCAAGCCTCGTCAATCACCAAAATCCGCTTTTTCAATTCACTGCGCACCACATTCCAGATATAATTGACAATCGTATAAATCGCCATCGGCCTAAGTTCGTCTTCAATATCGCGCACGGAGAAACAAACCATCTGGTTGTCCATTTCGACGTTAGTCGGACTGTTGAATAAGCCCGCGAAAGTGCCTTGGGTGTATTTTTTAAGCCGCAAAGCCAAACTGGCGCCGCCTTCCATGCCCTCCAAGATGTCTTCCAGGTCCTGCATGATCGGCGCCTCTGCCTTGGCCAGGTCGCAATCAGGCGTGATGTCATTCTTGGCGTAAGTTTCCAACAGCGCCTGATCAACAATGGAATCTTCTTCATGGCTTAAATTGCCCAGCATCAGCCTAACCAAGCCTTTGACGGTGATGACGCCGCTGCGTATAATATCTTCGGCTTTGGATTCGCCGGCAACCGAGCGCGGCAAACCAAAGGGGTTAATTTTATTCTCGCTGGCCAAAGAAATGTTTATGTAGGTTCCGCCCACCGCCTCCGACAAGTGTTTATATTCGTTTTCCGGGTCGATGATAATCACCTCCGTGCCCATCATCAAACTTCTTAAAACCTCAAGCTTGATGGCATAGCTTTTGCCCGCGCCCGAGGTGGCGAAGACGACGCTGTTGGCGTTTTGCAGGCTGAAGCGGTCAAATAAAATCAAGCTGTTATTATGGCGGTTGATGCCGTAAAGAATGCCGCTGTCCGAAGTCAATTCGCTGGAAATAAAAGGAAACGACGAAGCCACCGGCGAGCTGTTCATGTTGAAGGCGATATACAATTCATCATTGGCCAAGGGCAGGGTTGAATTAAAGCCCTGCTCGGCTTGATAAAAAACCCGCTTAGAATAAACCAGCCTGGAACCGAAGATGTTTTCCACCTCATCCGATAATTTATCCAGTTCCTCCTTGGTGGACGCGTAAATTGTGACGTACAAAGCGAATTGAAAAAATTTTTCCACCCCCTGAGTCAAGGCGTCGCGCAAAGCCTCAATATCTCGAAGCGCCGTCTCCCGAAGCGGGTCTCGGGCCGCGCCCTTTTCCGAATCGGAGATAATTTGCGCCTCCAGATTACCGACTTTATTCTTTAGCTGCTTTAAAACCACGGCGCCTTCCACCGGGTAAAAAAACATAGAAATGTCAAAAGTTGAATTTAAATTGATAATCGGCGCGAACCAACCGACGCTGATATAACGCGGGTAATTCACCACAAAAATGGTCCGCACGAACTTAGCGCCCAATTTCAAAAAATTAGAACTAACCTCGATCGAAGCCGGGGCGATTAAATCTTTAATCGACAAAGTGCCGCGTCGATATGATTTTTCTTCCTCAACCAGCTCGCGGATCAAGAGCGGCATTTCTTCGGCCCGCTTCTCTCTTTGCTTGGCTTCCAGCAGGCTTTCTTTTGACTCTAATTCTTCTTGATGTTTTACTTGCGATGGATCAAACATATTAATTAATTCGCAAATCAACGAATTAACTCACAAATATCACGAATATCTGATTCAACGTTATCCTGTATTTGTATATTTGTGAATAGATTTGTTGATTTGTGAATTATTTTACTCCGCCACTCTGATCTGATTAATATCAGCCAATTTCTGATTAACCGAAGTTTCCGGATTATAGGTGTTATAAAACAGCTCAATCAGGCTTTGCGTATCCAGCGGCATTGAATTAACGCCGATTGACGCCAGAGCGCTGATGATATTCTCGTTGCGCCTGGTTAATTCGGCTTTTCTTCTTAAAAATTTTTCCGTTTTCATTTTTATCAGCGTGGCCGGCCTTAAAGAATTAAACAGCCTGGGAAAAAAGCCTTTCTGCTTATCGGATAACGGATTGTACGATACTACCACATAAAATTTTTTGTTCATGATTTTACCCAAAGAGATCAATTCGGCGATATACTGAAGGTATTCGGAAGTTTGGAGCTTTAAAAGCTCGTTAGTCTGTTCTTTCTCTTTCTGCCTTAAAAAATTTATATAGTTGTCAATATTAAGCTCGCGCGACTGGATAACTATCTGCAGGGGGAAATCAATGTTATTCAAAAATCCGACATAAGCGGCAATTATGGCGTTCTGTTCGTCTTCGCTTTTTAAAGCGAAATTAATGCTGGCAACCAAGAGGATTGAACGCATGGTGCCGTCGCGCATGACTATGGTATCTTCGCGGAATTCGGCGATATCCAGATATTCCTGGGTGGAGCTAATTATTTTGTTTCTGACAAGCTTATTGGCCATAAAAAATTAAAAATGCAAAAATCTCCGCCGGAGGCGGATCCGCCTTTGGCGGAAAAATTAAAAATGAAAGTTTAAAATGACAAGTTAGATAATTTCTAATTGGAATTTATAATTTTAAATTTTTCATTGTCATTTTTAACTTTAAGATTTGCATTTTACATTTATTATCTCGCCACGCTTTTGACTGAACTATTTTCTTTTTCTCCCTGATAGGCGCCTCGGGTATCCACTACCAGCGACAATTCGGCTAAACGGGAGGAGGTATAATGTTTTTCCGGCGCAACGCGGGCGATTGTGGCAAAATTTTCTTTTTCTATCTCATAATCAGACTGGCTGAAAACATGATGCCAAATCCTTAGCTTCGGCCTTTTAAAAGTCTGAAACAGGTTCAAAAGAAAATAATGGAAAGAACGGCCGTTTATTTTTAAAAAAGCCACGATGCCGGTAACGCCAAACACGAGCAAGCCAAATACGATAAATAAAGAAAAATCGAATAGTTTATAAGAAATGCCGATAATTATAAACCCGGCCAGCATGATAATAAACTGCCGCGTGGTTATCGGCCCGATAACCTTGTCTTCAACATCAATAAATTGCGGCACCACGAATTGCTGCATATTTTATATGGAATTTTTAGAATCGTTAGGATGATTGGGATTTAGGGGATTTTATCTCATCCTAAAAGTCTCAAAAATCCTAAATATCTTCATAATCCCAAATTAAAACCTTAGGCTTTTATTAAGGTCCATAATCGCTTCAAATTCAGCCGCGGTTAAATAATCGCCGCCGGCAATTTTCCTTTCTTCTATTATAACATCAACCGGCTTATTTTCGCTAATGCTCTTCTGGCCAATATCTAAATACAGCCGGTTAACCGGACTGGACCGCCAGCCCTTGACAGCTTCCAATTTTTTGCCGTAACTTTCTTCAGCCAATAAATTGATCTCGGCCTTGACTTTCTCAACGGCCCGAAGCGGATCATTGTCCAATCGGCGAAAATTTATTAAACCAAGGTATTTTATTTCATCCAGCGGACCCATCACTTTGGGAACATACTTGACGTCTTCAACCCTTGCTTTTCGGCCCGAGGTTGAATTTCCCGCTTCAAATCGGCGCCTGACAAACGGCGTTTGGTCCGAATCGGCTCCCTGGCTCCCGGCGGCTGGCTTGATTTCCTTTCTCGGAGATAAGAATTTTTTGTCAGCGGCTGGCTTAACCGCTTTTTTATCTCCGGGTTTAATCGCCGGCGTCAATGGAGCTAATTCATGTTCAGTGCCGTCGGACTGAAATGTTTTTCTAAATACGACGCCGGCCGGTTTCAAACTAAGATCAGATTTGGCTTCTGGAGCTCGCTGGCTCTTAGGCCCGGCTGCCGAAGCCGCCGCTTTTTTTACTCCGGCTAATTTAAAAAAATCATACGGCGCGTCTCTGGCCGGCAAAGAGATTTCTATTTTTGGCAGCGGCTTGGCTGGCTCGTCCGACTCCGAATTTAAAACTTTATCGGTTATATCCATAACCTGCTGGGCTGAAGCCTGGTCGAAACTCAAGCCGCCGCTCAAAAACGATTTTTCCAGAGTCGCTTTGGTTTCCACCTTGTTTCTGACGCCGCGCAAATAAGTTTTTAAAATCTGCTTAAACCTATCGGCTAAATCGGCGGCGCCGAAGTTAATTTGAGCGCGGTTTATAATTGCCTTAAGCTTATCCTCAACCGCCCCGGCGGGTAATTTAATTCTGGCCGCTAAATCTATTTTTTTAGCCAGCTCTCTGATTTCCGCCTCGTCGTCGACGGAAAAGAAAAAACTGGCGCCTTTGACCGCCGGTTCTTGAGCGCTGGTCTTGAGCGCTGGTCTTTCCGGCTGGCCGCTAGCATCCCGCCGCCTGCCCGCTTCAACCGGCCGAAAACGAGACGATGACTCATTCACCTCGGCTAACGCCTTTAGGCGAGACGGGCCGGACGCGGCCATTGACGAAGCGCCGCCAACCGGCAAATAACCGGACAAAGAGGAAAATATCTTGTCTTTTAATTCCCGAGCCAACTCTAAAGCGGCGACTTCGGCCAGGTTTTCTTTTTTTAAATATGAAGCCAAATCCGCCAAATCAATCTCCTTGACTAAAACTCTCATAACTAAAGCCGCCAGAGGCAGCCGATACTTCTTCTCCAGCGTTTCAATCGCGGCCATTGCCGTCGGATTAGAAACTTTCCGCCTTAGCTCCGGCGGCAAGCGGTTAAATTTTTTTAGATAGTCAAGCATGGGGGGGAAATTATGAATATCACTGTCATTGCGAGCGACCCCGGGCTTGGCCCGGGGAGCGAAGCAATCTCAGGTACAACGAATTGTGACAAAATTTTCCATTTCAATTTAAACTCCTTGTTCGTGAGATTGCCTGCCTGCCGGCAGGCTTCGTCCCCAGCCCCAGTTTAAGAAACTGGAGCTGGATCTTCGCAATAACAAAAAAATTTTAGTTGCCTAGCTCCTTCGCATCTTCCTCCATCTGTTTCTTCAGTCCTTCCGCGTCTCTAAACCTCTTCACTTCCCTGATTTTTCTGATCTCTTTTATTTTTATTTCCTGATCATTTAAATTTTCGAGCCGCTCTTTAAGATACAATTCCAGGGACACCGGTTCGTTAAAAGTTTCTTTTTGGCCGAAATGCAATAACCCTTTATATATTTTACCATTTATCCGGCTTTCTACTAAATAGATGCCGTAATTTATGTCAATCCCCGTCTTGTCTAAATTTATAGTGGGAAAACCAAGCACCCGGCCTCGCCCGCTGCCGCCTCTAATTTTAGCCATAAATTCGAACTTGGGCGCGGTTTCTCGCGTGACAATTTTTATAAAAGCCAGGAGTAAAACGCTGGCGGCCGCAATCTGCGCCCAGCTTAAAACATTATGATTGATAAAATAATCCAGGATGACGGCGGAAAACGGCCAGAATAGTTCTAAAATAGTCGAGGCCGAAGCCGTAACTCTTTTTAAGCCATAGTAATAAATAAACATGGCGGCAGCGCCGCTGGTAAAAACTATCAGCGCCAAGTATCCCCAATAAACCGCTCCCACGGTATTTATTTTAAAAAGATCGCCGGTGAACAATGAATAAATTAGCATCAAAACTGCCGTAACCGCGAATCTTAAGCCCGCGGTTGATTTAAAATCAAGATGGTTGACGATCCTTTTGCCAAAAACCGTGGACGAACCGAAAGCGAAAGCGGCGATGACGGAATAAAAGGCAGCCGAATCAAGCCAGTTTATTTCTCCTAAATTCAGGCCAGTCTTGCCAAAGGCTAAAAAATAGGCCGCCAGAATGGCCACGGCCGCCCAGCCGTAAAACGACCGCTTCAGTTTTTCACCGATAATCAGTCTGGCCAAAAGCAGGGCGAAAACCGGCTGGAGTTTTTGCAACAGCACCACGGTGGCGAAGGTAACTTCCCCGCCGATGGCCGCGAAGAAAGCCTGGGTAATCATCAGCGTGCCCAAAGCGCCGCCGAAAAACGATACCCAGCCGATGGCCGCCCATTCTTTTGTTTTAAGCAACTTTATTTTGGGCCAGCTTAAAATTATAAACGGAGCCAAAACAATCAGACCTAGGGCATGCTCCAACAAGACGATCAAGCCGGCCGGAAATATATAAAATTTCGGCCGGATAAAAACTCCGTCCAAACTCCATAAAAGCGCGGCCAGCATGATGGCCAAGGCGCCCAATATCCATGGTTTATCTAATTTACGAGTTTTATACATACCTAATTTTAAATTTACAATTTTAAATTTTAAATGAATGACAAATAACGAATGACAATTCAATGACTAATGACAAATTTCAAATAGACCCTTTGATATTTGGATTTTGACATTGATTTGTCATTTGTCATTCGTCATTTTTATTATAATTTCGCTTCCTTCTTCAATAATCTCGCCTTGTCCGTTTTCTCCCAGGTAAAATCTTTATCCGCCCGGCCAAAATGACCGTAGGCGGCGGTTTTCTTATAAATCGGCCTTCTCAAATCAAGGCTTTCAATTATTCTTTTCGGCCTGAAATCAAAATGTTTTTTAACCAGCTCTAAAATCTTGGCTTCGGATATTTTATTGGTCCTGAAAGTATCAATATAAACGCCCACGGGTTCGGCCACGCCGATAGCGTAAGCCAACTGTAAGAGGCATTTTTCAGCCAACCCGGCGGCCACCACGTTTTTTGCCACGAACCTCGCCATGTAGGCGCCAGAACGGTCCACCTTGGTTAAATCTTTGCCGGAAAAAGCCCCGCCGCCGTGCGGCACGGCTCCGCCGTAAGTGTCAACGATGATTTTCCTGCCGGTCAAGCCGGTATCGGCCGACGGCCCGCCTAAAGTAAACTTGCCAGTGGCATTAATAAAATATTTGGTTTTATTGTCAAGCAATTTTCCCATGACCGGCTTGATCACTTTGGCCTTAACATCGGTTCTTAATTTTTCCAGGCTGACTTGATCGCTATGGTGCGCGGCGATGACCACGGTTTCGGCGCGAACCGCCTGGCCATTATGGTATTCAATAGTCACCTGGCTCTTGCCGTCCGGCCTTAAATAAGGCAATTGGCCGTTTTTTCTCACCTGCGCCAATCTTGAAGTTAATTTATGAGCCAAAACTATGGGCAGGGGCATTAATTCCTTGGTTTCATTGGTGGCATAGCCGACCATCAAGCCTTGGTCGCCCGCTCCTTGCTCCTTAAATTCGCCCTTGCCTTCGTCAACGCCCTGGGCGATATCCGGACTTTGTTCATGGATGGAAACCAGCACGCCGACGTCGGTTGAGCAGAAACCGTATTCCTGCTTATCATAACCGATCTGTCTTAAAACTTCGCGCACCACTTTGTCAATATTGACATAGGCCTTGGTAGTAACCTCGCCGCCCACCACCACCAGACCGGTGGTGCAGAAGGTTTCCACGGCCGAACGGCTCATGGGGTCGACTTTTAACATGGCGTCATAGATGCCATCGCTGATTTGATCGCAAACCTTATCGGGGTGGCCCTCCGTTACCGACTCCGAAGTAATTAGCCTAACATTTTTTTCCGGCATAATTATTCTTATTGTCATTGCGAGGAGCTTCGGCGACGAAGCAATCTCACGAACGACTTGTTTTATTAAAAAATATGTTTTTATCTCTATTTATTGTGCCTGAGATTGCTTCGCCCTTCCGAAAGCTTTCGGAAGGGCTCGCAATGACAACATGACGTTATGTTCCGATTTCCCAGCTCCTCAAATACTTCTCCTGTTCTTCAGTTAATTTATCAATGCTGATGCCCATGGACTCAAGCTTTAACCCCGCCACCCAATCTTCAATCTCGGCCGGCACATTATAGACTTTCTGTTGCAGTTGGCGGTAATTTTTAGCCACATATTCGGCGGCCAGAGCTTGGGTGGAAAAGCTCATATCCATCACGCTGGCCGGATGGCCTTCGGCCGCGGCCAAATTCACCAGCCGTCCCTCGGCCAATAGGTAAATACTTTTGTATTTTTTATTTTTAGTTGCGAGATGCGAGTTGCGAGATGCGAGATTCATAACGTACTCATCCACATTCTGCCTGACATTTTTATTAACTTTCACGGCCAGTTTCTTAAGTTCCGGAATATTTATTTCCACGTCAAAATGGCCGGAGTTGGCTACTATGGCGCCGTCTTTCATTAATTTAAAATGCTCGCCTCTTAAGACGTTAAGATCGCCGGTTAAGGTACAGAACAAATCACCCAAAACCGCCGCCTCTATCATGGGCATAACGAAATAGCCGTCCATGGCCGCTTCCAGGGCTTTTATTTTATCCACTTCGGTGATGATGACTTTAGCGCCCATGCCGCGAACGCGCGCGGCAAAGCCGCGGCCGCACCAGCCGTAGCCGGCCACCACGATGGTTTTTCCGGCGATTAAAACATCAGTAGCGCGGATGATGCCGTCCAAAGTGGACTGGCCGGTGCCGTAGCGGTTATCAAACAGATTCTTAGTTTTGGCGTCATTGACCGCGATGATCGGCACGGCCAGCTTGCCCGACCGTTCCATGGCCTTCAGGCGGATAACGCCGGTAGTGGTTTCTTCCATCGAGCCCCAAATATTTTTAGCTTGCTCCCTATATTTAGTATGCAAAAGCGACAACAGGTCAGCGCCATCGTCCATGGTGATATCGGGCTTAAAATCCAGGGCGGCTTCAAGGTGCTGATAATAAGTTTCTTTATTCTCGCCATGAATAGCGAAAACCGGAATACTATAATCTTTAACCAGCGACGCGGCCACGTCGTCCTGCGTGGACAGCGGATTGGAGGCGCAGAGAAAAACCTCGGCTCCGCCCGATTTCAGGGTTCTCGCCAAATTAGCGGTTTCAGCCGTAACATGCAGGCAGGCGGCCAGTTTGACGCCCTTAAGTGGTTGTTCTTTTTCAAACTTATTTTTAATCAAATTTAAAACCGGCATGTCTTTCTCGGCCCAAACGATGCGCTTTTTACCGGCTGAAACCAACTTCCCATCCTTGATATCGTGGATCATAAATAATTTTATTTAACACAAAACTCAAATGTCAAATGTCAAAACCATATCTAAAAACTCAAAACTATTATCTTAGTACTTTTGACATTTGCGTTGCAGTTTTGAGATTTGAATTTTGACATTTGAGATAAATATAATAATCAAATCTACAATTTTTCCCTAAAGTTTTCTCTGTATCTCTTTTCCAATTCTTGCCAGCTAAACTTGTGCGTCTGCGTGCCGTACTTTTCCACCGTGTACGCGGCCACCGCTGAAGCCAGCCGGCCGCATTTTTCCAAATTCCAGCCCTCTGCCATCCCCTTAATCAGCCCGGCGCGATAAGCGTCGCCGGCGCCGGTAGGATCTAAAACCGCTTTTGGCTTAGCCGGTGGAATAATTATCTTTTTACCCGCCCCGCCCAGACGACCGCCCTGATCATATATTTCCGAACCTTGCTCGCCCTTGGTAATGATTAAAATTTTCGCCAATTTTATCAGATCAGACTTTTTTATTCTAATTTTATTTAAAATCAACTCAATTTCATAATCATTACCGATTAAAACCTTAGCCCCGCTCGTTGCCCATTTCAATTCTTTGGCGCTTAAAGCCGTAATCTGCTGGCCCGGATCAAAAATATATGGCAATTTGATTCGTCTGAATATTTTAACATATCCTGACATTCTGGCAACCGCGTCCGGGGAGACAATGGCCAAAGCGTTTAACCTCCCCTTATTCCCCTCCTTGGTAAGGAGGGGAGCTTCTATTGTTCTCCCCCTTATTAAGGGGGAGATTTCCGCCAGAGGTGGATCCGCCTTGGGCGGAAAAGAGGGGGTTTTTGGCCCCCCATAAAATCCGGCAATCTGATTATCCGCCTGATCCGTCATAATATAAGCGCTGGCCGTTAATTCGTTATCAGCTATTTTAACTTGGCTGATGTCGACGTTATTCCTCTTCAGCCAGTCCGCGTATTTTTCAAAGTCCGACCCGGCCGCGCCCATTAACTTCGGCCTCTCCCCCAGCAAAGCCAGATTATAGGCGATATTGCCGCCCGTGCCGCCGAAACTCTCGGACAGCCGGTTTAAGGCGAACGACACGTTTAAAATATGAACCTTGTCCGGCAGAATATGGTCGCTGAATTTCCCCGGGAAATTCATGATGCGGTCGTAGACGATTGAACCGCATACTAGAATAGTTTTTCTATTCTCCATGTTTAACGATTTTATCATGTTCATTATATTTTTCGCCAACAAAAGTGGCGATTTTTTCACTAATAAATCCTTTCTTAAATGCCTTTCTCGTTCCGGCTTTAGTTTCCCCCGCTTCGCCTCTGGCTATATACATTCGATTGATTTTATCTTGATAGGAAAATCTATTATAGCTTTCCGAAATATTATCAGTAACTGACGCGGACGATCTTCTTAATTGATCAACGCTTCTAAATTTTTCGTCTTTGGGGAATCTCTCGGTGACCTTAAAAATAAATATTTCCAATCTTTCCGCTAATTTGTAAATTTCCAGATTTTCCAATCCCCCTTTATTCATAAAAAATCATTTTTAATTTTCCTAATCCCCATGCCCTAGGTCCTAATGAACAAGCTATATAGAACCCCCCCCCTTCATCTAACGCTTTTCTTTCCTCCTTCCGCCTTTTCCATCTCCTCCTCCGCCGCTTTTCTCTCTAAACTGCCGGGCGGGTAGCTGACGGCGAAATTCAAGCTCCTTTCCGGCCGTAAAACTTTTTTATCACATCCTCGCGGGAAACCATAGAAAATTTAATCTCCGGATATTGCTCAATAAATTTTTTATAACCAGAGGCTTTTCTTTTTAAATTATATTTTATTTCATAAGCTTCCCGGCCGATGATAAAATCAACTTCTTTTTTGTCCTGGGTTCGCCAATATTTTATCTTGTCCAAGCTATCTCCTCGTTTTAAAAATTCCGTAAAAACTAAATTTTCCAAATACGCTCCTTTATCCGGCCGCTTATCAAGCGATGAAAAATCATCCAAAAAAAAATTCCTTAACCCTAAATCATAAAAATAGGCTTTTGGCATTTTGGTCAATTCTTTTCTAAGATTCTTATAAAACGGCCTGATGAAAGCCAGCTGATACGACCTGGCCATAATATAAAGATATTCCTCCACTGTTTTATGCGCGATATTTAAAGTATTAGCCAATTCCTGGGAATTCATCAATTGCCCGGTTTGTCCGGCTAAAATTTTAATCAGCGCGTAATATTTTTCCGTGTTTTTTATACCGGCCTCTAAGGCATCCTTTTTAATATACGATGAGCCGATATCTTCAATCAGAATTTTCTTCAGCTCTTCTTCTCTGGCTAAAGCCACTTTGGGATAGCCGCCGTAAATAATATATTGTTCCCATAATTTTAAGAGCTTTGTCTGATAATAAGAGGTCAGCTTCTTAGCCGGCTTGGCTTCGGCCATTTCAGTCTCTCCGTTGAATTCCAAAAATTCGTTAAAATTCAAAGGGTAGATATTAAAAATAAATTTTCTGCCGACCAAGCTGTCTTTGAATTTTCGATCCATGTAAAAAGAAGACGAGCCAGTGGCGATAATTTTTATTTCTTTTCTCCTATCGTCATAAAGCAATTTTAAAAAATTGCTGGGGTCGGCTAAATATTGTATCTCATCAATTAAAACGATTTGTTTTGCCGGCCGTTTGGGCAGCAAATCAAAAATATTAAAAGGATGGTCATTCAAAATTTTTAAATGTTCGGGGTTTTCCAGATTAAAATAGCTCGCTTCTACGCCCTTATTCTCATAAAATTCTTTTATTAAAAACAATAGCGAAGTTTTTCCCGTCTGCCTGGCGCCGACCAAAATAATAAATTCGTCCCGGTCAATAACTTTTTTTATTTTATTTAATATTTCTCTAGAAAATAACATAAATAGTTTTATAACTTATAACTACAATAATATCAGATAATTTTATACTTGTCAATTATATAATTATCTAATGAGTTGCGAGCTGTGAGTTGCGAGTTACGCGCTCTATCTGCTCCTCCACCGCTTTCCTCTCCAAACTGTCGGGCGGGTAACCGGCGGTTAAAGCACATAATCCAAATAGTTGTCTTGATTAATTACTTTATCAATTGACTGCAAAAAAATTAAACCAACATCCGTTAACTTATACTCCATTTTACCGATCAGAGGGTTAAGTACATGTTTTCCAGTAGCCAATCTATTAAACTCGCGAGCATTAGCCCTAGGCGCCCTCTTACCGAACTCGGCACTAGCAATTTGCGCATGCTCTTCGGCATTAGTTTTTTTCCACTCGCCTCTTTCCATTTTAAAGGCCGCAGTAGCTTCCCAATGATTTGTCCGCTTCCCCGCCCTCTTCCGGCTTTTTTCTCCAAGATCATCTTCCTTGTCTGCCTCGCCCTTTTCTTTTTCTTTCAGTTTTT
>MFFY01000042.1 GCA_001778055.1 Candidatus Falkowbacteria bacterium RIFCSPLOWO2_12_FULL_45_13
CCCGGCCGCGCATGGTTAAAAGATCGTGCTCGTTAAGCCGCCAATAGTGCGGACAGGTCTCGCAGGTTACGGGCAAGCCTTCGTCTTTGGCGAAGGCGATCAATTCTAGCCCGCGCCAAGTTGAGACATGGCAAATATGGGTGCGCACTCCGGTATCGCGGCAGATTTCTATGGCCCGCCTGATGCCTTCCACTTCAACTTCAGCCGAGCGAAGCGCACAATGCTCCTCCAAGCGGAGTTCCCGCTCAAGCTCAATTTGCGCGCGGTTGCGTTTGAGCCAAGGCTCATACTCGGCATGAACCAATTTAATCCTGCCGGATTGTCCGATGGCTTCAGCCGCCCGGAATTGAGTTTGATCGTCGTCGATCAATAAACTTGGATTGGTGGAAGAAGCGTCGTACTCCTTGACCTGCCCTAACCAACTATTCTTTAACCCCCTAAGGCCGGCGATAACTGGCAAGTTGTCGCGGGCCGCGCCGATATGGAAACGAACCGTCAGCCGACTACCTTGCCAGCGCGCAATGCGCTCTGCAATCTGATGAAGACGCGTAAACGGCACACGATTATTCGGCATGGTCATAATCGTGCCCACGCCGCCTTCAATACAGGCCGCTTCCAGATGCTCGGCGTCTTCTTTCCCCGATTCGTCAAACCGGTCATGGACATGGCCGTCAATAAAGGCCGGATAGGCCTCAAAGCCCTGGCCGTCCGCCCAGATTACGCCGGCCGGCGCAGTTTGTTCTCGCAAATATACCCCGACAATCAACCCGGTGTTTTCGTCCCAGACAATGCTCCCGAGGCACATCCCTTCAATCAGGACTTTGGTAAACCCTCGTATGGTGCTTTTTATTTCATTATTCATATTTTAACGTTTCTTGGCGTTGATTTGATTGATGGTATTATTTTTGTTCTAATTCTCCTGTTTAAATTGTTTAAAGTACATTTGTAGGTATTCGCATGTGCCGCCCTTGCCTGCCCGACTGTGCGTTCAGGCGGGTAGTGCGGCTCGCGCAGCCATAACGTAAGAGCAAGTTATCATATCCCATATAATTTTACAAGATCAAACCCCGCCGGTGATTGACAATGATAATTGTTTATAATATAATTTAGGTATACCTAAATTAATTTCTTCATCATGTGGATAACTTCATAATCTAATTCTTATAATCTTCCGCCAAAAGCGGAAAGCTTTTTTATACTATGAAAACAATTATTATAAAAAGCTGGCTGATTCTCGGCTTAACAATGGCCGTCATGTTGGTCTCGCCGATTAGCTCGGCTGACTCCAATAATAATTTTAAAGCTGAAGTCCAGAGCCTCCTGGGAACGCTTAAGCTTGTGGGCGCAGAATATGTTGACGCGGTCAAGGACGAAAAAATAATAGATGAGAAAGAATATCTGGAGACCGAAATATTTATTGACAAAGCCATAGAGCAATACGCGGACTTGGCCGAAGAAATCGGCCAAATCTCTCCTGACCGGCGGACCGACATCCTAAATCGGCTGAAGGCGATTAAGCAAATAATACAAAGCCAGGGCGACCCAGCCAAAGTTAATGAACGGCTGAAAGAGATCACGGCCAGTCTGCAAAAACTATCGGGCGGCGGCGCCGTGTCCGATCAGGCCAAAGGAGAGGCCACCTCGCAAAATCTGGCCGACAGCCAGCTGGGCGGAGAACAGCTGGTGGGGGGGTTAAGAATCGGCTTAGCCATTGAGCCGGCTAAAGATTTTTGGTTCTATGATAAGGAAAAATTAGCTAAAAATCCCGCGGCCGGCCAGACGCACCGCCTTAAAGCAGTGCTGCGGGAAAAAACCACCAAAAGAATGATCCCCTATACCGAAATAACCGTAAACATAACCAAGGCTGACGGCTGGTCCGCCAACAGTAAGCTATATCCTGTCTGGGGAGAATTTTTGCATTACGGCAATAATCTAACTTTGCCCGGAGATGGCGATTACAAAGCCGCTGTTGCCGTAGAACATGGGCCAATGGCGCATGAAGAGCTGGACAAATGGATTAAGCCGATTGTTACTGTCTTTGAGTTAACGGTAAAAGATGGAATCGCTAAAATTGAGGCGCAGCCAAAAATAACCGACACTGAAGACGGTTTCAGTCCGGGCGACGATATTGACGTGGCCGTGGCCGAGTTATGGGAAGAAAAAAAAGTTGGCCAATACTTCATCGGCTTTATCGCCGAAAACGTGGAGGAAATATATGCTTACCGGTCGGGAACGCTCTCCGGTACCAAGAAGCCCGCGGATAACTATCATTTAGAAGTCGTCTTAAGAGAGGCTGCAAGCGGCCGAATCGTGCCGTACGCGGGCTTAACCATGCGGCTCGCCAACCAGAAAACCGGCCAACAAATTAACTACAATCTAGTGCCTATGTGGGCGACGTTTCTTCATTACGCCGCTAACGCCGAGGTGGGTTCAGGGGTCTGGGAGGTGGAGGTTCAAATAGCGGCGCCAGCCTTAGCTTATGATAGGCCGGCTGACGCCTTGAGCGCGGCGGCCGCCCAATTTACCTTTAACACCGATAAAGTCTCAAAGCCAGAAGAAACCAATGAACTAACCGGCGCTATTGCCAAAATAAAAGATACTGTTGATCAAGCCGTTACGGAATATAAAGCCGGTAATTTTGAAGCCGCGTCAAAACTAGCCAGAGATGCTTTTATTATTTTTGAAGAGGAGACCGGCAGCGCCATAAGCGCTAAGAATGCCCGGCTAGAAGATGAAATTGAAAGTCAAATCTTAAAGCTCTCTGGCGCCATGAAGGGTCCGTCTCAAGAAATTGATAATCTGCTGGCCGCCCTTGAGGCTAAGCTGGATCAAGCCGAGGCGCTTTTGCAAGAACCAGCCAACGCCGCGGCTTTATTCATCCAGTCATTGGCCATTATCGTGCGCGAAGGCTTTGAAGCCATAATTATCATTGCCGCCATCATCGCCTATTTGGTTGTCTCGGGCAATAAGAACAAAACTAAAATAATCTATCGGGCCGGAGGGCTGGCCGTCTTGGCTAGTCTCTTAACCGCCTGGCTGATTGAACAGATCTTTAAGATTGACGTTGCCAGCCGCGAGATTCTGGAAGGAGTTACCATGCTCGTCGCCGTGGCCGTGCTGTTATACGTCAGCTACTGGCTGATCAATAAAGTCCCGTCTTATAACTGGCAAAAATTCATTCACGGTAAAGTAAAAGACGCAGTCACTTCCGGCAACCAATTCGTCTTGGGTTCGGTCGCCTTTTTAGCCGTCTACCGCGAAGGCTTTGAAACCGCGCTTTTTTACAAAGCGCTTTTTATCAACGCGCCGGCCGGCGGCTATCCCATTCTGGCCGGCCTAATTTCGGGGCTCCTGCTTTTGGCCCTAATCTTCTGGATCTTCAAAAAATTCGGCGTTAAAATTCCGGTCAAACAATTTTTTATCGCCACCGGCGCCATTATGTTTTATATGGCTTTTACCTTCCTGGGCAACGGCCTGGCCGAACTTCAAGAAGGCCAAGCCTTAACCTCGAGTCCCCTGCCCTGGGCGCCGAGAATCGCCTGGCTGGGAATGCATTCAACCCTAGAAACCTTGGCGGCGCAAATCATACTGCTAATAGCGGTAATACTTTCTCTGGTTTATCTATTCGTTTGGCGGCGAGAAAAAGAAGATAAAAAACATAGTGAATTAACTTGACTGCGTAAAGATGATCCCGCCCAAAATATCATCAAATTTCGGGCGGGATTTTTTATAGAGAGGGCAGAAAGAAGCTATTTAAAAACATCTTCTTTCTTGACGTTAAAACGTTCCGGTAATATAATTAGGTATGCCTAATCGTAATTCAAATCAATTTCTATGTTGAAGCCCATCAGCAAAAACCAGGAAGATTATCTAGAAACTATTTTTCATCTCATCAGCGAAGAAGGTTGCGCCGCCACGCAAAAAATCGCCGAGCATTTGGCTATCTCACCGGCTTCGGTCTCGGAAAATTTAATCAAAATGACTCAAAATAAGCTAATTAAATACTCGCCTTACCATGGCGCCAAACTAACCCGCAAGGGCAAAAGGTTGGCTTTGGACATAGTCAGACGTCATCGTTTAGCCGAACAGTTTCTGGTAAAAAAATTAGGCATTAGCTGGGAAGAGTCTCATCGCGAAGCGCACCAGTTTGAGCATGGCATCTCTAAATTGACCGGCGAGCAGATGGATAAAGCGCTGGGGCGCCCCAAAACCTGCCCTCATGGCAACCCTATTCCCGACGCCCGGGGTAAAATCAAGCAAGCGCCGTCTTATCCCCTGACCTGTCTGGAAAAAAAC
Organism: Candidatus Falkowbacteria bacterium RIFCSPLOWO2_12_FULL_45_13; assembly: GCA_001778055.1. Taxonomy (GTDB): domain Bacteria; phylum Patescibacteriota; class Patescibacteriia; order Patescibacteriales; family GWC2-42-12; genus GWC2-42-12. The sequence continues at coordinate 4,297 of MFFY01000042.1, forward strand.
GACAAAGCTAAAATCATAAAAATAACCGACGAAGAGCTGAAGCTTTTGCATTATTTGGCCACGCTCGGCTTGATGCCGGAAACCATTCTGTTTATTCAAGAAAAAGCGCCTTTTAAAGGGCCGATCATAATCCGGGTCGGCAGAGCTACCTACGCCATCGGCCGGACCGTAGCCAAATCCATCTGGGTTAAAAAAATCTAACCCACAAATCTACAACTCTGCTACAAATACTATAAATATTTATCCGCGGTATTCACCTGGATTCACAGATTAGCATTTTATTATTCGTAATATTCGTAGTAGATTTGTTGATTTGTGGTGTAAAAAAATGTTAAATGCGTAAAATCTCCTAATTATGCTTAACTGCCACGCGGAAATAAAAAAAATAAAAACACAGACAAAATTTACCATCGCGTTAGCCGGCAATCCCAATGTGGGCAAATCAACTATTTTTAACCAACTGACTGGCCTCGGCGCCGTCACCGCCAATTACCCGGGCAAAACCGTATCTTTAAATATCGGCCCGGCTGAATTTCGCGGCCTGGCTTTCGGCATTATCGACCTGCCCGGCGCCTATTCGCTCGGGGCGATCTCCGAGGATCAATTTATCGCCAGGCGCGCCATCTTGGAAAAACACGCCGAGGTGGTGGTGGCGGTCGTCGATGCCACCAACCTAACGCGAAATTTATATTTGACCTTGCAATTGATTGAGCTCGGCTGCCCCCTGGTTATCGCCCTTAATTTAATCGATGTGGCGGCCAAACAAAATTTGCTGATTGACGCAAAAAAATTAAGCCAACTCCTGGGCGTGCCGGTGGCGCCGATTGTGGCCACCACCGGCGAGGGCATTGATAAGCTGATAGATACTTGCGCCAAAGTAGCGGCTGAACGGCTTAAAATAAACCCGCGTTTGCCCAGATATGCGGATGAAATCGCCGGACTGGTTAGCGGCTTAAGCGAAATCATTAAAAATAATTTGTCCAGCCGGCCCTACGAAATCAGGGCCGAGGCTCTGGCCATGCTACTGTTGG
>MFFY01000043.1:0-9353 GCA_001778055.1 Candidatus Falkowbacteria bacterium RIFCSPLOWO2_12_FULL_45_13
TCGCTCGCGCCATAAACTTCGGATAAACGCAAAATCAGCCAATCCAGGCCGCTTTTTTTAACTTCTTCTTCGGCTAGAAATTTGGACTGGGCGTAGCCGCCGCCCGTTGGACTGGCCGTCCTGGAACTTATGAAAATAAATCTTTTTACCCCTGCCTGTTTAGAAGCTTGGAGCAAATTCTTTGTCCCTTCAAAATTGACTTGATAATATAATTTTATATTATTGGTATGAGTCAAGCCCGCAATGTGAATTACCGCCTCGGCGGCTGATGCCGCAGCCGCTAAACTTATTTTATCCGCCAAATCGCCATAGACAAGCCGGCCAAACTTGGCCAGAGCATCGTCTTTTTGCCGATACAATAAAATCAATTCATGGCCCGAGGCCGATAATAGCCTGGTTAATTTTTTACCAATTGAACCGCTGGCGCCGGTAATTAAAATTCTCATATAGTTAGGACTTACGCAGTTAATTAGCGGCTGGCTGAGGTTAGTAATATTTTAAGCGCTAATTATTTAAAAAATTCTTTCAGTCGATAAACCAGCAAATTTTTAATAAATTCAAAAATAGTCTTAAGACCGACGAAAGAGCGCCGGCCCACCAAGCCGAGAAAAACCGTTGGTATTTCCACAACTTTAAACTTCAGCCGCCTGGCCTGGATCATAATTTCAGCGTCAATAAACCAATCATCTGACAATAATTTTAATTTATTATAAGCTGAATTAGTAAAAATTTTTGGTTTGGAATTTATATCTTTTAAAGCAAGTCCGGGGAATAATATACTAAAAAATATATTATATAGCCAGGAGATAATTTTTCGCCAAAGACTGTCGCCTCGCTTTAAACGGTAAGTTTTAACTAAATCAGCCTGAGCGGAGACGATGGCTCTGTATACTCTAACCAAATCCTCCACCGGCATCTGGCCATCGCCGTCAATGACCGCGATATATTTCCCCCCGGCCTGGCTTAAACCGCTTTTCATGTCCCAACCCATCATGCCCTGTTTTTTTAAAGCGACATAACGGATATTGTCATATTTTTCGGCTAATTCTTTAACCACCCGAGGAGTTGTGTCATTATCCAGAGAACAGTAATTGCCGACCAAGATTAATTCATAATTGAAAATTTCCTCTTGATTAAACAAAGCTCGAATTCTTTCCGCGAACTGCCTGGTTGATTCACGGGCCCGATAGCATAAAATCACGACTGATAATTCTACCGGCGTTGAGGTTGAGATTGTTGCTTCATAACCCATAGCCATTTTTATTTAAGAGGGGCGTATTTTGTTATCTGCGCCATGCCTAAAAAAATATAACGCCTTTTTTCCGGATAATAGTCTTTCTCAATTACTTCATTTATATCAAAGTAGCCGGAAACATGATCGTCATGGGCGTTTTTCTTGCCCGCCATTCTCATGGCGATTTTGGATAGCCAATTTTCGGTCGGCAAATAAACCAGTAAATTAGCCCGCGGGTTCATTCGCTTAAACTCGTTGAGCATAACTTTTATCTCGTCTTGATATAAATGCTCCAGCACGCCGGATAAAACAATCTGCGCCGGAACCAACTCGCGGTAATCTTTCACCTCGGACAATTCCGGAATAATGTCATAGCCGATTACGTTAACGCCCGGTAATTTCTTTTTTAAATGCCCCTGGCCACAGCCGAAATCCAAAATTAGGCCGCTCTCCCTTCTTAAACCACCGAAGCTGATCAGGGTTTCCAATATTTTATTAAAATAAAACTTGGCCGGCCCGCGGTAGTAATCATCGCGATAGTCAATGGTATCGGTATTTCTGGCCATAAAATTAAATAAAATTTATTTTGTCGATACGCAGCTGGTCGAAATTATCGATTTTTTCGTTGCGGAACTCGCCAACTTTTGTGATAATATAGATAAACCACCCTCTTGTTAATTAAGATCGCATAGCTAATATTATTTAGGCTCAAACAGTCCTTGCTTCGAAAATCACGGATTTCGGCCAGCTGCCTAAACGAATTTTGGGTTTATAGCCACATAGTAACAAATTTAACTTATCATTTATAGCTAACTCCGGGTTTATCGGGTAAAATATTTGTTTTTGAGCGCATACGAAATTGTATTATTTTTTCATAAAATTATTACATTAAATTAAATAATAATAATTTTATGAAAAAATACCAAATTTCGTCTTAAGCGAAAAGCGAATATTTTACCCGACAAACCTATGTCAACGCTCGTTAATAAATTTAAGAATATGTTCCGCCCGCCGGCGCCAACTGTACTGCCCTGCCTCCCCAAGTGCTTTGGCCGCCAGACGATCCGCCCTGGTTTTGTCCGCCAGCAGTTCAGCCACGGCTTGGGCTAATTTAGCCGGGTTATCCGGTTCAACCAAAACCGAGTTGGTTTCATTTAAGATTTCCCGAAGCGACGGCAAGTCGGAAGCCACAATCGGCCGGCCGCTGGCCATATATTCAAATAATTTTAAGGGCGAGGTGTATTTTTCAGAAATATCACTGCCCTTTTTATTCGGCAAAACCAGCGCGTCAGCCGCTTTCAGATAGAGCGGCATGACCGCTCTTTTTTGAAAAGGGATAATTTTAATATTGGCGCTGTTTTGATATTTATTTTTAAAATTATCCAATTCCTCGCCATGGCCGCCGACTAGCACTACCAGGCAATTTTTCAAAATTCCCGCCGCCGCCGCTAAAGTGTCCGCGCCTTTCCAGTCGTATAAATGTCCGACATAAAGAACGATTTTTTTATCAGGCGAAAAACCTAACTTCTCCCTAGCTCGCGCCTGGCTTAAATCAATTTTAAATTTAGCCAAATCAACTCCGTCCGGCACCACCATAATTTTATGGTCGGGCCAGCCATTTTCTAAAAACCAGGCTTTGAGCGCCCGAGAGATTGCCACGATTTTATGGCTAGGCCTCAACAATAATTTAAACAGCCGGCTCTTGCTCGGACAATTATGCGCTTCAAAAATCGTTTGGTAGCCTCTTAGGCCCAAAAGCCAGCTAACTTCCGGATCTCTGGTGTAAACGATGGCCGCTTTATCAATCTTAATAAATAAAAGACGGAATATAAAACCCAGGCTGGACAGCCAATAACCGAATCTTCCCAGGCCGCCGGGGTGCTTGTATGAATCAAAGCTTTTGATTTTTCTTATGGTAAAATTCCTTTTTAAATCATAAAAAGAAAAAGCGTCTTCCTTGATCAGGCTGTTTCTGACCGGCGCCCAGAGCTCGACCTTAACGCCAAGACCGCTTAGCTCTTCGCACATTTTCGTGGCTTGGTAGCCATGCGCTTTTTCCGTGGGAATTCTGGCGTTGATCAAATAAATCAATTTCATATATCAAAATTTATTGATTCTTTAACATCTTTGGATAATCTTAATTTATTAATTTTGGCCAAAGATCTTAAAGAGCCGCCTTTTTTTATTTTATTCAAGCGTATTTTTAAATTATACTTTTTTTGCCTCAAAAAATCTTTTATATAATGCCATTTCGAACCTTGGCGGTAATTTAAAATCGGCCACTGTTCGGCGCCAAAACCAAGCTTAAAATGATTATGGCTCTTATCCTGATTGGAACTGGCGCCGAAATCAATTGTCCTGACCCCCCGCCCGTAAGCCCAGTCGATGGTTTTAAAATATAACAGATCATTGACGCAATGTTGCCAATATTTAACTCGAGACAGGCTAAAAAATAAGCGCAAATAGCGGCCGCTGGCCACCGCCAGATTAGCCCCGGCCAGTTCGGTCTGGTCCCATAATAATAGCAGCCGACATTTTTCTCCATAACAGGCGAACAGATCATGAAAAAAACTTAGCGGTTTGGCCGGCGTGCCATGTCGCCCCATGTTTTCTTTATACAAATCATAAAAAACTGCCGATGATTCCGCGCCAACGGTTTTAAAAACAAAATTATATTTTTCCGCTTTCCTGATCTGATTTCTGGTCTTTTTATCGAACTTTTTAAAAAAAGATTCTTGGTTTTCCCCTAGGCCCAGCCGTAAAACAAAAAAAGAAAGCGCCGTTGCTTTAAATTCACTAAAATTAGCCCTGATCGCGCCGGTAAAGCCAAAATTTAATTCAAAATAATCACAACCCAATTTTTTTTTAACCGCTCGAGCGACTTCCGGCCAGTCTACTTTTTGTTCATCGCCGGTGATAAACGGCTCCGTATAATCCTTGTAAACCGAGTAGGCTGCCGTGGATGAGTAATTCACCGGCAACAAACAAACGAGCTTTCCTTTATCGTAAACGCCCAATAAATCGCTCGCCAAGCCGTATCTTTTTTTCTGAAATTTTAAAAACTCTTTAGTATAACTGAAACTGGGAAAAAATTCGGTCAATTTCAAAACTTCTTCAATTGGTACAGATTCAATTTTCATTTTATTAGAAATTAAATTGCTCATTTCTACTCTTCGGATAATTTAAAAATTTCATAGTAAAGCTAGTTGCGACACCGCTGGGCATTAAACCTGCAGGTCACTCACAAGGATCTGTGGCAGAGACCGCAGGGTGTTATCTAATTGTAAACGTTTTTATTAACATTTGTAGATTTGTGAAAAGATTCGTTGATTCGTAGGGTCTAACTTCAAATTCTGCCAAATTTTACAATACCTTTAAACTGCGTAAAATTTACCTGGGAATCTATGGAATTTCTTTTTAGCCGCCAACTATGACCATTTTCATTTACTCTGCCTGGCTCGACCGTACAGATTATTTTAAATACATTTTTTGCCGCTTCTTCGGTTTCGCGAGTATGCCGGCCGCTTGGATACGATAAGCTGATAATATCTCTACCCGTTAATTGACTTAATATTTCTTTAGAGGTTTCAAGCTCCTGCTTAAGTTGAGGCCTGGCCAGATTGGATAATTTAACATGATTATGACTGTGCGAGCCGAAATCCACCAAATTGCTGGCTCGCATTTCTTTTATGTCCTGCTCTTTTAAATAGATAAACTCTTTTCCGTGTTTCAGCGCTTTCTTCGTACTGATCAGTGCGGTACTGACAAAAATAGTGGCTGGAAAATTAAATTTATTTAATCTGGGCAGAACATTTAAAAAATTATCGCGGTAGCCGTCGTCGAAGGTTAAACAAACGGTTTTCGGCGCGATTTTGCGGCGGCCATTTATCAGCTCGGCCAATTCGGATAATTTAATGACCTGAAATTTATTATCCTTCAAATATTTCAGCTGTTTTTCAAAGTTGGCCGGCTTGACCGTGGGAAATTCATCGTTTTCGGCCACCGAATGATACATTAAAATTACCGCGCCGTCATAATTAAACAGGCTCAAAATAAAATAAATAATATTTTTTAAAAAATTTTTCATAGAGTCACGGCCGCTGACTTTTATATTTTTTAATAAATTCAGCCAATCCGGAAGTTACTTTTTTCGGGGTCAAGTTAGCGGTAAATAATTGATAGCCGTTGGCCGCGATCAGGTGGCGCTGATCGCCGTCATTTTTAAGTTGCCTGATCTTATCGGCTAAATCCCGGGCGTCGCCGGCTCGGCAGAACAAACAATCCACGTCATCGGTTAACAATTCTCTGGCAGCCGGGGTGTCGGCGGTAATGACCGCCTTACCCGCGGCCAAGGCTTCATAAACTTTGTTGGGGATGACCACCTGGGTTTTCTTGGAATCGCCGAAAATGCCTAAACAAACGTCAGCCTGGGTCATGATGTCAATCAACTCCCGATAAGGCAAGGTTTTGATAAAGTTAATGTTGCCGCCGGCCTCCGGCGCGCCCGCTTGCCGCCTGATTTTATTGCCGACCAGATTAAATTTAATATTTTCGCCGTTGAGCAGCCTGGCCGCTTCCATAATATAACCCACGCCCTGAAGCGGCGTGGCGATGCCGTGAAAATGCGCTAAATAATAATCCCTGACCGGCGCCGGTCGAGGTTTGATAATCTGATCATCGGCGCCCAGCAAAACCCTGATAAACTTCTCTTTTTTTAAGGGAAAGAGCTCCAAAAAATAATTTATGTGCGCCCAGGTATCAAGCGTTACTTTGTCCGCCAAACTGCAGGCCAGCCAGTCTAAAAACCAATAATAATAAGCGGCTATGGTTTTCGACCCGGTAATTTTGCGATCCAACACTTCCGAGTCGTAAATGGAAAAAAAAGCATCTAAAATCAGCGGTTTTCTTGAGAACAGTTTGGCCAATATAATCGCCTGATAGCCCGGGAAAGCTACCACCATTACATCATATTTTTTTCTGATTTTCCAGTGCTTGGCAACAAGTGAAAAATATTTTTTGACCTTGCCTTGAGTGGCGTTGCATTCTATAACCTCCAGGCCGTTTTGCCTTAAGCCTTTCATTAAAATGCTGTTTCGGCTATATTCAGGGTCATAAATGCCAAAAAAACAAATCGTCATAAAATAATATTTTTAGGACTTACGCGATTGGCTGGCAGCTGGCTGAAATCAGTAATTTTTGAAGCTCGCCCCGTTAAATCCCCGCGGGAGGCGTAGCCTATTTAACGGGGCGAGGACTAACCGTTAGACCGACCTTTTCACCGTTTACATCCCTGCCTGCCGGCAGGCGTGAAGATTCAAGGTTTAACTGCACCACCTTAGATATATTTGGCAATTACTTCATTCGGCGTTAAATAATTTAATGACTTCCTTGGCCGGTTGTTAAGCTGTTCTTGTATAGCGTAAATCTCATCATGACTTATCTTAGACATATCCGTTTTTCTTGGCAAGTACTGCCTGATTAGCTTGTTTAAATTTTCTATGCCGCCTTTTTGCCACGAGGCGTAAGCGTCGCAGAAATACGACTGAACATTAAAGGTGTTTAAAGTATTTAAATGTTTAGCGTTCTCCAAACCGTTGTCTCTGGTGATAGATTGCCATAATTCATTAGGTAGCGACTCAACGCTCTGGGCAATGGCCTGCTCGGTTTCTCCCGCTTCTTTGTTTTTCAGCTTGCGCAGACGGCACAACATAGTTTTTCTTTCGTATTGCACCGACAGGGTGTTTTTTTGTTTGGAGAAAATCATGCTGTCGGTTTCCCAATCGCCAACTCGACTTTTCTCATTGATTTCTGCTGGACGGAGATGAATTGATATTCTCTCCGGGATATTGATTTTATTGTGTTTTTTGCGATCAAACCGTCTTTGCCGCTTAGACCGTTTGGTCCGCAGGTGCGGATACAAATATTCAAATCTACCTTCACCGTTGTAAATATACTGATAGATGCTTTCGTGGCTGACAGTGGTTCCGTTCAGACCGGGCGGCGGCTGATCTTTAAGTCGACCGGCTATTTGATCCGGGCTGCAATTTTGATTTAATTTATTGACCACATATTCTCTGAGTTTGGCGTATTCAAACTTCTCCAATTTCTTTTTATTCTTTTTCCTTTGTCTGGCGTCGTGCAATCTTTGGGCGTGAACCGCCCGATAGGGCAGATAGGCGTCGCTGTTTCTTTTCACTTCTCGCGAGATGTCGGTATGTCCGCGGCACAGCCTTCTACCTATCCACCTCCGGCTCTTGCCCATCTTCAAATACAGCTCAATTTGTTCCCTCTCATAGTAGGTTATTTTTGATATTTTCGACATAAGCAATTATTCCTTAAATGAATTAATTGCTTATATTAACATGTCCTGGGGTGGTGCAGTAGGGTTTGAATCTTGTGGCGTAGCGAAAAAATTGCTGATTTCAGCCAGCTGCCTTAAATAACATTTTTTGATCCGTAAATTCTAATTTTTAATTACTTCTTCTTTATTTTCATTAAATAAACAATTAGCCGCTTGACTAGTCTAGTGATAAAATTCTTTTGGCCGCTGAACAAGTAGATATTTCTTAATTTGGCGAATAAATAAATGTCCAGAGGCAAAGCATAATTCAAACGCTCAACTCTTTTTTTCAACAGGGTTTTTAGCACCGGGATGTTCCTTTTATGAGCCAAAGCCAGCAGATGCACTACCACGCGCGAATATTTAACCGCCTGCTTATAATCCCAGTTCACCCACTCCATGCGGTAATCATTTCGCCAGCGGTCAAACTTATCCCAGCCTTCAATTTTTGCCGGCGGCGCCAAGCCCAATTTTTTGGCCGCCTCGTAAAGTCCGGTGCCCGGATAAGGCAAAAACCAACCGCAGGTAAAAGCCAAATTGTGGTTGATCTCCAATAATTTAATGATCAATCGCATGGTCTGTTTATATTCCGCTTCCGTCTCCGAAGGCAGGCCGAAAACAATCGAGCCAGAGGCCATGATGCCGGAGTCTTTTAACAAAGTTACGGCCTTAATGATGTCCTTGGTGGCGGTGCCCTTTTGCACCACTTCTTTCAAAATTCTATCCGAACCCGATTCAAAACCGAACATGATTTCCTGGCACTTGGTGGCCTTTAAATCGGCCACGAATTTTTCATCCACGAATTCAACCCGGCAATCGGCAAAATACGGCAAATTCAAGCCGCGGGCGATGGCGAAAGCGCGCTCTTTATTGACAAAAAAATTGTCGTCTAAAAACCTGATGGCGTTGATATTATGTTTGGCGATAACCGGTTTTAAATTGGCGATCAGCTTTTCGGCCGAATGGGCCCGCCAGCGCCGGTTGTTGAAAACCAGATTATAGCAAAACTGGCAATTGAACGGACAGCCGCGCGAGGTGACCACCGCTAGGGTTCTTTTGTAGCGGTCGGAAAAATAGGGCACGATATAATCTTCTACGTTGATCAGCGACCAATCAATTAAATATTCATCCATGTCGCCGAAATGCCTCCGGGGATTGACGATAATCCGTCCGTTTTGATCTTTAAACCCCAAACTGGCGATATTTTTATAGTTTTCTTCATGGCCTAAATTATTCACCAATTCAACCAGGGTTTCTTCGCCTTCGCCGATTACCACGAAATCAATCGCCGCTTCCTCGAGCACCTGGTTCGGCAATAAAGAGGCGTGGGCGTTTCCCCAAACTATCAAGTACCCTTTAGCTTTTAACCCCTTGCTTAAATCAACATATTTTTTATTCAGGTAGCCGGTGAAAACCGACATGCCGATCAGATCAGGCTTGAAACTTTCAATTTCCGGCTCAATCTCACCGATCTGGCTTTCTTTTTTATAGATGATTTTGGGAATATGGCCGTTCTTTTTTAGCGCGGTGGCCAAATACAAAGGCCCCAAAGGAGAGATGCCCTTGGAATTATCGTCGCGCAAAGCGATTAAAGCTACTTTTTTGTTAGTTGCTGGCATAATTATTATTTTTTATCCAGACTCTCTTTAACGATTGTTCTTTGATAATCGGACTTAAACGGTTAAATATTTTTTAAGATGCGTAAACCCTTGATAATTCATAAATTTTACACTCCTAGTTGATTAACTATTTTTTTAACTAAATCGGATAAACTATACT
>MFFY01000043.1:9363-31923 GCA_001778055.1 Candidatus Falkowbacteria bacterium RIFCSPLOWO2_12_FULL_45_13
ATCGGATAAACTATACTGATCAACAATTTTTTTCCGTAAACTGCGGCCGATTAGATTTAACTCCTCTTTGGGCGCGGTGGATAAAGCACATATTTTATCAGCCAGCTCCGGCGCGCTTAAATCGGTTAAAATTAAACCGCCTGATCCTTTAAGCAGCGGCGCGAAAGCCTTATTAAAAACTATGACCGGCAAGCCCATGGCCATTGATTCTAAAACCGCCTTGTCCAAGCCGCCGGTGGGGCATAAATTAACGCTTAAATCGGCCCGGCGATAGACCTCGGCTATGTCTTTGTTGGGCACGCTGCCAGTAAAATTCACATAATTATTAAGCGAATATTTATCCGCTAAATTGATCAGTTCATTCCGGTAAGACTCATCCTCTTGATAAATCGGGCGGCCCACAAAATCAACTTTTAAATTAACCACGCCTTTTTCACGCAAAATATTTATCGCCTCAATTAGCAGTTGTTGATTTTTAATTCGGCTGATTCTGCCGACATAAATAATTTTAAAATTAGTCTCGGATCCGATGTCGCGGTTATCCTTAAATTTGTCCAAATTAATGCCATGGCCGATAATTTTTAATTTAGCGCTTTTTAACTTAAAACTTTCAGGCGAAGCCGTGAAAATCACGTCAGCCAACTTCTCGGCCAGCCTTAATTTTAAATTTATTTGCCTATGAACATACCACAGGCCGGTCTTTTTGCCCAATAACCGCCAGATTAATCCGCCCAAGACCATATATTCAGCATTCATGTGCGCCAAGACTGCCTCATAATTTTCCCTCTGGCGCCAAATATGCTTATAAAAATTAATCAAATATTTTATTTTTGATTTACCGGTTTCCTTCCCCAGACTTAGTACTCGAACATTGGGAGGCAAGTCAAACATTCCTTTTTCCAGGCAAACAACCGTGACCTGGTCACAACGTTTGGCAAATTCGGCAATCCAGCCGTGCATAAAGCCTAAGAGATCATCATTGATATCAACTTTTTGTGTCAAAATTAATAACTTCATCTATTTTGATAATTTATGGCTAACGCGATTGAATGGCAGTATCTGAACATAAAAACTGTTTACTTAATCTCTTTTTAGAGGCATGGCTTTCTGCCAAGAAGCTTTATATAAATTTAAAGTTTGTTCTTTGTTCGGCAGCTGTTTTACGGCCAGTTTGGCGCTTTCCGCCAGGCTGGCGCGCAGCCTCGCATTTTCTATTAACTTTATCATGACTTCAACCAGTTTTTTCTTATCGCCCAGTGGGATTATCAATCCGCTTTCGCCATTCTTTATCACCTCACCGGCGATGCCCACGTCGGTCATGATTATGGGCAGGCCGAAACTCGCCGCTTCAACCACGGCCATGCCCCAGCCCTCAAAATTCGAGGTTAAAACAAAGGCGTCGGCCTGATTATAAAAACTGTCTACATCGCCTTTCCAACCGAGTAATTTTACATTTTTTGCTAATTCGTAATTCGTAATTAGTAATTCGTAATTCTTTCTCTCCGGGCCTTGTCCCACGATCCATAATTCAGTTTTTGGATAATGCTTCGTCAGCTCCGCTAGGGCTTCAATCTGAAGGCCAATATTTTTTACCGGCACCAATCTGCCAACCGTTAAAAACACAAAATTATTTTTACTCTCTTTGATTCGTAATTGATAATTGTTAATTGTTAATTTACTATGGATCGGTACTACGGTAATTTTTTCCGCGGCCACGCCGAAATCGCTGATTAACTGTTTTTTTAATCTCTGGCTGACGCACCTAAGGCTTTGAGCGCGCGGCAGAACATATTTAGCGATTTGCGACCTTAAACCATGTAATTTTTCAAAACCGTGAACCTGAATCTCCAGGCCAAGTTTAAATTTTTTAGCTAGCCGCAAGCCGATCAGGGCCAAAAAATATTGATCCTGCACGGTGATTACGTCAAAACCGGGCTGACGCAGTAATTTTTTGGCTAAAAAATAAATTTTAATTAACTGCGCTAATTTATTGTTCCCCCCCGAGCCATGCGCTTTAACTTTTTCCGATAATTCAATGGTTTCTTTTTTGGCGCTGGGCACGATGATGAAATATTGATCAGCCAGCCCGCCGTATTCAATCACCCGCCCGGCTAGGGCCGAACTCCTGTCTAAAACCGATTTGTCCAAGCCTAAGCTAAGGATTCTCATAAATTCTTATAAAGATTAATAAATTCTTTTCCAATCTCTTCCCAGGAATGGCTAAAATTAAAATTGGCTATTTTACTTTTAGATTGGCGGTAATTATAATCATCGGCTAAAAATAGAATTTTATTTGTAATATCGGTTTTATCCAAAGGGTCAACAAAAAGGCCGTAATCTTTCAATTTTTCATAGAAGCCGGTTTCTCTGGTGCAAATAAACGGCTTGTTAAAACTAATGGCCTCTAAAATTAAATTCGGGCTGACCTCGGATAGAGACGGTAAAATTAAAGCGTAGCAGGCTGATAAAATTTTCATAGCCGCCGCATGCTCCAGGCCGCTATATGTTTCCAGCGTCAAGCTCTTATTTTTTTCTCTGGCCTGCGCAAAAGCGCTTTTTAATAAATCTACGTTTTTTAACTTTATCATTCTGCCCAGCCAGACAAAGTTCTTTGCCTCGGGCTCGGCGCCGCCCCTGGCTTTACCGGAATAATAATTTTCTACTATCGCCGTCTGGGCCGGATTTAAGCCGTAATATTTCATAAAAATTTCTCTTTGCCAGGCGGTGCTGAAAACCACGGCCGAGGCCTGGCGCATGGCTAGGCGCGACAATGCCAATATCAATTTTTCTTTAAAATTTAAAACCGGCATTTTTTCATAAAAGCGCTTGAGCGTTACCGACTGGCCGGAACGCTCAACGTATGACTCCCATAAAAAATCGCCGCCGGTGCGTATGATTATTTTTTTACTGAAAATTTTAGCCGCTAAAACCGCCGGCAAGCCGGCGCTGAAAGTATCCAGGGCAATTATAAAATCTGCGCTATTCAGCCGACTAATTACCCTGAAAAAATATAAAATATGCCTGATGACTGTGGGCAGCTTTTTTTCCAGCTTATAACTTAGGACTTTAACTTGATGATTTTGACTTAATAAATGTTCGGTTAAATTTTTAGCGTATTGCGCCGGCCCGCCTAAATCAGGCGGATAAATGCCGCTGGCGATTAAAATTTTTCCGCTCCCAGCCAAGCCCTGCCGACCGTCAGGCCAAGCGCCACGAGTTGACATTTTTTCGTCTACTGTCAGGCCGCTTTTATTAAAAATTAAAATCTTATAGACAAAATAGCTTTCGCCGGCGATTAAGCCGCTGGCCATTAACTGAGCCGCCATATACCAAATTTTAAAGCCATCGACCAGGATAAACATGATAATGGCGTTCAACAAAAGATTGGTTAAGGCTACGGCCAAATAAACCGACATCTGCCTATACATCCGTTCTTTGTCATTATCCCCAAAGGTCCAAAATTTCTGCAAAAAGAAGCTGGCGAAAAAAGCCACCGTAAAAGCCAGGCAGGCGGAAAACAAATACCAAATGCCTAAAATATCGGTAAAAAAATAAAGCGACAATAAATCTATCGCGGTGGCCGTGCCGCCGGCAATTAGAAATTTAATCGGCCTCTTATGTTTGATGATTTGGGGCGGTAGTAGATCTTTCATGATTCAAGAATTATTTTTTCAAAGTTGGTTTTCATTTTAAGCGCCAATAAATTCCAATCATAATTATTTTTCACCAATTCACTGGCATTAGCCTTTATTTTTTCAGTTAAATCTTTGTCTGCCAAATATATTTTAACTTTCAAGGCAATGCTTTCGGGGTTTTTTACCTCACAGAACAAACCGGTTTGGCCGTCTCTTAAAAAATCAACAATGCCGCCGACCGGCGTGGCGATAACCGGCAAACCGGCCGCCATGGCTTCTAAAAAAGAAATGCCTTGGCCTTCGGACAATGACGGCCGAACAAATATATCGGCCAGAGCCAAATATTTGACCAGATCAGCCTGCCCGATCTGGCCTAAAAAAATAATTCTGTTTTCCAGCGTCAACCTCCTGGTTAAATCGTCAAGCATTTGCCTGTCCGGCCCATGGCCTAAAATCAAAAGTTTTACGTTGACTGGCAGATATTTTAAAGATTTAATAAGATCATCAACCGCGTTCTTCTTTACCAGCCGCGAAGTGGTGATTAAAATTCTATCAGTTTCTTTGATGTTTAATTCTTGCTTAAGTTTTAAAGTCTGCCCGCCAGCGGGCGGATTAAAATTTACTTTAAAATTTGATATGGCGAATTTTTCCAGATTAACTCCATTCGGCACCACCTCGATCGGGCACTTCGCGCCATTGGCCAGCGCCCGAAGTCTTAAATAATTACTGATGGCAATAATTAAGTCGGCCTTTTTAAAAACCATCAAGTGCCATGGCCTGATTAATAAATTATACAAAATATCACTGCCCAGGGTGTAGCGCTTCAGATGCTCTTCTTCATCGCCCTCCTGCAAATCCAAAATCAGTTTCTTGGCAGGCTGGATAATCTTGAAAAAAACCGCGGCGATTGACGCTTGGCTGGCCATTAAAGAAAAAATTATCGCGTAGTTCTGCCGGCGATTTAAAGCTAAGGCCCTGCCCAAACCAAGGCCGGGCAGTAAGAATTTATCAAATTTTCCGCCCCAGCCTAACCGAAAAACGTTCACCCGGCCGATCTTTTCATGTTTAGGCAGATGGCGGTCAAGCCTCGCGGTGATTAAATCAAATTCGTAATCACCCATTCTATCAGTTAGTTCCTTAACCGCGATTTCCGCACCGCCGATAAAGGGCAGATAAGCGGTGGAAAAAATTAAAACTTTTCTCATAGGTTTTTTTACTTCAACCACGGCAATCCAAGTTACCAGGCAAGGATGTTTGTTTTGAGCGCACTCACCTCGCCGAAGCCTCCGGCGTAACGCGGGTACAAAATTGTAATATTTTTTCTTAAAATTATTCAATAAAATATAAATATAATTTTAAGAAAAAATATTACAATTTTGTCTTAAGTGAAACACAAACATCCTTGCCTGGTAACCTTTGCTTATAATACTCTATTTTCAAATTATCTTTTTAAAATAGGCGATGGTCTTTTTAAGTCCTTCAGCCAGTTCTATTTTCGGCTGCCAGCCTAATTTTTCTTTAGCCAGGGCCAGATCGGGTTTTCTTTTAACCGGATCATCGGCCGGCAATTTGTTGTAAATAGTCCGACTCTGGCTGTCCGTCAATTTAATGATCATTTCCGCCAGCTCGGCGATGGTGAACTCGCCGGCGTTGCCTAAATTCACCGGGCCGCTGAATTTTTCTTTAGCCATCATGGCCAGCAGGCCTTCAACCAAGTCATCCACATAGCAAAAACTTCTGGTCTGACGCCCGTCGCCGTTGATCGTAATGTCAATGCCTTTAAGCGCCTGAACGATGAAATTCGAAACCACTCGGCCGTCGTTGACCGCCATATTAGGGCCGTAAGTGTTAAAAATTCTGACCACTTTAATATCAACCAGATTCTGGCGCTGATAATCAAAAAACAGGGTTTCGGCGCATCTTTTGCCTTCGTCGTAGCATGACCTGGTGCCGATGCAATTAACATTGCCCCAGTAACTTTCCGTTTGCGGATGCGCCTGTGGATCGCCATAGATTTCGGAGGTCGAGGCCTGTAAAATTCGCGCCTGGTGCTTTTTGGCCAGGCCCAGAATATTGATCACGCCGATGGTATTGGCCTTGACCGTTTGAATGGCGTCAAACTGATAATGCAACGGCGAGGCCGGGCAGGCCAAATTATAAATTTGGTCAATCTTTTCTTGGGTAAAATAAGGCTTGATGATATCATGTTCAACCAGACTGAAATTTTTATTGGCCGAAAAAGGCTGAATATTTTTTTTGCTGCCGGTAAAAAAATTATCCAGGCAGATTACTTTATGGCCCAGCTCCAGCAACTTTCCGCATAAATGCGAACCGATAAACCCGGCGCCTCCGGTTACCAGCATTGTTTTCATAATGAGATGGTTACAAAACTATTTCGTAGCGAAATTTAGATATTTTTCGGCCAGGCGAGGAAAACCGAGCGTTATGATTTAAGCCGTAATAGTATTACGGTGAAAATCATTTCGCGCCAGTTTGACGAAGCCTGGCCGAAAAATATCAAATTGCAGCAAAAATAGTTTTGTAACCATCTCAATATGTTATACCGACAATAAATTAAATAAATCAATTTCAAAAAATTTCCATAAATATCCATAAATTTCAATAAGGAATTAACGCGCTGACGCTCGCGAAATAATAGAAATTTGTTGAAATTAATGACTTGCTTATAATCCCATTTCTTTTTTATAGTCTGCCAGCCATTCGGGCAGATTAATCGTCGGCTCCCAGCCTAAAAGTTTTTTGGCCAAGCTATTATCGGCCAAAGTCTCTTTTGGCTCAATCCTAGGCGCGATATGCGCCACCGGTCCGCCGATCATTTGCGCCAGTTCGTTGACGCTATAATTGCTGCCGCGGCCGATATTAATCACCTCGCCCTGGCCAACCCGATCGCTTTGGGCCGCCAGGATATTGGCCCTGACCGCGTCAATCACCGAAGTATAATCGCGGCGATTGGTGCCGTCGCCGGTGATGGTCATGGGCTGATTTTTTAATCTTTGATTGACGAATAACCCCACGACCAAGCAATAAGCGCCTTCCAAGGCTTGACGTCGGCCGTAGATGTTAAAATATCTTAAGCTAACCGTGGGCAAGCCATATATATCGCTAAACAGCCGGCAATACAACTCGCCCGCGTATTTTTGCAAGCCGTAAGGGCTTAAGGCGTGCGCCAGCATGTCTTCGGTTAAGGGCATCTTAGTCTGATCGCCATAGGCCGATGAGGAGGCGCTATAAATAACTTTTTTAACTTTAGCGTCGCGCGCCGCCATTAAAACATTGAGCGTGCCGTTTAAGTTAATATCATTGGCCGTGGCCGGATCTTCAATCGACGGCTGAACCCGGGGAAAAGCGGCTAAATGAAAAACATATTCCACGCCGTTAAATAACGGCTTAATTTTTTTCAAATCCCTGATATCGGCTTTAAAAAACTCGGCCTGGGCATTGATATATTCTTTTTTGCCGGTGGTTAAATTATCAATAATCACAACTTCATGGCCTTGTTTAATTAATTCATCAACCAAGTTGGAACCAATAAAGCCGGCGCCGCCGGTCACTAAACATTTAGACATAAATTGTAAATTGAAAATTGGATTATTTATTTTTTATCAATAACATTTTTCCCGTAGACGCCTGCCAGCAAATCCAGATCCTTATTGCTATTTATCAATAAATCAATGTTTTTATCTTGAAGACTGGCTAAAACTTTTAAGCCGGCTTCATCGCCCACCAGCTCCTGATACATTTGAGTAAAGGCCGCGAAATCTTTGATAAAACAATGCCCACCGGCGCCGCGGCCGGTCTTATGGATGGGGTCTAAATGGGTGGAACCGATTCTGGGATCGGCCGCCATGGCTTCTTTGACCACCTGGTAATTAACGCCCAGCTTGCCGGCCAAATCATAAAGCAAATTAATAAAAATAACCTTAAAATAAAACCAGCAGTTACCGCCGTACTTGGTCAGTTCCGCCTCGCGTGAATGGCAAACTAACTGATAAGCGGCAAAAGGCAAAACCTCCATGACTTCTTTGGCTTTCTGCCTATATTCGGGCGTATCAACGGGCAGGCCGATAATATTTCTATTCGGATTGGCCGCGTCATGCGCGGCCGAAGCTTCGGTTAAAAATTCCGGCGAATGCAGAACGAAAATGTCCGGGTTGGCTTTTTGCATCAGCTCGGTCGTGCCCGGCATGATGGTAGATTTAATCACGGCGATCTTTTTCTGGCCGACTAATTTTATGACTTGCCTTAAAATACTGTCATCAAAGCCCTGGACAGTGGTTGGCGTGGGCACGGCGATAAAAACAATATCGCACCCGCCTATTTTTTCCCGATTATGCGAATGCGGCTCTTCTTTGGCGTATCTGACAATCCGATAGCCGCGGGTTTCAAAATCATCGGCGTAATTTTTGCCGATCCAGCCCTGGCCAATAAAACCGATGAGTTTGCTCATAAATAGTTAAAAAAGTTAATAATTAAAAAACTAAGATAGAAACGCGCCACGGCGCGTTTCTATCGTATTGATTTATCTTTAACTATAAGTTATTATTAAATAAACCGGCTTAAAAGTCAACTATAAAAAATGCCAATTAAAGAAGAACCCGCCTCTGGCGGAAAAAAAATCCTATATTTTATCACACAATCGGAGTACGGCGGCGCCCAGCGCTATTGTTTTGATTTAGCCAATAATTTAAAAAACGGCCAGTCAGTGGCCGTGGCGTTTGGTGAGCAAGGAAATAATGGAAAATTAACTAAAATTTTAACTGAAAATAATATAAAATATTTCATCATCCCCCACCTTAAACGCAATATTTCACCTATCAACGACTTTTTCGCTTTTTTTGAAATCATAAAGCTTATTAAAAATTATCACCCTAACATTATCCATCTTAACAGTTCCAAAATTTCAATTCTGGGCTCAATCGCCGCATTATTTGCTAAATCGAAAATCGAAAATCAAAAATCGAAAATCCTCTACACGGTTCACGGCTGGGTCTTTAACGAACCCTTGCCGGGTTGGTTAAAATATTTCTATCTACGCGCGGAAAAATTCACCGCCAGATTTAAAGACAAAATTATCTGCGTCTCGGAATTTGACAAGCAGGCGGCTTTAAAATATAAAATCGCGCCGGCCAGCAAGTTGCTCACCATCCATAATGGCCTGGCACCGATAAACTTTTATTCTAAGGGAAAATTTAGAACAATTCTAGCCACAGTCAACTCACGTGTTTGTCATCCCGGGCTTGACCCGGGATCCAGAGTTAAGCTCCACGAACAAGTTTCTGGATTGCGGGTCAAGCCCGCAATGACAGATACCTTTATTATCGGTTCAATCGGAAATTTATATAAAACCAAAGGCTATGAATATTTTATCCAGGCGGCTGATATTCTAATTAACAAACATCACATTCTGGCAACTTTCCTAATCATCGGCGAAGGCGGGGAAAGAAAAAATTTAGAGGCCCTGATTAAAAAATATCATTTAGAAAATAACTTTATTTTAGCCGGTTCAATTGAACAAGCCGCCAGGCTCTTGCCGGCTATTGATATTTACGTCTGCTCTTCGGTTAAAGAAGGCTTGTCCTACACTTTAATTGAGGCCATGCAGGCCGGCCGGCCCATTGCCGCCACTGATGTCGGCGGCAATCCGGAAATGGTTGTCAACGAAAAAACCGGCCTACTCTCTAAACCGGCTGATCCCAATGATTTAGCGGAAAAAATCAAAACTCTTCTAAATAACCAAGCGCTGGCCGCGGAGTTGGGCCGGCGCGCTCAAGCCAAAGCCGCGGTTGAATTTAATCTGAAAACAATGCTTGAGGCCACGAAAAGGGCTTACAACTAACCTGATTCCAATTCATCCATTCTCGCTCAAACTTTGGCGATCTCAATGCCAGGGTTTTTATAAAATTAATCACGATTACGACTAGCGAACTCTTGTTATGAGATATGAGATATGAGTTGCGAGACCTTACTCCCCTCCCAGCTTCCAAATAAATTCTTGGGCCGCTGGTTTTAAGGACGGGTCCAGCTCCATTGCTTTTTTAGCCGCGGCTACGGCTTTATCCTTTTTACCGGCCTGCTCGTAGAGTAAAGACAGGTTGACCCAGAGCGTGGCGTTGGTTGGCTCCAGGACCGACCATCGTTCGTATAAAATTAAGACGCGGGGCTGATCTTTTATTTTGCTGTAATGATCCAGGGCGATCTTTACGAGTTCCGGCGGATTTAAATAGGCGCCGCCATTAAGATCAAGGCATTTGTCCAAAGCCGCGAAACCAGCGGCTTCTTCTTTAAAATAGAGCGCCACTTTGGCCAAATAACAAACCGACTCGTTATATTTTTCGTTTAAACCGACGGCATACCGCAAGGTTTTAAGGGCGTTGTCTTTGTCGTTTCTGGCAATATAGATTTGCACCTTGCCGAAATAGTTAGTTACCCGGCCCGGGCTGGCCTTAATGGCCTGGTCCATGGCTGTCAAAGCTCGGTCGGAGTAAAAATAAAATTTGCTCTGATTATCTTGATTTACGTACGAGGCGATATTTAAAATTAGCGCCAACTGCATTTGCATCATGCTGTCCGAATGGTTTAATCTCACGTTGGTCTCGGCCAAATCAATGACATAATCAACTATTTCTTTAGCTTTCGGTTTATCAATGGAAAATAAACTGTTTTGACTGGTGTTGACCGCGTTGATCAAACTAGCGCGGCTGTCCCGGTCTAAGCCGGTCTTTAAACTTAAAGCTTTTTTATACTCCTCCACTCCTCCCGGCAAGTCGCCTTGGGCAAATTTGAGCTGGCCTTTTATGGTACCATCAAGCATCATCACGACCTTAATGTTATATTGATAGATTATGGTTAAAAAAATCAACCCGGCAACGATTAAAGCCCCTATTTCTTTGTTAGATAAAGCGCGGTTTTCAGCCAATTGTTCTTCTTCGTCCCGATTAGTAAGCCAATAAACATAGGCTAATGTTAACATCAAAGAAATATAAGTAACCAAGGAATCAAACACCGCTAAATTCTGGATAAAATAAGTCGTGAATAAACAAATTAATAAAATAAATTCATGGGTAGAAATTTTATTTTGTTTTTTTCCCTTAATCAGGTAATAACCAGTGGCGGCGAAGATAGCCAGGTAAAACAGTAAGCTGACCAGGCCGCCGGTTGAAGCGATATCCACTAAATTATTGTGCGCCCGATCGAAATAAGTTTCACTGGTGGTATAGTCGTAAAATTTAGGATCAAAATATTTGTCAAAAGTAATGGCGTAATTGCCATAGCCGGTGCCCAGGATCGGCTGATGGCGGAAGTCTTTAAGCGCGGCCTGCCAAGAAATTAATCTGGTCTGGAAAGTAACCGCCTGGGAAGAAATTTGCGGTATGGTCCTTAGAATCGGAAGTTGCGCCAAATCGCTACGCGGATATAAAAATACCAGCGCCACCAAAGTCGTGCCGCAAACAATCGCCGCCAGACTATAGATTTTCAGCTTTTTGCTCTGACTGTAAGCGGCCTGCAAAATAAAAAATAACAGAAAGCTAACTCCCAGTCCGACATAAGCGCCTCTGGTGTTGGTTTGTTTCATCACCAATAGCATGATGAAAGCGGCCGCCAGATAAAGCGTGCCTAAAAACCGCTTGAGATTTTTATCAATTTCCGGGCCCAGGCGCCCCGCCGGTCCGCGTGACAAGCTAAAAAATAAAATCAAAGCAAAATACAAATTAAAAATGGCGTAGCCGGAAACATAGGCGGTATTGCCGATCTTGCTGAAAGGAATCTCAAACAAGCTGTAAAGACAAATTATGGTGGCGGCCGACAGCGAGACGATAAATAAATTGCGCCAGTCGCGCCACCGGCGAAAAGCCGTAATAATAATTAAATAAAACAGGAAAAAATGAACCACCTGGAACCAGCCCAGCATTCTTTCAATATCCCCCCAAAAGCTTAAATTAAAGTCAACCCCAAAAATTGAAGAAACCAGCAGAGCGCCGAAAAAACCGGCCAGACCATACGTGATCCATGATTTCTTGGGCCTGACTTCTGGATATTTTATAATCAAAGCCAGCCAAAAAATCATCATTATCTCCACTAAAATATTAAAATAAATCTGCTTGGAAGTTATAAAAGGAAAAAGCAGATTATCAAAAACTAAAAAAACCGAGATAAAAGACAAATAAACCCCCCAGCGCAGAATAGTTAGATAAACTTTGATTGGCATATTATTAAAAATTTTCAATTTCTCTGGCTTTGCCAGATCTGGCGTAGCCAGATAATTTTCTCCGCCAGCTGGCGGATTCAATGAGATGGTTACAAAACTATTTCGTAGCGAAATAGTTTTGTAACCATCTCATTGATCTAATTTTCAAACGAATGCAAATTTTTTTATTAAAAATTGAAAATTCATTGTCAGCCCGAGGCTGATCCGCCTTAGGCGGAAAAATTGGTACTTGAAAATTGAAAATTACTTCTTCCCCGCCTCTTCCACCATCTTCACAAAACTTTCCTGACCCTTTAACGTCTCCGGCGAG
Source organism: Candidatus Falkowbacteria bacterium RIFCSPLOWO2_12_FULL_45_13 (assembly GCA_001778055.1). Taxonomy (GTDB): domain Bacteria; phylum Patescibacteriota; class Patescibacteriia; order Patescibacteriales; family GWC2-42-12; genus GWC2-42-12. The sequence goes on from MFFY01000043.1 coordinate 21,536, forward strand.
TTGGCGCTAATTATATTAATTTGATCTCTGGCGCCGGCCAGGTCATTTATTAAATAATAAATTTTGGCCAAATCAAGCCGATAATCGTATCTTGCCTGGTTCTGTTTTATTAAGTCGAGGTAATAGGGCACGGTCTCGGCATATCTTTTTTGGTCTAAAAGATAGCCGATTATTTTTGTCAAGCCGCCGAAATCGGCGTAGCCTGCCTGCTTGACTCCCAGCCGATAAAACTCTTCAGCTTTGACCGGATCTTCTTTGGCTAAAGCGCTCGCGAGCATTATTTTAACGCCGCCATAGCCCGGCAATTTGTTCATTAAATCTTGGAGCACAACGCGAGCTTCGGCCTTTTTACCCTCTTGGCCGTACAGGTTATATAATAAATAATAGGCCTCAACCCTGGTCGGGCTCAAACTAATAGACTCTTTAAATAAAACCTCGGCTTCATCAAGTTCTCGCTGGCTCCGGTAGCCGTTTAATATTAACTGGCCTAAATACATTCTGGTTCTTATGTCTAAAGGAAAATTTTGAGAAACAAATTTTAATTTTTCCCGGGCAAGGGCTTGATAATTTTCCTTGATCGCGGTATTTATATTCGGCTCGGCCTCGATCACCTCCCACATTTTATTAAGCTGAACAGCGGCCTCAACGCTGCCGAGTTTATAATTTAAAGCGTATTTAAAATTTTCGTAGGAGCGGAAAGTATCGGCGATGACGTAGTAATAACCGACATAAATCGCGCGATTGATTCTTAACGGCAGATAAACTAATTTATAAAAAACGAAAATATTGGCGATAATCAAAGCCATAAAAACCCGGTTAAACGCCAGATGATTGTTGGCTTGAGGCTTAATCTCCAGGTTGGAGGTTGAAACTCCATCAGCAAAACCAATTAGCCCAATTAAGAAAAAATATAAAAACGAAGTGTTCAAAGTATCAAAGACGAAAAAATTATGAACGCCGTAAGCGATTAATAAACTGAATAAAACCGCGAATTGCCAATAATCGTCTTTTCTTTTTTTAAACAACAAATAAAATAAATAAAACAAAATCGCCAAATAAGCCGCCAGCCCCAAGAGCCCGCCGGAAACCAGCTGGTCCAGATAAACGTTATGCGTGCGATCAAACCAATTTTCAGAGATATCAGGAGTATAGTATTTATTATAAATCACATCAAAATTCTCCATGCCGACGCCCAAATACGGGTGAAATTTAAACTCCCGTAAAGCCATGCGCCAAACAACCAGGCGGTTTTTTACTGTCGCGTCGGCCAGGGAAATGGTGGCCAGGCGGTTGACGAATTCTATGCCGGAATTAGCCAGCGTCGATCTGAACAGAAAAAACCCGCCGCCCAGCGCGATGATAATCATCAAAATCACCAAAAACAGCTTTCTGATTTTCCCGGCTAAAAAAATCACGCTAAAAAAAATAAAAACAAAAATCCCCAGGCTTAAACCTAAGATCGCGCCCCGGGTTGAGGTCAAAAGCAAAACTATCAAATTAAGGCTACTGGCAGTTAAGGCGAAATATTTATAATTTTTATCCGGCTCATTTAAATAATAATAGACGCTTAGCCCGAACGCTAAGAGCGAATAACCGGCCAAAAAGGCTGCGTTGCCGATAGTTGAAGTCATCCGTCCGATGCCGGCTTCAAACACCGGTAAAATATTGAATTTTTGCGTCAGGCCGTACAGTGAAACTAAGCAGGAATAAATTAAAATCAACCTGATATAAAATAACCAGTCTTTTTTTTCTTTAAAAAAAGTCTGCAATAAAAATAAACAAACCGCCAGATAAATCAAACTGACCAGGCCTTCCATTCTTTCAAAATTAGACCAAAAACTATTATAAAAATCATAACCCAAGAGGGCGGCGATTAAATTTACCAGGAATAAAATTCCCACCAAAATAAAAGCCAAGCTAAAACGCGGTTTATACTTATTAAAATTCAACGCCAAGAGCAGAAGATAAATTGACAAGCCTAATTGGATTAACAGGCGGAAATAGACGGTTCTGGAAATAATAAAAGGAAAATAAAAACCCTCAATAAAAATCAGCGCCAAAAAAGGCGTGGCGTACAGTAAAATTTTAGCGGTTTTTTCCAGTTTAAGTTCAAACATATTCAGATTGCCATTACGAGGAGCGCTAGTGACGAAGCAATATATTTCTTTGTCATTCCCGCGCAAGCGGGAATCCAGGGGCGAAAAGTAAAAACATTTTTACTTTTCGCCGACTAATTTAAAGTCTTTACGTTACTCTAAATTTAGAAGAGAAAACACGTTTATTCTGCTCTCTCCTGGATTCCCGACAGCCTTCGGCTTCGGGAATGACAATTAAGATTACTTCTTATTTCTTAGTTGTTCTATTTCCCTCTCAATTGCCTCTTTGTTCCCCGGCTGCTTTATGATCAACTCCTCCAGTATTTTTATGGCTTCATCATATCTTTTTTTATCAACTAGCCAATCGGCGTAATCGTTTAAAACCAGAGTATCGCTTTCCGAGCTGTCTTTAATAGATTGTATGGCCAATTTATATGTTGCTTCGGTTTTTTCATCATCGCTAACCGTTCGATAATAATTAGCTAATTTTACGTAACTTTCAGGAATATATTTATTTAACTCCACGGCTTTTTTGTAAGCAAACTCCGCGCTTTTATAAGCTTTGATTTTTAACAAGACATCAGCGAAATTCTGCCAAACCACGCGGTTTTGGCTTTCTAATTTTAATGATTCCAGATAAGCGTCGTAAGATTCGCGGTAATTGCCTAAATAATTCTGATAAATCGCCAGATTATTATAATCGGCTAAACGGTCGTCTTTACCGGCCTGTTTAGCCAAATCAACCTTTATTTCCGCCGCCCTCTTTGCAAACTGGGCGCGGTCTTCCTCGCTCAACTGAACGGTTTCCGTCCAAACTAATTCTGTCTCATTATCAAACAAAGTAAAGCCGGTGGCAAAAAAAATTTTTTCTTTATCATTATCTTCGCTGTTATTATTTTTCATGTACCAAAAACCGCCGGCCGCGATGATTAAAACTAAAATGACAATAATTGCTGTTTTATGTCTTTTAAGCATAAATTAAACCCTAATAAAATGCTCTATCATGGCGGGTCGGATTCCACTATGACAATTTAATCATACCCACTCTCCTAACAAAAAGCAACCCAGTCCCAGTTTAAGAAACTGGGGCTGGGTGCTTTGGTATTTCAACTAAACGGAATTTTCTTGAATTACTTAGAAAAACTCTGCGCTACGGTCATATCCTTCAGTAAGTAGCCGTTGGTCCAATCAGAGGTAGCGGTCGTGTGAGCGCTGGCTGATCTGTCAGACCAAACATTATACTGGCTGGCTGCGCTAACCGCCGGACTGGTATTATCATTAGCGCCTTTAGAATAGGCCGAGGCGGTTGAAGTCGCCGCTACATCCTGTTTGAACCTGACAATAATCTGATCGCCGGTAGCGGTATAACCGGTCACCGTGCCCCTGACTTCATAAGTCTTGGGCGTGGTGCTGATGCTTAACACATCATTATCAATCGCGCCGACTATCAAAGCGACGACACCGTCGGTAGTCGCTGGGCTGATCGCCGTATCGGTTAATTGAGTAGAGGTGTTAGGATCATAGAGATGTAAGCTGGTCACGTCACAGCCCGTAGTAGAAACCGTGAAGCTCAACTGCTTAATCTCAATATTTCCGGCCGCATCAGCTACTACCGAGAACTTGTACAAACCTCCGTTAACCGGATCGCTGCCGGCATCAAGCTTGGCAAAAGTGGGTTTCGACTTTCGGTTGTAGAAGGTATTGCCGGTTAAATCGGCGGTAATGCCTGAACCAATATTGGTCTGCGAGGTGCCTGAATCGCCGGTGGCGTTAAAGCCTTCGCCGAAATCCAAGGCAATCGCGCCGTTCGCACCTGAAGCGCCGCTGGAAGTAAGACTGACCATATCAACATAAACGTCAAGCGTGGCGTCGTCATCAGCCGGTACGTAGAGAGTTAAGCCGGTGAAAGTGGCCGTAGCGTTAGCTTCAGAGCCGGTAGTGAATACTTGGGTCGACGAGGTAACGGTCGTACCGGCCTTGTTCTTATACTTGACATACACGCCAGCGGTTGAAGTCGCGAAGTCATTCCCCACTTTAAGCTTTAACTTATCAATGGTGAAACCCTCGTTAGAAGCGCTGAAAGTGTACTGCGCCAGGTAATTGCCGGTTGAACCAGCCAAAACGATGGCCGAGTCAGGCATACTGCCGTTAGCGGTAGTTAAGCTGCCGGTGCCGATAGTAATGGTCTGAATGTCCACAGCAGAAGCGGAAACCGATAGGCCGGTATTCGCGCCATTGCCGTCCGCGTCAATGTTAGCAGTCCAGGGGCCTGCGTTAGCGCCTGATTTAATGTCGCCGTACAAATCAATTACTTTATTGGCGGAAGCGACTAAAGTGAAGCTGACCGAAAAGTTGTTGGAACTTGACGGGCTGGATTTAGCATCGCCCAACTGAACGCCAGTAGCATGATCCTTTAAGTAGATTCTGGTTAAGGTGGAGGCGTTATATTCGACCGCATCTAAGGCAACTGTTATTGAGCTGACGGTTACGCCTTCGGCCGCGCCAGCGCTAACCACAAACGAGCCTAACCGGGCATCATTCGTGCCGGCCACTATGGTCTGATTGGCATAACCTGAATACTTGCTGACGCTGACCGCGCCGGAAGTAATATTCAAGGTATAGGCGGAAGTATCAGTGGATGGGGCATTAAATGTGCCTAAGGAAGTCTGCCGCTGCGCGTTTGAAGAGCCGGTGCCTAAAGTAATAGCCACGGTTTCTCCGCCGCTAAAGCTGGTAGAGGTGGTAGTCTTGATGTCGCCGACGATTTTAACCTTGGCGGTTGTGCCGGCCTTAACGATAAGGGTTGAGCCAAAAGTAAAGTTAACGTCGGTGGCGTCGGTTAAATTCTTGGTGGTGCCTACTTGCACGTCATCCACCAAGACTTTGCCATTTAAGATGCCGCCGTCGCCATGTCCGCCAGTGCCGGCGGAGATATTAGCCTGAACGTCTAAATTCGCGACCTTGATGTCTTCGCCTGAAGCCGTGAAATCAAAGATGCCTAAAGTTACGTTGGTAGCGTCAACCGCCACATCAGTGTTCGGAGAATTAGTGGCTCGGCTGATCGCCAAAGCGCCCTGATCAATCAACCAAACGTAGCCATCAGTATTTTTTAAGACACTGAAAGTGCCAGCGCTATAAGGTTCGATATAAACGTTATAATTGTTATCTTTGATAATTATGTCGTTCTGATTCTGGAAGGACATGTAGAAGGTTCTGGTTGAACCGCCCACCACGTCAGCTCTGACGCTGACGGCTTTGGAGCCGCCCTTAGGAATTATCAAAGGAGCGGCGGATAAGTCAAAGTCTACGATATTGCCTGAAGCCAAGGCGGCCACAGTCGGGCCGACTTGAGCGCCGGAAACCAATAACTTAAAGTTCTTCATGTCGGTGAGCTGGATAGAACCAACCGCGGTCAATTTAAGTCTTTCAACTTTTAATTCTTGGTTGGTGCTGGTCATGGTAAATTTCCAGATCTCTTGTTCGTTGGCCGGGCTTAATCCGGCATTGTTGGAAGAAGGCTGATCATAAACGCTGAAAGTTACTCTGCCCAGATCGGTGGCATTGGCGGTTGACATTAAATTGCCGGCAACCGGGAAAGAACCGCTGACAGCCGCGCCGTTAGTGGTTACGTCAGCGGCCGCGACTAAGTTCATGCCAATAGTCTTGCCTGAAGTAGCGGCATAATTCATATCGCCGGTCAAAGTAATAGCTTTGGTCGTGCCCTTAGCAACCGTGAATAAGCCGGAAGCATTATTAAAGGTAACGTAATTTGAAGAAATTGAAGAAGAATCAGTTAATCGAGTGGCTCCTTCATACAAGAACAAGCCGTCCAAGTCAGTATCGGCTGAAATGCCAGTTCTCTTAAACTTCAAATTCTTGACCACCACGTCGCCATCGGCAGAGGCGGTAAAGTTAACCTTTAAGAATGGAACATTAGCCTGGCCGTTGCCGGTCGAAGCCGTGGTATTGGTAATTACGGTGACTGAAGCCGGCGTGTCTGAAGCTAAAGCAATGGTCAAGCCAGTGCCTGAACCAGCTACGCCGCCCGCGCCTGAAGAGGTGTCGATTATAGTAGCAACCGCGGCTGAAATCGCCGTGCCTTCTGTCGGTTTGGCAATGGTAGCGGTGACAACATCAGCCCATTTGAATCGGTTAGCCAGAAAAGCCGTTTCGCTAGCGACCTTTGAAGCCGTGCCGTCAGCATTGATGTAAAAAACATCAGCCGCAGCGCCAAACTTCACTAAACTGCCCTGTGGATAAGCGGTGGCGCTGACGGTCGAGGCGCTGATCTTATAATTGGTAAAGAAAGCGTCTGGCACGTCAATGATCCTCTTATTCCAAGCGCTGCCGTACAAAGTCGAAGCCGTTGCTTCATCGGGGATAGCTACTAAATTGCCGTTCGAAGTAACCGCGTAAACTTTGGGATTGGTGGTTATCTTAACTAATTTAGTGCCTGGTCTAACGGTGACGTTCGCTCCCAGAGGATATGACTCTAACTCGCTTTGAGGAATAGTTATCACTCCGGAAAAATCACTGTACCAGGAAAAATAAGTTGACTCATTAGGAAAAACATATCTCTTGCCATCAGCGGCCAAGTAATAGACGGACGAAAGCCCGGCCATCTTGATTAAGTCACCGGCTGAAGCGGTCGCTTGGGCCTCTGGGGCCGTAACTACGCTCATTGATAAGACGGTGACGAAAATTACGCTAATGGCGAAGATTTTCTTGAATCTTTCCATAGGTTATTTATTTACCCAGTTAAATAATTTATTATTTACTCTGGGTCCTTTATCTTCGCGACGATTTATCGGTGCGAAGATTTTCTTGTTATTTAAATTCGTGCCCCCTCTTAAATTTCCTCTCCTCTCTTTTCTTTCTTCCCTCTCCTTACGAAGGAGAGGGTTAGGGTGAGATTTTAAGGTGAGGTTAAAAGCAAATCAACCGGAATCCCGCCCCACGAAGAAATTACGATTTTAGATTTTCGATTTTAGATTTCGAAATCTTTTATTCTCCGCCAAAGGCGGATCCGCCTAGGGCGGAGAAAATCATAAATCGAAAATATCTTTGCGGTTAGCTTGCTGATTTGCTTTTTATCTCGCGACGATCAATCGCGAGACTGATAATTTAAAAAACAAGTTGATTAATTAATTTGGTAAAACCTCTGCAGTCGCAGATCGACCTTTCAGATTTCACCGCCCTCCGCTTAATGCGGATTAGAAGATTTACCTTATTTTAGATAAATCAACAAATCAGCACTAACCATTTACATTTAATTGCGGAAATAAATTTTTAAAATTTTCAAATTCCAATTTTCAATTTTTCCGCCCAAGGCGGATCCGCCTAGGGCTGACAATGAATTATCAATTATCAAATTTTCAATTAAAAATTATAACATTGAAAATTCATTGAAAATTGGTCATTGAGAATTGAAAATTAATCTGTGCTACTCGCGATCTCGCTTTCGCCCTTGACTTGGCCGGACTCTGATAAGGCTTTATTCACTTCCTCAAGCTTGTTTATGGTTTCGTCCAAATTTTTTTCATCAAATAATTTTTCCGCCTGCTCAAGCATCTGATCGGCTGAAGCTCTGGTCTCCGGCGTTGAGGTGGCATTAGTTATGGTTTGATTTTCCGAAATTAGTTTAGTAGTACTGGCGATGTCGCCACCGGCCGCGGGCTTTTCGGTCGTTGATTCAGCCGGTTCGGCAATTTCCATCCTTTGGTCGCTCTTACCTAAATTGGCGCCGAAAACTTGAGATTCATCATTTTTCGCCTGCTCTTTGGCCGCTTTAATAATGGTCAGCCTTTTTTTAACTTGGCCGATTTCTCTTTTAAAATTCTGCGACAGGGCTTCCAGTTTATCATTATTAGTTTCCAACGTCTGATCGGTATCTTTTAAAATTTGCACCATCTCTTTGGCGCGGTTAGTGGCAAACTCCACGCCTAATTTAGCTTTATCTTGTTCGTCGAAAGCCATGGCGAATTGCGCTTTCTCGCTGATAATCTTGGCGATGTATAAAGAATCGCCTGGCTTGGAATTTTTCGAAGCGTAAACGCCGCCCAGGCCAACTACTAAAATTAAAACACTGGCCGCGGACGCCAGCCAGACCGGCTTAGCCAAACTGATTAAAATCTGGCGCGGCATAATAGTCTGCCAAACTATTCTGATATTTGATTGAGGCGCCAAAACCGGGCGGCTGGCGGAAATTTGACTATACAAAATTCCCCGATAATTTTTCTTCCAAGCCTGATCGGGTTTGATGTCTTTTAAGTTATTTAATTTTTTCAGCAATTCTCTGTCGTTCATATTTATTTGTCCCCCCTGACAAGGGGGGATTTCCGCCAGAGGCGCCGTGCCCGCCGGCAGGCAGGGATCTCCGCCCAAGGCGGACCAGCCTCTGGCTGGCGCGACAAACTTGGGCGGAAAGGGGGTTAATTTAACCTCCCCTGATTCCCCCAGAGGGGAAATCAACACTCCTTTTAGAAGGAGGGCTTTTCATCTTGGCTTAAAAGTTCTTTCAGAGCATTAAGCGCCCGATAAATTAGCACTCTGACATTACCTTTTGATTTATCTAAAATTTCGGCGATTTCTTTTATTGATAGCTCGTTGACGAAGCGTAAAATTATTACTTCGCGATATTCATCTTTAAGTTTTGGCAGTTTAGTTTCCAGAACCAATAAATCGGCTTTGAGTTCCAAACCATAATTCGGGTTCTGTTTTTCGTCGATTATTTTAATGCCATTTTCGTTATCCAGACTGACGCTTTCCCGGCCCTTGGTTTTTCGGTAGTGATCAATGATTAAATTCCTGGCGATTTTATAGAGCAAAGCTTTTAAAGTATTAGGATTTTCTAATTTCTTTTCTAAAATGTAATTCCAAGTTTTTAAAAATACTGATGAAGATAAATCTTCAGCCTCTTCCCGGTTACCCACCTTAAAATAAATAAATCTATAGAGTTGATCAACATACAAATCATAAGCCTTAATGAAAGCTTCTTTGTCATTCTTTTTTACCTTATATAATAATAGTTTTTCTTCAATTTTGCTTATGTTCATTTAATTATACGAAAGTTATTAAAGATTGTTACACTGCCCTAACGAATCAACGAATTTTACAACAAATATAACGAACAATATTCGCGAGATTCGTTAATTTGCTTTAAATAAAAAATTTAGCTAATTATAGCCATTTTTTCTCATGCGGGATTCCGTCCAGCCAGAGAATCTATGTATGTTAGATAATAACATATTGATTGATAAATGGCAATTTTGATCTCGTAACTCGTAACTCAAAAAAATTTAAATAATAGCCATAACTATGGGTTTTATTCGAGTTGCGAGTTATGAGATACGAGATGTGAGTTACGAGTTACGAAATTATCGCTCTTGATTTCTTATAAGTAATATGTAAAAATTAAAACATACAAGTTAAGTCTACATTAATCTAGACTTAAATAACGAGACAACAAAAACCATTTATTACGACTTTAGTCCACAATAATGTAGACTAAAGTTTAATTACTCATAAATTTAAGTCCACAATAATGTAGACTTAACTCTAAAAGAATGGTTAAAGATAAATTTGGCCTCACTAATAACCAAAAACAGCCGGATCTAGAATTAAATAACATCCCTACTATCAAAATTTATAAACCTATCTGGCTTTCAGTGTCAGAAGCGGCTAAACTTGGTGGCGTACAGACCAAGACCATTCGTCGAGCCATCCAATTTAATCATGTTAAATATAAAATAATCAGCAACCGCTATTTAATAGACTTCCCTACGCTAATAATTTATTTACAGACAAAAACCAAACTAAAAAACAAACTAAACCAATTCGGTTTGGGCCAATATGTGGATAAGTGGAAATAAATTATTGATAAATCTACTAAATTTAGCCGAAATTATTAAAGCGATGACACAAAAATTTTCTATTATTAGAGAATTTTTTATTTTATATAAGTTTTAATCATTATAATTTGTTTGATCTTGATTTTCTTGTTATAATATAAACAACGAGTCAACAACTTATCCCCATGCTTATGTATTATTATAAGTATTTATTTCAATCAAAATTGAATAAAAATTTTAATATAAAATCGGCTGACTTTTGTTATTACCGATTTTTTGTTTTTTAAAACGATAAAATTTATGAACATTATGAACACATTAAAAAATCTTACTAAAAAAATCGTGGTTGGCTTAACCATCACCGCAACTATTTTCTGGAGCATGAGTTTTTCCTCATTGATTCCCGCCCTGCCGGTTAGCGCCGCCCTAATCGTGCCCAACA
>MFFY01000044.1:0-549 GCA_001778055.1 Candidatus Falkowbacteria bacterium RIFCSPLOWO2_12_FULL_45_13
ATGACGGCGGCGATGCCCGAGACCATAGCTGACATCAGGAAGATGACCGGCATTAAGGTGGTTGACCACCAGGGGTTGGCTTTGACCGAGCCGAAGATGAAGCCAACATAGCCGTGCAGGAGAAAAGCCGACGGGATGCCGATGATGGTGATAAAGCGGCCGATCTTCTCGTCAATTTCCAGCGAGCGGGGCGAAATATTGTCCACGCCAAAAGTTAAAATCGTGTAAAAAAGTTTTTTCAGTCCCTTTTCACTTTTCGACAAAATGACAAAATCCCGGCGGTAGTCGAACCAGATCTCCAATAAAAGCACCGCCATCAAATACCAGGCGTAGACGAAGCCGAACATCGCCATGGCCGAATCAAATTTGGGAGTGAACATGATCTCCAGCGCTCGCTCCGGGTGGCCCAGATGAATCAAAAGCGGCAGAGTGGCGACCAGCAGGAAAGCGAGGGCGGTAAGCAATGACAGCCGGTAGGTCGGCCTGACTTCCGAGACATTGAACACGCGCGCCAGCGAGGCCAGAATGAAAGCGCCGGCGACCAGTCCG
>MFFY01000044.1:647-1748 GCA_001778055.1 Candidatus Falkowbacteria bacterium RIFCSPLOWO2_12_FULL_45_13
TTCGATTATTTCCATTACCTGACCTCTTTATCAATTCCGCTGTAAAAGATCTTAGGGCGGGTGCCGAGATCTGGTTTGAGGACCAGTATCTTCTTGGCGCGGATGAAGCGGCTGATCGGGCTCTGGGCAGCCTTTAAATTACCGAAGACCCGGGTCTGCGTCGGGCAGGCCTCAACGCAGGCTGGCTGCAAACCTTTCGTGATGCGGTGATAGCACAAAGTGCACTTATCGGCGACCCGTTTTTCGGGATGGAGATACCGTGCTCCGTAAGGGCAGGCCTGGATGCAGTAACGGCAGCCGATGCAGTAGCTGGGGTCGACTAAAACTACCCCGTCCTTACTCTTATACGTGGCGCCGACCGGGCAGACCTGTACGCAAGGCGGGTTTTCGCAGTGGTTGCACATTTTTGGCACAAAGAAGGATTTAATGAGCTCTTTTTTATCTTTAATATCCGCAAAGCCGTCTTTGCCGCCGTTAGGGGAGTCAACCTCAACTTTATCGTTCTTTTTTTCGGTGTAACGCTCCACCCAGGTGCGGAAAAAGAAGGGATCGTCCGGCACTTTGTTTTCAACCTTGCAGGCGTTGACGCAGCGGCCGCAGCCGATGCATTTATCAACATCGATGCCATAACCCCACAGGTGCTCTTCGATCTTATAGCCATCGAGGTTGGTGAGGGCCAAAAGTTTTTTGGGAAAGCCGAGCCCGAGCATCAGGATAGCGGCCTTGAAGGAAAGGCCTAAAAATTCTCTTCTGGATAAATTATTCATGCGGGTTATGGCACTCCGCGCAATTTTGCCCGGGGTTGTGCCCCTGGGGATCAACTTGCGGAAAATTTTTGGGCTTGCTGATATTTTTGGCGTGGCAGAGAAGGCAAAATTTTCTTCCCTCTGGTTTGGTCGGCTTGATGGCTGGATCTTCAGTATGCTTGAGCGCCGCCTCGTGGCAAGTTTCGCAGTTCACGGTTTTGTGGCGCGACTTAGACCAGGAGAGATGCTTTTCTTCGTGACAGTCTTTACATGACAGGCTGCCGGCATAGCGAAGCGGCCGGGCCATGTTTTCCGTGACGGAACCGCCGCGATAATGCCCAAACTCATAAAAATC
>MFFY01000044.1:1761-6153 GCA_001778055.1 Candidatus Falkowbacteria bacterium RIFCSPLOWO2_12_FULL_45_13
AAAACCGATCGCGACGACGACAATGATGATCAGCAGTCTTTTAATGTGCGCGAAATCGGCATAAGGGTTTGACATGTTTTTTGTTTTGTGATTTAATTCACTCTACTAAGGATTATATTGAATGAAAAATGTTTTGTCAACCCAACAATTATTGGAAAGAATTTGGAGTTTGTTTTCTTCAAACGTGTTCGCGGTCGTCCTGCTGGTTATCCTGGCGGCGGTTTCTTTACTGGGGACGGTAATCCCGCAGAGAGAAGCGCCGGAAGTTTATCTTAAACTGTACGGTGAAGTCTTTTCCCGCTTTTTTGGCTTTTTAAATCTTACCAACCTGTACGCCGCGCCATTTTTTTATATTATATTGGGCTTGCTCGGCCTTTCGCTCTTTGCTTGCAGCTGCAACCGCCTGATAAAACTGCTCAAGGAGAAAGATGGGCTGTATCACTGGGGCTCATTTTTTTCGCATTTAAGCGTCCTTGTTATTTACCTTGGGGTGATCTATGGCGGCGTGGCCGGCTTCTCGGGTTACGCGCAAATTGAAAAAGGAAAAGATTTTCTCGCGCCCGGCGGGCTCTTTTCAGTCCGTTTGAACGATTTCAACGCCAAATTTGACGCGCAGGGGCGGCCGCTGGCGTACACTTCCGATCTTTCGGTCAGGGAAAATGGCCGGGAAGTTTTGCGCAAGACCATCTCGGTCAATGACCCGCTCTCTTATAAGGGGCTTAAATTTTATCAATCAAGCTACGGCTTGACCGGCTGGCTCGAAATCAGAGGCCCGGGCGGGAAAATCGAGCGCAGTCGGATATCCAAAGATGCCTGCTGCGCCTATTATACGCCGACGGGACAGAGGTTCCATGTCGTCGAGATGTTTCCTGACCTGCATGTCCTGCACGGGAGGCCGATTGAAAATTATGAACCGAACGAGCCGCTGGCCATGATCGAAAATATCGGCTGGCTGGTAAAAGGCAAGCCGTTAAAGTGGGGCAAATACACCTTGAAACTGCTTGGCGCGGTGGAGTATACTGGTTTGCAGGTAAAAAAAGATCCCGGGGTCTGGGTCGTCTACCTCGGGTTTCTCCTTTTAACGGTCGGTGTTGGAATGGTGTTGTATGTTAAACATTGAAGCAAACTTTTTAATTTTCGCGGCCAGCGCTTATTTCGCGGCCATGATCGCTGGTTTCCTTTTTATCGCTTTCAAAAAAGCGATGCTAGATAGGTCAGCAATTTTATTTTTAGTTGTCGGCCTTATTCTGCACACAATTTCGCTTGGCGCGAGGATCTCCGCTTCCGGCCGCCTCCCTTTTGCCAACCTTTATGAATCGATGACCAGCTTTGCCTGGGGGATCGCCTTGATCATCCTGATCGTCAATTACATATATAATGTTAAAGCCGCCGCGACCGCGGCGGCGCCGATCGCGTTTCTCGCCGCGCTTTACGCTTCAACTTTGAATAAGGCGATCGAGCCGCTTATGCCGGCGCTCCAGAGCAACTGGCTGCTGGCGCACGTGGGCGTGGCAATAGTCGCCTACGGCATTTTCGCTGTTTCTTTCGGCACGGCGGTTCTCTATCTGGTCAAGGATAAATATAAGGCCAGATGGCTGCCGGCCAAAGAAAAACTGGATGAGTTGACTTACAGTCTGATCGCTTTTGCCTTCCCTTTTATGATTCTGGTCATCATCACCGGCGCCGTCTGGGCGGAGCAGGCCTGGGGGACCTACTGGAGTTGGGATCCCAAAGAGACCTGGTCGCTCATCACTACCCTGATTTATCTGGGCTACCTGCACGCGCGCCTCGTCATGGGCTGGCAGGGAAAAATCGCCGCCTGGTTCGCGGTCATCGGTTTCCTGGCCGTGATATTCACCTACCTTGGCGTAAGCTTTTTATTTTCCGGCTTGCATAGTTACACCCAGTGAGTTGTTTGTTGTCAGTTGTCAGTTGTAAGTAAAAAATAAGGAGCGGATAAAAATGAAGAAAGTGGGTTTACTGTTCGTCCTGTTACTGGTTTCGGTCATGTTTGCCGCCGTGGCGAGCGCGAAAAATACCGGGAAGGGGGTTTGCGCTTCCTGTCACGTAAAAATGCCGGAAATGGATGTCCGCTTAGTTGTTGAGGCGATGAAGCAAAAAGGGCACCCGGACCTGGAAAAGTTGGGAAAAGACTGGAAAATTAGCGAATGGACGGTCAATGAATGCCTGACCTGTCATGCCTCTTCCAATAGCCGCATTGCTTTCAAGCGGGTCTTGCACAAGATCCACCTGACCTCGAAATATTTTACCCCGAAATACAATGGGAGCTGTCTGACCTGCCACGTTTTGCTGAAGAACGGCGAAATTGGGATCAGGGATACTTTGCCTGGATCAGAAGTCAGAGTGCCAGCCGAAACTTTGAAAGCAGCGCCATTTCTGGGCAAAAAATAGTATTTTGTTTAATTTAAAAGTTAGAAGGAGGTGAATTGATGAAAAAAGTTGCATTGTTTCTAACATTAATTATTTTAGCCAGCGCGTCTTACGCGGCTTTTGATAAAAAAATCACTTTTAAGGGCAAAACTCTAGCGCCGACGGTTTTTGATCACGGTAAACATATGGCTGTTAAAGGAACTACCTGCAAGGCTTGCCATCCCGCGATCTTCAAACAAAAAGCGGGAACGAGCAAAGTAACCATGGCGGCTATCAATAAAGGCAAATTCTGCGCCGTCTGCCATAAAGAGAAGGGGAAAGCTTTCGCGGTGGCCAAGAATTGCGCCAAGTGCCACGTTAAAGAAGGTGTTTACTGAACCATAACATTACTGGAATAAGTGCTTGTCCCACCGCCGTCTACATACACGATTGATCCTGATTTTGCCCTGCTGATAGTCATCGTATTAACACCAAATACTCCAATGGTATATATCCCGGCCTGTACCTCAGCAGAAGTAATTTGCAACGATTTTGTTGAGATGGGGACAATTTCCTGATAATTTTTTGCCTCAGCGCTTGACCCGCTCGCGTCGTTGATCCAAACCCAGGTGTGGGATGCTTCATAGGTTCCCTGCGTAACATCCCAACTTATGGTAAATGGAAGAGTGGCGGTTGCCCCGCTGGTAGGACTTAGACTCGAATAGACGGGATCCGGGGTAACCGTCGGGCTTCCGGTGATGGTCTCGTTAGTGGTTATAACAGTGAGAGAAACTCTTTCTCCAGGATTGTGTGAAAAATTGGCAGTGGGTTTATAATACCCCCGCGGAGAGGCAGCGACATAGGCGGCGGTAGTTGAGACCCCGGTGGTTTCATTGGAAACCGTCACTGTTGCATTGGTAATATTTGTTCCTGTAACTGGATCATAGGGGTTAGAAAAATTAGATCCTCCATCGGTTATATAAATGGTTGGGTAAGAATAAAAACCAAGGATATAATCGATATAATCCAACACCGCTTCTTCTAAGCCTGGTGTAACACAGCCGGTCACAGAAAATATCACGGAAATAAGCAAGATTAGACCTGTAACTAAACTAATGATACCTTTTGTTTTCTTCATTTTTCTCTCCCTTTTAAATTGAGGCGCCATCATAGCATTGGATTTATCTAGCGTCAAGTGGTTTGGTTTGAGTTTGAGCGCTGCCCAGCTCCTTGATGAAATTTTCGGCTGGCGGAGAAAGTGGTTCAGTTCTTCTGATTATGGCGGCCAGCGGCCGGGGCAGGCGGACGTTGGAAAAATGCACTCCTTTCAGCAGGCCGTGATCAATTTCTTTTTTGACGGTGACTGAAGGCAGGATGGAGATGCCCGCGCCGATCTCAACCGCCTGCTTGACGGTTTCAATATTGTCAAACTCCAGCTTAACTTTTGCTTCAACGTGATATTTTTTAAAAATTTTATCGAGGGCCACGCGGGTCGGGATGTCTTTTTTGAAGCCGATGAATTCGAAGCCGGAGATTTTGTTTATTTTTATTTGCTTATGACGGGCCAAAGGATGCCGGGGCGGGGTGACCAGGATTAAATTGTCATTCTTAAAAGGGAGGATTTTCAGGCGCGAGTGCTCTTTCGGGTAAGCGACAAAGCCGATCTCGATCCGGCGCTCTAACAGGTCCTGGTAGATCTTTGGCGAATGGCTGAAACTGACGTCCAGATCGACAGCCGGGAATTTTTTCAGGAAGTGTTTCAGGCAGGGATTCAGTTCGTAGAGCCCGATGCTGTAGATGGTGGCGATTTTAAGCGTTCCCTGAACAACGCCCGCCAGGGATTTGAGGCGCGAGCGGAGGCCCTGATAGGCGTTAAAAATCTTCCGGCTTTCTTCATAAAGGAGCTTGCCCGCCTTTGTCAGTTCAATTCTTTTACCGCTGCGCGCCAAAAGGGAAGCGCCGAATTCCGCCTCCAGGCGCTTCAGCTTCTGGCTGATGGCTGGCTGGGTCAAGAAGTTCAGC
>MFFY01000045.1:0-3689 GCA_001778055.1 Candidatus Falkowbacteria bacterium RIFCSPLOWO2_12_FULL_45_13
CCCGAGGCAACCTCTCCCGAAAATTTGACTTGTCTTGAATGGTCGGGCTGCCGGGAATTGAACCCGGGCTACATGCACCCCATGCATGCGTACTACCGTTATACTACAGCCCGAAATAAATTTAAATACATTATTATTATATCATAATCTTAAACTAATTTACCAAATTTTGGCAAATAAAAAAGCTTCACCAATTGCCCCGATCTCCGGGGCGTAACTGACCAAGAATTGGCTGTTACGTAATGGGTCCCTGTAAAAACAGAGTTATCAGCTTAAACAAATTCAAGTTTTTGCCTAAATATGGATAAGCATAAATTTTACCCTTGTTGTCGCACCTTTAGGCCACGGCCTAAAGAAATATTGACAGCCAACTTCTTGTAATCCAAAACTTGTTCAGTCTTAGTGAAGCTTTTCTATAGATGATTTTAAAATACTTTTTAAAGATCATCTCATATACATTTTAATTATACCATACTATTACCAAATTATTAAGAAAACATTAAGCCAAAAAAGACCCGACGTCGCGTGATGCTTCGTCGGGTGTGAAACAAATTACAAGGATCAATCTTGGTTATCCCTGGTGGCTTTTACCTGGATGGTAGATAAGCCTGTATCAGGCCGAAGATGCTCGGGGTAAACCTCCCACCCCGGCCTATGTTGAGCTACGCGGCCAGGTCGCGCGCGCGATGTTCCTGCTGACTACGGCCTTTTTGGTCGTACCTTGGTTAGTTGATCCTCCGTTTGCCGCCACGCCTGAACTCTTTGATGTTTCCATGTTCTTTCTGATTTTTTTTAGTTTACGGTCAACTATTTTTCTGCCGACAACATTCTGGCCAAATCAGCCGGGCTTTTACCAGCGCCCAAAAATTCAGCGGCTGCTTGGGCTAATTTTTTGGCTGCAGCCGACTTCCGCCGTTTGTCGTGGCCCACCTTGGCGGCATGGAATCCGCTAACCGCCACCTTGATCGTTTGTTCATTCATTCTTCCTCCGATTTATTGGTTTTGTCGTTTAGTACGCCGGGTTCTGATCCTTAATATAGATCGCCCTGATTCTGGCGAATTCTCCTCCGCTTTCCGAAGAGCCGATTGACAGCGTGGCTAGCACCAGCCGACGGCCTTTATGTTCAACGGTGATAAGGCTTCTGACGGAAAATGACTGGCTCGGCACTACTGTGCCGATTTCCTCGCCGAGAATTTTTTTACCGCCAGAATTCCTTACCGCGTAGCAAGGCGTGCACTGACAAACCGTCTGCTCGCCTTCTTGCCCCAACAGGTGGCTGAATTCTTCAATTCTTTCATTTAGTTCCATCATAGGTTTCCGCTGTTTGTTGTTAGCTGTGTTTCGCCCTTACCGCCCCGCCGGCCCTTCAAAGCCAAATCTTCAAATTGCCGGCTAGGCGGTAACGACTTGTTTTAAAAGAACGTTTGGATTTCAAAACTGGCTCTCTTGCGGAGAGCCAGTTTTCGTTTTCCCTAGTGAGTTTTAACTTTATCAATTGGTTAAAACACCACAAAAAACTGCTCTCCCGAGCGAGAACCAATAAAAACTAAAGAATAAAGCAGTTTTTTGTATGGTTTTATACATAATTATTATCAATAAATGCCGCAGATTTCATAACGGAAACTTCCGTTCAAACTTAAATTCGTATGTGCACCATTATTCGCATGTCCGGCATTTGTAGCGCCGGTCGCGAAGCGATAACATAGCGGGGCTCGCGAAGCGATAACCTACCTGTGGATAATTATAGCAAAAACTATATAAAAAGCAAGAGCCGGCCATAAATATTCATATTTTGTTGACACGCCACGACTTATCGCCAACCATCACTACTACCATCACCCCTCCAACTTCGCTATGGCTTGCCCCGTTGGCTTCCGTAATGTTAACAACCATCAACGTTCTTTCTTTGACAGTAAAAAGTCTACCGCTCATTTTTAGTTCCTCCTTAATAAAGATTGATTCTTTGATTACCGCAGACGGTCAAAGAAGCTGGTTCGTTGGCCGTTGGCGGCAATCAAATTTATAAAAGAATGATATAAAAAAGCCGCCCCTGGTTACGGGGCGGCTTTTATCTTAAATTTCTTTTTTATCAAATCGTTTCGCGCCACCCCGAACCAAGAGCGATAATGCCGCTAATAATAATGGCGCTAATTTTTATGCTTGGTTTAGTGGCTATGTTATTCATATAAATATAATGCTAGCGAACTTTACTTTTTTTGTCAAATTATTCTTTCAACCCATCCAAATTGACATCATACAATATCTGCTCCTGAATCAGGCGGTAATTATGCAATTCATCTTTTTTAAACCAAAATTTTATTTCTTTTTCCGCTTCCTCTTGAGTTCCGGAAGCATGAATCAAGTTTCTGACGCTTCTCTGGTCCAAATCGGCCATGGCGTAAGAATCCAGCGTAAAGTCCCCTCTGATGGTGCCCACGTCCGAGGATTGAGGTTCGGTTGAGCCGGTGATTTTTCTCACCAGTCCGACCGCGCCATTACCCTGCCAAACCATGGCGATCACCGGACTGGAGCTTAAATATTTGGCGTTGGCCATCATCACGGCTCGGCCGTTATCCAGATTAGTTTTATAAGGAGATTTTAAGCCTTTCTTTTCATAGGCCGCCCGCGCTTTCCGGCCGACTTCCTCCAGCCAGGCATCGCCGCCCACGCCGTAATAATGATCAATCGCCATTTTCTGGGTTGGCGTTACCATCTTCATGGCGATAAGCTTCAAGCCGGTTCTTTCATAGCGGCTAATAATTTCCCCTATCAAAGATCGCTGCAAGCCGTCTGGTTTGATAATCACTAAAGTCCTTTCTTTTTTAGGATGATCCATATATTTTCTCCTCATCAAAAGACGATGTTAATTATTAGACTGGTTGCTTAATAAGATTGCGTCGCGAAATGAAAAAATTTCCAGAGAAAAATTAGAAAAGCGACGATGTTCATAGACTAATATAAGCAGAGGAGCTTTTCTTATTTTGCAGCGGAAATTTCAAATTACAGCCGAAAGATTATTAAGCAACAAGTCTATTTAATCTTTTTAATCTTTAAAATTTCTTTTATTTTTTCGCTGATTTCGCCGGGAGTCAAGCTGGCTTTAATAAAATAATCCTTTGCGCCCATTTTCTGCCCCTTAATCTTATCGTCCGGCGTGCCCAGATTCGTCAGCATGACTACCGGGATATCCTTGGTGGACTTGTCCTTTTTGGCTTCTTCCAAAACCGAAAAGCCGTCCAGGCCGGGTAAAATCACGTCTAGCATAACTATATCCGGCGCCTCCTTTTTAATTAACTCCAGCCCGCTGGCCCCGTCTATGGCGGTTAAAACTTTGAAGCCATCGGCCTCAAATTTAGCCCTATAAATTGAGCTGATCGTGGCATCGTCTTCCACCAGTAAAATTGTCTTATTATTTATAGCCATGATAAAATAAACAACACCTTAAACGGTGATTTAATATGAATTATAGCATCTGCGCTAAAAAAAGCAATACTTTGCGACGTCCACGAAAAAAATTTTTTAATTCTTAAAATCAGGCATCTTTGTCATCTTGATCCACCGGTTGGCGGGGAGAGATCTATAATACGGGCTGGCGCTGATGGGAGAATATTATAGATTTCTCGCCTCCGCTGCGCTACGGTTCGAAATGACAAAAATTTTGCTCATTGAAAATTGGCTGATTGATAAT